>JAEXRM010000153.1 GCA_023440865.1 Bacillota bacterium
CTGTTGTGCGCGCCCTATCATTATACCGCGTTGGCGGCGGTCGAATCATTGAGTTTGTGAATCCTTCCGGGATGCCGCCTGGAGCGGACTTCAATCTTGTTTCATCATCGGGATGCTGATACAGTGGAATGGGTGCCCTGCCAGCCGTGGATGATCGGACGGCGGGTGCCACGATGGAGGCGACCCGCAGCGCCGGGATCCGGCGCCGGTGGTCCGCACAAGGAGCAACCCATGGAGCAAAGTCAGTTCCCACGCACCCTCGTTGGCGGCAAGTCCCTGTCCCGCATGATCATCGGCACCAACTGGATCCTCGGCTGGAGCCATACTGGCGCCGCGGCCGACCAGCTCATCCGCTCGAAGAACGACACGGCGGAAAAGATCGCGGACCTGCTCGAGGTGTACCTGCGTGCGGGCGTTGACACCATCATGGCGCCGTTTGTCGGTCAGGAGCACCTGATGCGGGGCATCCGCCTGGCGGAGGACCGCACGGGCCGGGGCATGATCCTGGTCGACACGCCCATCCTCAATGTCGACGACAATGAGATGGCGCGCGCGCAGGCCGCCGCCACCATCGAGGCCAGCAGGCAGAACGGCGCCACGTTCTGCTTCCCGCACCATTCGAGCACCGAACAGCTCGTCAGCAAGAACAAGGGCACCATCGACCGTCTGCCCGATTATCTGGCGATGATCCGCGACGCGGGCATGATTCCGGGCTTGTCGGCGCACATGCCGGAGCTGGTGCTGTACGCCGACGCGAACGGCTACGATGTCGAGACGTACATTCAAATCTACAACTGCCTCGGCTTCCTGATGCAGATCGAGATCGAGACCATCAGCAAGATCATCTGGGAGGCGAAAAAACCCGTCATGACCATCAAGTCGATGGCTGCGGGCCGCTGCACGCCTTACGTGGGCCTCAACTTTTCCTGGGCGACCCTCCGGCCCTGCGACATGGTCACGGTCGGCTGCATGACCCCGAAGGAGGCCGAGGAGGTCATCGAGATCTCCATGGCCGCGTTCGAAGGCCGCCGGCCCGACCTCGAGGGTCGTTCCAGTCCGGCGAAGACGGCGCTGACGCATGCGTGAGCGGAGTCGGCGGCCGCATGAAGGGTGCGGCGCGGCCGTTCCGCTTTTTTCCCGAATATGGTATGGTAGAGGTGCCTCGCCCCGGACACCTCCCGCATGTCATTGACCGGCGCCGCATTCACCGTGCGCTGGCCTGTCGCAGCGCATCGGAGGGCGAAGGTCCATCACGCGCCCGAAGAGGTTTTGGATGAGCAAGGTCATGGATATCCTCACGACCGTCTGCAGCCTGCTGGTCAAGCTGCTCGACTTCTACAGCGGCCTGCTTGCGAAAGGGCCGCTGCGCACCGCGCTCGGTTTGCTGTTCCTGCTGCTGGTGCTGCTTGCGATCGCCTGGGCCATCCGGCCCATCGCCTATCTGCTGGTCCGTCCGTTCCTTGGCGGCGTCAGCGACTGGGCGGCTTCGCTGCAGTTCCACCGCAAGACGGAGCCGGGGTCGCCCAAGCCCTACATCCTGTACATGCGTCTCTCGTTGCGGGAGATCTTCCGCGCAGCCCTGGCCGATGTGGGCCTGTACGGCCGCACGGACACCGACCAGCTGGTCGGCCTGCTGGTGCGGCGCAGCCGCAACCTGTCCGAGGACGCGAACTTCGGCAGCCTGCAGGGGCTGGTCCGCCGGGCCGATGCCCTGCGCAAGCAATCGGCGCGTACCCTGAACGTGGTGCGCTCGATCGAACGCGAACGCGCGGGACGTCTGTTCCAGGCGCAGGACTATTTCGCCGAGACATCCCATCTGACCGAGCTCGGCCTTCCGAACCATCCGGGCGAGGTGCGGAAGGGCTTTCTCACCGGTCTTTTCATGGCCATGCTGTTCCGTGCGGCCGATTACCATGCGTTTCGCAACCTCATCCGCTCCGGCTCCATCCGACCCGAGGGCACCCTGCTGCGCTTCCACTCCGAGGACGAACGCGAGCGCTTTGCCGAGCGCATGCAGCGCAGCCTGGGCCGCGGTGTGCCATACGTGCTGTTCACCTGGTTCCTCATGCCCGGCAAGGGAATGCGGCGCGGCGTGTTGCGCTATGTGTCCGGCTCGGCCGGGGCGGACCGTCTGCCGCCGCTTCCAGGCGAAAAGGGACCCGGTTATGAGATCCGCTTCGAATCCGAGCAGGGCAGGCAGCAGGCGTCTTTCCGGTTCGAGATCGTCGTGTCGGGTCAGACGCTGCACCGCCGGCTTGTGGAGACAGGCACGCATGAAATGATGGTCTGGGCGGCGGGAGAGGCCTCGCAGGCGGGCGTGCTGCTCGGTGGCGCCCAGGTGACCGAGGCCGGAAGCGTTTCCGGCCGCCACATCCTCAGCGAACGGTACCGGCTCGACAACGCATGGGACCGGCAGCTGCTGGCCGACGCCATCTGCCGGTTCGTCGCGCAGCAGGCGGAGTCCGCGCCAGAACGCGAGGCGGTCCGCACGGAGACGCCGAACGGAGGAAAGCCATGAGCGATATGTTCCAGAGCATTCTCGACCAGTTCAAGAATGTCCTCGATGTCAGCCAGGTGCAGCCCATATTCGGTGTGAAGGGCCTGTTCTGGCTGTTCGTGCTGATCGAGGCGGCCGTCCGCTTCTACATGGGCCATGCCTCGCGGCTGCTGCGAGAGCAGGAACCGTCCTATCGGCAGGATCTTGTGCGACGCTTCTGGATCAAGCTGCTGCTGCTGTTCCTCGTGCTCCGCCCCTTCCTGATGGCTTCCAATCCGCTGACGGGGCGAACCAGCGCATTCCTGCTCAACATTGTGCTCGACCTGTTCCTGGTGCTGTCCGCCTTCCTGCGCCTGCGCTATGTCAAGGCCGAGGAGGCGCGTTTCGCCGAATGGACCGAGGTGGACGCACCCGAGGGCATGATGGAGGAGGAGGGCGTGTGAACACGCCGTGGACCTCTCCGTTCGACATGACAAGCTGCACCCTGTGTCCCCGTCGCTGCGGCACGGATCGCAGGGTGAAGGAAGGTTTTTGCGGCATCGGCCTCCCGCCGGTGGTTGCGAAGGCCTTTCCTCATTTCTGGGAGGAACCCTGCATCAGCGGTACCCGCGGCTCCGGCACGGTGTTCTTTACGGGCTGCAGCCTGCGGTGCGATTTCTGCCAGAATCGCCCCATTTCCCGGGAAGGACGTGGCTGGGAGATGGATGCGGATCGACTTGCGCGCATCTTTTTACACCTGGCGCACAAGGGCGTGCACAATCTCAACCTGGTCAATCCAACCCATCAGGCGCATGCCGTCTGCGAGGCGCTGGCGCGCTGCGGTGACGGGCTGTCGGTTCCTGTCGTCTGGAACAGCGGGGGGTACGATGCGCCGGAGACCATCGAGGTGATGGCGCCCCACATCGACGTCTGGCTGCCGGATTTGAAGTTCCACGACCCGGCCTTGTCCGGCAAGCTTGCGGCCGCACCCGACTATTTCGACCGTGCGACGGAGGCGATCCGCGCCATGGTCCGGCTTGCGGGGCCTGCAGCCTACGACGGCGAAGGCCTGCTGGTACGCGGGGTGCTCGTGCGCCATCTGGTGCTGCCCGGACACACCCGTGACAGCATCCGCATCCTCGAGTGGTTGGCCGCCACGTTCGGGAACGCTGTTCCGGTCAGCCTCATGGGACAGTACACACCCATGCCTGATGCGGTTGCCGCGCCGGACAGGCGGCTCAGGCGCCGCGAATACGAGCGGGTCGTCGAGGCCCTGTTCCGGCTCGGCATCGAGGAAGGGTACGTGCAGGAGCTGTCCGCCGCCGGGCGCGAGCGCATACCGGATTGGGACGGCGAGGGGTTGTCGGACTGAATGTGGAGCGCGAAGTGCCGACAGGCGTGCTCGGGCGTGCATGGGCGTGCACGGCGCGGGGGTGGAGGCATGCGGGACGTGATCCCGAAAGGCGCGCATGGCGCAAGGGGATGAGGCAAGGCGATGGCGCAAGGGGATGAGGCAAGGCGATGGCGCGGGGTTGGAGGCTGTGGGGCATGCCCGCGTTACATACGCTGTACCGGGTGGTTGTCCAGCAGTTCGATGGCCGCATCTTCGGCAATCGGCCTCGAGAACCAATAGCCCTGCAGCCGATCACAGCCGTTGGCCAGCAGGAATTCCTTCTGTTCTGCCGTCTCCACCCCTTCGGCAACCGTCCGAAGACGCAGCCTGCGGGCAAGCTCGAGGATGGTTTTGAGCACGGGGCCACCCGGACCCTCGTTGCCGATTGCGTCGATGAACAGCTTGTCGATCTTCAACACGCTGATCGGCATCGCCATGAGGTAGCTCAGCGAGGAATATCCCTGCCCGAAATCGTCGAGGCTGATGCGGAACCCGGCTGCCCGCAGCCGCTGCAGCACCGGCACCACCTGGCTGCGCGATTGCATGAGGATCGACTCGGTGATCTCCAGCTCGACCTTGTCGTTCGGCACGCCGTTGCGTTCCGCCGTGCGGATGGCCAAGTCCACAAAATCATCCTGCACCAGCTGCAGCATGGAGATGTTGACCGCCATGGATAGGTCGCGCCGGCCCGTGTCGTGCAGCCTGCGCAGGAAGCGACATGCGCTGTCGAGCACCCATGCGCCGATTGGCAATATGTGCCGCGATTCCTCGGCGATGGGGATGAACTCGGAAACCGGCACGGCTCCTAGCTTCGCCGAACGCCAACGCAGCAGCGCCTCGAACCCGCTGACCCTGCCGGTCAGCAGCTCGTACTGGGGCTGAAAGAGCAAACTGAATTCATCATCCGCAAGGGCGTCGCGCAAGGCGGACTCGATGTGGAAGCGCCGGCTGACATGCTCCTGCATGTCCATGTTGAACACGACGCAGCGCCCCCGTCCGGACTGCTTGGCCCGGAACATGGCGATGTCGGCGTTCCTGAGCAGATCCTCGGCGGACGTGCCGTGCTCGGGAAACCGGGCAACCCCGAAGCTGACCGACCCGTGAATGGAGGCGCCGTCGACGGACAGGGGGGTGGAGAAGACATCAAGCAGCTGTCCGGTTGCTTCCGACAGTTCCATGTCGCTCAGCGGGCCCTGATGGCAGAAGACAAACTCGTCACCACCCATACGGTACAGAACCCAGGCATTCCCCATACGGGAACGGAGGTTCTCCGCCACGGTGCGGATATAGGCGTCTCCCCGGGAATGACCGTACACGTCGTTGATGAGCTTGAAGTTGTCGAGGTCCATATACAGCAGGGTGAGCGGGCGCAGGTGCGGACTTGCCGCATGCCGCTCGAGGAAGCCGCGCAGCGCGCGGCGGTTCGGCAGCGAGGTCCAGTCGTCCTTGTACAGCATGGCGCGCATGGCCTTCTGGTACTGCATGAGCGCCTCGTTCTTGCGTTCGAGCTGCTCCCTTGCCGTCTCCAGCTCGTTGAACTGCATCTGCACCTCCTCACGCAACGCGGTTTCCGCGTCGAGCGAGTCGGCCAGCCTGCCGTTGGCGCTCTTGAGCCGGTTCAGGGCCTGCCAGGTGAGACCGAGGATGAGCAGCGAGGAGGCGAAGACGAAGCCGTACCCCTTGATGCTGCTGATGCGGTTGAGCGTCTCGTGGTCCTCGAAGAGCGCGAAAACCAGCCTGTCGGAAAACAGGATCCAGAGCAGGCTGACAACAAGGTACACGGCCGCGATGAACAGCGCGCGGAATGGCACCTCGTGCCTGGTGGTCCTGTCCACCGGCTGCCTGTGACCATTGGGGGTGGTTGGCCTTTGGTCTGCCATCGTTCCGTCTTTCATAGGTGCTTGATACCACCGCATCCTCCGCTGCAAGCAACGCCCCTGTCATTTTTTCTTCGACATCTGCTTCAGGTGCGGCTATGCGCCTGCGGCGCCGGATGGGGCCGTGTCGGCATGCGCGCGACAGGTGCGGGGCCACCGCCTGCCATGTGCGTGTTGCCCGCGTGGCGGCATCGTGGTAGAATGAGGCGGTAAGGCGCGCCGGCGCAAGGCCGGCGGCGATGTCCTGCGGTGGCGGAGTATGGGAGTCACAACCGGATGGAAGCACAGCTTCCATTTGCGTTGTGGCTTTTTTGCATCTTCGCGCGCGGGACGGGGAGGGAGCCAGCATGCAACCGAACCATGGAAACGCCGGGGCCCCGGATATGCGGGAAAGCGTGCCGCCGGCCATCCGGCATCGGGGCACGTACGATGTGGCGATTGTCGGTGCGGGCGTCATCGGCGCGATGATCGCGCGCGAGCTGTCGAAATACCGGCTGCGTGTGGTCCTGATCGAGAAGGAGTCCGATGTGGCGGCCGAGACGAGCAGCGCCAACAGCGGCATCGTCCATGCCGGGTACGACGCGGAGCCGGGTACCGTCAAGGCGCGGCTGAACGTCGAAGGCACCCGGCTGATGCCGCAGGTCGCCCGCGAGCTCGATGTGCCGTTCCATGCAGTCGGGTCCCTGGTGCTCGCGTTTGACGCGGCGGATGAAACCAAGCTCGCGCGGCTGCTCGACCACGGTCGCAGGAACGGCGTGCCGGAACTGCGCATCCTCCCGGGTGACGCGGTGCGCGCGATGGAACCCGCCATCTCCCCGGCGGTCGTTTCCGCCCTGCATGCCCCCACCGCCGGCATCGTCTGCCCGTACCAGCTGACCGTGGGTGCGACGGAAAACGCCGTCGCCAATGGCGTCACCCTGCTGCGAAGCTGGCCGGTGCGCCGTATCCGCCGCATTGCGGAGACGGGGGATGCCGGGCCGCTCGCCGCAGGGGATGGAGAGGCCGGCCGGACACACCTCGCGGAAGCCGGGGAAGCAGGCCGGTCACTCCTTCCGCCAGACGGGGCATCCGATTCGTCATCCCCGCCGCGCTTCCTGCTGATGTCCGACGCCGAAAGCCTTTCGGCACGGTTTGTCGTCAACGCGGCCGGCCTGTTCGCCGACGAGGTGGCGGCCATGGTCGGAGACCTCTCGTTCCGCATCCATCCCAGGAAGGGCGAGTACCTGCTGCTTGACAAGACGCTGGGACGGACCGTCCGTTCGGTCGTGTTCCAGACCCCCGGTCCCATGGGCAAGGGCATCCTCGTGACGCCCACCGCCGACGGGAACCTGCTGCTGGGACCGAATGCCCAGGACGTGCCGGACAAGGAGGACACGGAGACGACCTTCGACGGCCTGCGCGCGGTCTCTGTCGGCGCCCGCCGCTCCGTTCCGGGCGTGGACACGCGGGCGGTCATCCGCTCCTTCGCCGGCCTGCGTGCCGCGACGGCCGGCGGCGACTTCCTTATCGGCCCGTCGCAGGATGTCGAGGGCTTCTTCCATGTGGCCGGCATCGATTCGCCCGGCCTCTCGTCCGCCCCCGCCATCGCCCTGGCCGTGTGCCGGGGCCTGGGCGACATCGGCCTGCCGCTGGCGGAGAGGCCGGACTGGAACCCGCTTCGCGAAAAGGTCCGCCGGTTTGCCGAAATGGATGCGGCGCAGCGGGCGCGCGCGGTTGCGGCGGATCCCCGGTTCGGGCACATCGTCTGCCGCTGCGAGACCGTCACCGAGGCGGAGATCGTCGACGCGATCCGCCGCCCCGCCGGCGCCATCACGCTCGACGGACTCAAGCGCCGCACCCGCGCCGGCATGGGCCGCTGCCAGGGCGGCTTCTGCACACCGCGCGCCGTGGACATCCTGGCCCGCGAGCTCGGCATTTCACCGGACGCCGTCACCAAGCGCGGCACCGGCTCGAACATCCTGGCCGGCCCGTCCAAACCGGAGGCATGCCCGGTGAGGCGGCCCCGGCCGGCCGACGCGCCCGCTGCAGGCGCCGGTGCGCCGGGAACGATCAACGGACGAGTGGCCGCGCCGGCGTCGGTCGCGCCGCTGTGGACCCCGCCCGACACCCCGCCGCCCGCACGCGTTTCCCTCGCCGTCATCGGCGGCGGCCCCGCAGGGCTTGCGGCCGCCATCGAGGCGAAGAAGAACGGCATCGCCGACGTCGTCATCCTCGAGCGGGAGCGGGAACCGGGCGGCATCCTCGGCCAGTGCATCCATCCGGGCTTCGGGCTGCACCTGTTCGGCGAGGAGCTGACAGGGCCCGAGTACGCTTCCCGCTTCATCCGGCAGGCATCCGAATGGGGCATACCGATCTACGCCGACACGATGGTGCTCGATCTGGGCCGTGACCGGCGCATCACCGCGATCAGTTCCCGGTACGGGCATTTCACGCTCGAGGCCGACGCCGTCGTGCTGGCCATGGGCTGCCGCGAGCGGGCCGCAGGCGCCCTGTCGATCCCCGGTGCACGCCCCGCCGGCATCATGACGGCCGGCAGCGCCCAGCGGTTCATCAACATGGAGGGCTACCTGCCGGGCCGGCGCTTGGTGATCCTCGGCTCCGGCGACATCGGGCTGATCATGGCGCGCCGCCTGACGCTCGAGGGTGCCGAGGTGCCCCTGGTGTGCGAGGTGCTGCCCTACGCCGGCGGCCTGACCCGCAACATCGTCCAGTGCCTCGATGATTTCGGCATCCCGCTCAAGCTCTCGCACACGGTGGTCGGACTCCATGGGCGCGACCGCCTCGCCGGGGTGACCGTCGCCCGGGTGGACGAAAACCGCATGCCGGTGCCCGGAACCGAGTTCGATGTCACCTGCGACACGCTGCTGCTGTCGGTCGGCCTCATCCCCGAGAACGAGCTCTCGCGCGCGGCCGGCGTGCCGCTCGATGCCGTCACGGGCGGCCCTTCCGTGTCGATGGACATGCAGACGGGCGTACCGGGCATCTTCGCCTGCGGCAACGTGGTGCATGTGCACGACCTGGTCGACCATGTGTCGGAGGAGGGGCGGCTGGCCGGCCGCTGCGCCGCGGCGTGGCTCAAGGCCGGCGGCATCGCGCAGGCCGCGGACGCGGCCGATCTTGCGGACCGCGTGGCGGATTTCGAGCGGTCTGCGATCGTACCGGAGATCCCCGTGCTTGCGGGAACCGGCGTGCGCTACGTGCTGCCCCGCTCCGTCCGCATGGACGGCCTGCAGCCGGAAAGCCGCCTGCTGTTCCGCGTCGCGGAGCCCGCGCGGCATGTGGTGCTGGAGGTTCGTGCGGGCGACACGGTCCTTGTCTCGATGAAAAAGATGCGCGTCGCCCCGGGCGAAATGGAATCGGTACCGCTCAAGGCCGAGTGGCTGGCGAGGGTGCCCGCCGGCGCGGCACTTGCCGTGCATGTCGTGCCGGGCGCAGCGCCCGCAGTCCGTGCCGGCGCCGGAACGGCCGCGCCGGCCGCCGTTCCCGAGGAAGCCTGCGCCGTTGCTCCCGCTGCGGGTACGGCCGTGCCGGCCTCCCCGGCGGAGATGCCGGATCTCGCGGCCATCCGCTGCTTCGCCCTTGACATGGATGGCACCTTCTACCTGGGAGACAGCCTGCTCGAAACCTCCGCCGGCTTTCTTGACAAGCTGCACGCCCAGGGGCGGCAGTTCCTGTTCTTCACGAACAACTCCTCGAAGTCGCCGGCCGACTACCTGGCCAAGCTGGCGCGGATGGGCATCGCGGTCGAGCCCGGCCAGATGATGACATCGGGTGACGTGGCCGTCTCCTTCCTGCTGCGGGAGCGGGCGGGGAAGACGGTGTTCCTGCTGGGGACGCCGTCGTTGCGCGCACAGTTCCGCGAGGCCGGCATTCGTCTGATCGAACCGGCTCCCGGGTGGGCGCCGGCCATGGACGCACCCCGGGCGGACATCGTGATGGTCGGGTTCGACACCACGCTGCAGTATGACGCCTTGTCCCAGGCCTGCTGGCACATCCGCGGGGGCGCCGAGTTCCTTGCGACGCACCTTGACTGGAACTGTCCGGTTGAGGGCGGCTTCATTCCCGATTGCGGCGCGATGTGCGCGTTGGTGGAGGCGTCCACCGGAAAGAAGCCGCGCTTCCTCGGCAAACCCTTCGCGGAGACCATGGAGGCCGTTCTCGAACGGACCGGCGCACGGCGGGAGACCGTCGCCTTCGTTGGCGACCGGCTCTACACCGATGTGGCGACCGGGGTGAACAACGGCGCTTCGGGCATCCTGGTGCTGACGGGAGAGGCGGGATTGGCCGATATCGCGTCCTCGGACGTCAAACCCACCTGGGTTTTCCCGTCCCTGCGGGAGCTGGGCGAGGCCCTCGGCTGAAACGGGTCCGCAGGGGGCCGTGCGCCCGGATGCCACGGGCTCGCTGTGACGGAGCCGGGTTCAACGCGGCACCGGGCCTGCCGGCGGACGGGATGGGCAAGGAATTGGTTGGCGGCCGGCTGCGAGAGGAGGATGTCATGGAGATGATCTGTACGGTCTGCCCCACCGGGTGCGGCCTCACGGTCGATGTCGAGAACGGTTGCGTGACCCGCGTTTCCGGGAACCTGTGCAAGCGGGGGCATGCGCATGCGGTGGCGGAGGTGACCCGCCCGGTGCGGACGCTCACGACGACGGTGCGCCTGTGCGGCGGGGACCGGCCGCTGCTTCCGGTCCGCACGAACAGGCCGGTGCCGCGGGAGAGACTGCGCGAGATTGTGCGCCTGCTCAACGGGATCACCGTTTCGGCACCGGTGGCGGAGGGAACAATCGTGATAGCGGATGTGCTCGGGACCGGTGCCGACGTTGTCGCGTCGCGCGCCATTCCCTGATGGCGCGTTCCGTCGGGGCCGTGCCACCCCTTACGGCACGACCGCCATACTGCATGCCTGCGAGGTGCTTATGAGACTGATCACGCGTTCGGATTTCGATGGACTGGCCTGCGGAGCCCTGCTCAAGGAGGCGGGCGTCATCGACGAGTGGAAATTCGTCCATCCCAAGGACCTGCAGGATGGCCTGGTGGAGGTCGGGGAGAACGACGTGCTGGCCAATGTCCCATTTGTCGAGGGCTGCGGCCTGTGGTTCGACCACCATTCAAGCGAGCACGAGCGCAATGCGCTTGCCGGCCGCTTCAAGGGGGACAGCCGGCTCACCCCGTCGGCGGCCCACATCATCTATGACTATTATGGCGGTGCGCAGCGGTTCCCGCAGTTCGGCGAGATGCTTGCGGGCGTCGACCGCGTCGATTCGGGCAACCTGACGGCGGAGGAGATCCTCGACCCGCAGGGCTGGGTGCTGCTCGGCTTCATGATGGATCCGCGCACGGGGCTGGGGCGGTTCCGCAATTTCCGCATCAGCAACTACCAGCTGATGGAGCAGCTGATGGAAGCCTGCCGGACCATGGACATCAGCCAGATCCTCGCGCTGCCGGACGTGCGGGAACGCGTGCTGCTCTACCGCGAGCAGGACGCGCTGTTCCGCGCCATGATCACGGAGCACACCCGGCTTGCCGGCAACGTCATCCTCACCGACCTGCGTGGCGTCGAACCCATCTACACAGGCAACCGGTTCCTGCTGTACAGCCTGTTTCCCGGTGGGAATGTGTCGGTCTGGCTGGTCGACGGCCGGGCAAGGCAGAACGTGGCCATCGCCGTGGGGTACAGCGTGCTCAACCGCTCCTGCACGGCCGATGTGGGCTCGCTGATGCTGCGGTATGGCGGCGGCGGACACCGCAAGGTCGGCACCTGCCAGGTGCCGTACGCGGACGCGGATCGTGTGATGGCGGAGCTTGTCGCCGAGCTCACCGATGTGGACATGGGATGAAACTCGCCATGCGCGTCACGCCATGCGCATCACGCCATGCGCATCACGCCATGTGCGTCATGCCATGTGCGTCATGCCATGTGCATCACGCCATGTGCGTCATGCCGCATGAATGGCCCATGTGGGGAAGCCGCATGAATGGCCCATGTGGGGAAGCCGCATGAATCACGCCATGTGAAGCAGTCGCATGAAGCGTCCGACGAAGCCTGTCTCCGTCGGACGTTTTTCTTCTGCGCCCGTCCGCTGCGCCACCGGGCGCGACCGGCATTCGGTCTCGGCGATGCCCCGCAGGCAGCGGGCGACGTCGCTTTCGGGCCGCGACGCCATGAAGGGCACCTGCTCGCGGATGGACCGGCCGACAGCCTTGGATTCGGGCATGCAGCCGATGGGCGTGATGGTGTAGTCGAGGAAGTTCCGGATGACGCGCGAGACCCGTTTCATGACATCGGCGCCTTCGGCGTTCGATTCGCACTTGTTGATGAGCAGCTTGAGCCGCAGCTTCGGGTCCTCCTCGAGGATGACCTTGACGATGGAGTAGGCGTCGGTGATGGCGTGCGGCTCCGGCGTGGTGACGACGATGGTCTCGTCGGCCGCGTGGATGAACGCGGTGACATTGCGGGAGAGGCCCGCCCCGGTATCGATGAGCACATGGTCGTACTGGGAGGCGAGCCAGGTGAAGCCGGCGGTGATGCGCTGCAGCTGCGTGGGCGACAGGGCGCCGAGCTTGGCCATGCCGCTGCCGCCGGCGATGATGTCGAAGCCGTAGTCCGTGCGGGTGATGACCTCGTGCATGTTGCGGCCGCCGTCCATCACGTCGACGATGCCGTAGCGCGAGGAGGCCTTGATGAGGACGTCGACATTGGCCATGCCGAGGTCGGCGTCGAAGAGCAGCACACGCAGCCCCTGCTCCGCCAGCGCGACGGCGTAGTTGATGGTGAAGCTGGTCTTGCCGACGCCGCCCTTGCCGCTGGTGACGGCGGTGAACTTGCAGCGTGAACCGTCTGCCGGCCCGTCGGTTACGGCCGTGATGACGGAGGGCGATCGAAGACACAGGGAACCGCGCGCCGGATCGCGTCCGACCACTTCGGTATCGAACCGGCAGGCGCCATCGGGCGTCTGCACCTGCAGCTGCAGCTTTTCGCCGGCCGGCAATGGCACGGAAAGCCCCTTGAGCGAGGGGGTCGCGATGTCGAGGCGGGTTTCGCTCACAGCCAGGATGTGGCTGTCATAAGTATTCCGGAGGGATGCGGAGCTCGTGGTCAGCCTGATGGGCTGCCCGGGACGGAGGCTGTCGATGCGCATGTCCTTCTCCTGACTGGCCGTGCGGCGGAACGCGTCGGGGCAACGGTTGCGGTGCGGCGCGAGAGCTGTCCGGCTGCCGCGCGCATGCCCCTTCATTTTATCGGAGCTGCCGGGAAACTGCAAATGTAACGTCCCTGAAATTGCCATGCGGTCATGTGCCATGTACAATGGTCCCGATGGGGGTTGAACGCATGATGTTTCGGACGCACAAACGAAAACTTGCCGCGCTGGGGGCGGCCTGCCTGCTTGCGGCCACAGCCGCCTCGCCGGGGCCGCTTCCGGCCCGCGCGCTTGCCGTCCCGAACACAACCGCATCCACGATCGCCGGGACTTCCGCAACCACCGGCCCGGATGCCGCCGCGGAGTCCGCGGCCGGCGAGCTGCATGCCCTCACGCTGTTCATGGGCACCGACAAGGGCTATGATCTGTACCGCGGCACCACGCGCGCCGAGGGGGCCGTCATGCTGGTCCGCCTGCTGGGGCTCAAGTCCGATGCGGCGACCGGTACCGCCCATCCGTTCACGGATGTGCCCGCTTGGGCGTCCGGCTCCGTGTCGCTGCTGTGGCAGAAGGGGTTGACGACCGGCGTGTCGGCCGACCGGTACGGTGCGGCGGAGCCGCTATCCGGACGTCAGTACTGCACCTTCCTGCTGCGGGCGCTGCAGCGCGCCGATGGCGCGGCGGCATACCGCGATGCGGTGGCGACGGCAAGGACCCTGCGCCTCATCGACGCGAACAGCCTGGTGCTTGCCGATCCGGATGCGCCCGTGCGCCGCGCGGATCTGGTGGTGATGTCGCGCAACGCCCTTGCGGCAACGGTTGGATCCGGTTCCCGCACGTTGCTCGACAACCTGGTGGTGGCGCGGAGGGTGCCGGCGGACGCCGCCGGCCGATGGCTCGCCGCGCGCCTTGCACCGTCCATCCTGGGCGCTGCGGCCGGCGGTTACGACCAGGTCCGGCTCCTCCACGACTGGCTGGTGAACCGAAACCAGTACGGCTGGCTGCCGGTGTCCGATGATCCGAACCGCACGCTGTCCGGAGAGGCATATGCGGCCCTGTCCCTGGGAACCGGCGTGTGCGGGGCCTATTCCCGCGCCATGCAGTACCTGTGCGATGTGGCGGGCGTTCCCTGCGCCGTCGTGCAGGGGCAGGCGAGCGGCACGTCCGGGTGGACGGGTCACGCCTGGAACCAGGTGCGGATCGATGGCGCCTGGTACCACCTCGACGTGACCTTCGACGACCCGATCGGCACACAGACGCTCCGCTACAACTACTTCAACGTCACCGACACCGACCTGGCCCGCGACCACGCCTGGGACCGCGCGGCATGGCCGGCCTGCACCGCGACGGCCGCAAACTGGTTTGTCCGCAACGGCTCCGTCGTCAGCTCCGTCTCCGAGCTCGAGGAAAGCCTGCTTGCGGTGGTCGGGCGGCGCGGCACCGAGCTCACCGTCCGCGCGGTGCCGTTCTCCCCGGGCTACAGCGATGCCACGATCCGCGGCATCCTGGTTGACACGGGTGTCGTGTCCGGCTACACCCAGAGCCTCGACCCGGTGATGGGGGTGATCCGTGTGTCCAAGCTGACCTACTTCCCGGATGCCTGAGCGGTTCGGTTCCGCGCCGCAATGTGAGCGGCTGAGGCCTGAATCCCGCTCGTGGAAGGGGTTGCGGACTTTTTTTCATTTTTGTTTGGAGAGTGTTGACTTTGCAAAAGGGATCTCGTATACTGATTAAGCGCCGCCGAGATGCGGGGCAAAAGTCCTGGAACACGGGAGCATAGCTCAGCTGGGAGAGCGTCTGCCTTACAAGCAGGATGTCACAGGTTCGAGCCCTGTTGTTCCCACCAAATAGTGGCCCGGTAGTTCAGTCGGTTAGAACGCTAGCCTGTCACGCTAGAGGTCGAGGGTTCGAGCCCCTTCCGGGTCGCCATTTTGCCCAGATAGCTCAGTCGGTAGAGCAGAGGACTGAAAATCCTCGTGTCGCTGGTTCGATTCCGGCTCTGGGCACCATATGCGGAATTAACTCAGTGGTAGAGTGTCACCTTGCCAAGGTGAAAGTCGCGAGTTCGAATCTCGTATTCCGCTCCAAACGGGCTGTTTCGGACACATGTCCGGAACAGCCCTGAACTCGACACAACACCTGTCGTCCGACAGGTTGCATATGCGGAATTAACTCAGTGGTAGAGTGTCACCTTGCCAAGGTGAAAGTCGCGAGTCCGAATCTCGTATTCCGCTCCACAAGAAGCGCCGACCGGTTTCCGGGACGGCGCTTCCTGCATGTGTGGCGCGTTTGCGGGTTCGCCCCGCGCCGGCTCATCCCTTGCCGGTCAAAAATTGGATGCTGCGGGGCAGGTTCATGATCTCGGTGTGGCTGTGCGTGCCGCCATCCTCGCCGTCGATGGTCCAGGGGACGGCCTTCTCGGAATCGAACTGCACGCGGTCTGTCTGGAAGAACAGGATGTTCTCGTTGTCAAACCGGCGCCGGCCCAGATCGGACAGGATGCGGCGCAGCTGCCGGGGTGTCGTCGGATTGCGGACCAGCAGCACCTCGAACAGGCCATCGTCGAGATGCACCTCGCCGGGCATGGGATTGCGGATGCCGGCAATGGAGTGGGTGTTCGTCACGGCGCCGAACAGGAAGTCGCCCGTGATGGCGATGTCGTCGTGTTCGACCGTCATGCGGTATGGCCGGATGTCCGGCAGGCGGCGGATGCCCTCGAGCAGATAGGCAACCGGCCCGAGGGCGATCTTCGCGGGTTGCGGCGTGACGTAGGACACCTCGGTGAAGGCGCCGAAGGCGGCGGCGTACACGAAGTACCCGTCGTGGAACGTGCCGATGTCGTGCGGGCGGATCTGTCCCTGCAGCACCGTTTCCGCGGCGCGGAGCAGGTTGCGGGGCAGGCGCAGGCTGTTGGCCATGTCGTTTGTCGTTCCGGCCGGTATGTAACCCAGGGGGGGGCGATGCGACAGCGACATCAGCCCCGTGACGGTCTCATTGAGCGTGCCATCCCCGCCGCAGCACAAAACGAGGTCGAACGCATGCGCGTGCTTCTGGACGAAGTGTGTCGCATCCTGGCGCATGCGGGTGGGGCAGACGGTCACGATGCAATGGTGGCGCGAGAACAGGTCCACCAGGTCGAACAGGCGGACCCGCGATTCCCGACGGCCGGATTGCGGATTGAGGATGAACAGCAGCTTGCGCGACATGGTCGCCTCCGTGCGCCGTGGCGCGTGCAGGGGAAGCCGGGTGCATCCGTCGGCGCATCAGTCACCCAGTATGCCCCGTTCCATGAACTCGAAATCGCACCGGTAGATATGGAGCCGTTTGCCGTCAATGGAGAGCTTGGTTGCCTTGTCGACCTCGGACTGCTCGTAGTAGACGTCCGTTCCCTCGAACACGCCGATGGTGCGTCCTGCCTGGTTCTTGACGATGAGGACCATGTCGAGTCCGGTGAAGAACTTGCGGAAGTCCGCGATGTCGCGGTCCCAGGTGGGCAGGGTTCCGCCGCGGGTGGATGCGGCAAGCGCGTTGGCGTTGTCGAAATCGTTGACGAGGTTCTTCAGTCCGTCCTCGTAGGCGATGAGCGAAGAACCCGCATGCAGCCAGCGGTTGCCGTTGACGGTGATCTCCATGATGCCGCTGTTGGCCAGGGAAACCTGGCCGTCGGCCGCCGTCGTTTTCTTCGCGAACTCCTTCGCCTGGTGGATGGTCGTCTTGGTGCCATGGACCGTCAGGGTCTTGGCGCCGGCGTCATCATACACCTCGAAGGTGCGGGGCAGACCCAGGTTGTCGCTCTGCCAGTCCTTGACACCGGACAGCTAGCCGCAGCCGGCGGCGAGAACCGACACCAGCAGGATGGACACCGGTATGGCAATGCGTCTCGACAAGCGGCGGATGAATGCGGAAACGGTCATGATGTCCTCCCGGAATGCTTGATGGTTCTGTCATGTTACGCCGGAACACGGGGACGGTCTGCACGCCCTGCGGCGCGCACGTTGTCACCGGGGCATTACCCGAAACGGCGGGCCGCGACACATCCCGCCCGCCACATTTCATCTTGACGGATTGCGGACTTCCCCTGTACAATGGATTACGCGGTACGGATCCGGTGTCCCGGATCCGTTCTTCCGCCCAAATCCTCCGCGGTGCCATAGCCAAGTGGTAAGGCCAGGGTCTGCAAAACCCTCATTCCCCAGTTCAAATCTGGGTGGCACCTCCAGTCGAAGCGCAGTCGTCCGAAAGGCGGCTGCGCTTTCTTGTTCCGATGCGATTTCATGGAAGACCGCATCTCGCGTTCTTGTTGTTTCCTGCTGCGCGGAAGGCTGCGCTTCCCGTTGCCGCAACAGGCAGGCGCAGGGTGTTTTTCTGCATCAAACGGCGCCCTCAAACCGCCGGCGAACGCAAAAACCCTCCGGGAAGCCCGTTTTCAGGCATCCGTGCGCCAAAAGATCCTGTGGACATGCTTTTCGTGTTTGCATCCCGCCTGCGCATGGTAGAAAAGGGAGAGGTGATCCCTGAAGGATCATGCGAGCGGAGCGTCATCCCGGTTTGATCCGGAGTGGAGAAGGTGGAGAAGCGGAACCCTGTGGAAGATCATACCGATCCGGTACAAACGGCGGCATACGGTGGCGTCATGCGCCTGCTCAAGCCCGGAGCCGATCCGCGGTTCGAGGAGGATTTCGCTCGCAGGCATACGGATCGCTCGCTGCGCCAGGTCCGCTTCGTCCTGGGGTTCGGCATGCTTGTCTATGCCGCCTTCGCCCTTGTCGACGTCACCGTGCTGCCTGCGCAGGCACCCCTCTTCCTGTTCATCCGGTTCGGGCTGTTCCTCCCCGTCAACCTCCTGATGTTCCGCCTGTGGCCGACCCCGTTCTTCCAACGGCGTTTCCAGCCACTGATCGCGGGGTATTCCCTGCTGGCCGGAACAGGCCTTGTCTTCATCCACGCGATGGCATCCGCCCAAGGTGTCAACGGCTATCAGTACGGGGTCTTCTTCACGCTGGTCTTCATCTTCACGCTGTGCAGGCTCAGGTTTGCATGGGCTGCCCTGTCGGGTGCGCTCCTTGTGTTGGGGCTTCTGGCCGTGAACGCGCTTGTGCGGGGGATGCCGGATGCGGTCAGGGTTGACACGGTGGTTGTGTTTGTTGCCCTCGACCTGTTCGGCATGACGGCCGTCTGGTTCATGGAGCGCCAGGAGTGGCGCGAGTTCATAATGCTGCGGCAGGTGGCGGAGGGAAAGCGGACGGTTGACAACCTCAACCGCGAGTTGGAGAACCGTGTGGAGGAACGCACCCGGCAGCTGGCGGAGACTGCGGATGCGCTCGCACGGAGCAACCGCGAGCTGCGCGCCGCGCTGGAGGAGAACCGGCAGGCGCATGAGCGGCTCGGTCAAGAAATGCGGGAGCGGGAGGCGATGCAGGAAAAACTGGCATACCTCAGCTATCATGATCCGCTGACAGGCCTGTTCAACCGCCGGTTCTTCGAGGAGGAGACCGAGCGGCTCGACGTGCCGCGCAACCTGCCGATCACCCTGCTGATGGCCGATGTCAACGGGCTGAAGCTCATCAACGATTCCATGGGCCATCTCCAGGGAGACGCGATGCTGGCGGAGACGGCCCGCATCATGAGGGAAGCCTGCCGATCCGACGATCTGCTCGCCCGGCTGGGCGGGGACGAGTTCATCGTGCTGTTGCCGCACACCGACGCCGCCCAGGCCGAGGCCGTCATCGGGCGCATGCAGCGGCTTGCGGCTGCATGCCGCGTGGGACCGCTGCGCGTGTCCGTATCATTCGGCGCCGGCACCAAGCACCATGCGGGCATTCCGTTGCAGGAGGTGTTCAATCAGGCGGAAAACACCATGTACCGCAACAAGCTGGTGGAGAGTCCGGTGTTCCGCCTCGAGGCCGTCGAGGCGATGCTTGCCATCGTGTGGGAACGCGACACCCGCGAGGCGGAGCATGCCCGGCTCGTTTCCGGGTGGTGCGGCGCCCTGGCCAAGGCACTCGGCCTGCCGGCCGCGCAGGTCGATGAGATCGGACGGGCCGGGCGGCTTCACGACATCGGCAAGATCGGCATCATGCAGGGCCTCGGCAACAAACGGGGTGCCCTCGATGCCGATGAGTGGGCTGAGGTACGCCGGCACCCCGAGGTGGGATACCGCATCCTCAACACGGTCGGGGAGCTGGCGGGCATGGCGCCGGCGGTGCTGGCCCACCATGAGCGTTGGGACGGGCAAGGGTATCCCAAGGGGATATCGGGCGAGGCGATTCCGCTCGAGGCGCGGATCATCGCCATTGCGGACGCATATGAGGCCATGACGGGCGACCGGATCTACCGCATCCCCGCCACCCATGATGCCGCTCGGGGAGAATTGGCGCGAGAGGCCGGCAAGCAGTTCGATCCGCATCTGGTGAAGGTGTTCCTGACCGAAGTGCTCCGTATGGGTGAGGCGCATCCGTGAACCGGATCCGGTTCCGTCTCGTCGGATTGCATGGCGGGCAGTCGCCGGACCGGTCATTTTTCTCCCTTTTTGCCTGTCCGCCTGTGATAAAATGAAACATGGCCCCTATGGCGCCGGCGCATCCGCCGGCGTTTTTGCGGCGCAGCGCGCAGAAGGCATACCGACGGACCGGAACGGGTTCCGGCAAGGGTCGGCGGGAAGACGAGAGGTTGTTCATGTCAGAATCGGGACGAGGCAAGGGAAACGCACAGCACAGGAGAAACGGACAGGAATCCTCCCTTGTCCAGAACGATCTGCTGGGAAGGAATCCACATCGGAACCAGGCCGGACAGCCACTCCCGGCGGATGACCGCAAGGGGGCGCCACAGGCCGGATGGGAGCGGTACCGCAGGCAGGATGGCGGCATGCATCCAGTCCGTGCGGGGGAAGGTCAGGCGCATCAGCCATCAAGGGATCCCCGGATGACCGGTTCGGGGCGGGTTCCCACCGGCGGACCGGTGGGAGATGGTGTGCCGCCGGACGGCCCGCGGCGTGGGAAACGGCGCATCCTGCCCATCCTGGGTGTTGTGTTCGGCATCCTGCTGTCATATGGCGTGTGGCGTTATTTCTGGGCGCCCGACCCCATTGCGGAGACGCCGGTCGGGCAGGCGGTTGCCGGCCTGCTGCAGCGGAACGACAAGGGGGAATCGATCCGTGCCGCCCGCGCGGAGGAAAAGGACCGCAAACCCTTCCCGATTCTGGCCGCTGTTCCCGACATGCCGGCCATCGTGTCCCCTTCGGCCATCAACCTGCTGGTCATGGCGCGCGACGTCGAGGCCAACCTGTACGACACCCTGCTCATCGCGAGCATGAATCCGGACAACGGGAGCATCCGCCTCATCAACGTGCCGCGCGACCTGTACGTCCAGTACAGCGACGAGGCGGTGTCGCGGATCTCGAAGAAGATCAAGGGCATCAATTCCGAGCCGGCGCTGCGCAAGATCAACGCCGCGCACAAGCTCGGCAAGCTCATCAAGTACCGTGAGGACGATTCCAGGTTCGGCACGCCCGACTACGATTTTACGGCCGATCTGCTCGAGGAGATGTTCTCGCTGTCGATCGACGATTACGTGTTCATCAACCACGACGCCTTCCGCCGCATCGTGGACGAGTTCGGCGGTGTGAAGATCGATGTTCCCTACGGCATGAACTACCACGATCCGTACCAGGATCTGGACATCGACCTCGACCCCGGCCCGCAGCTGCTCGATGGTGCGGACGCGGAGGGGTTCGTGCGGTTCCGCAAGGGGCGCGACGAAAACGGCAAATACTTTGAAATCGGCGACCTGGGGCGCAAGGAGAACCAGAATCTCTTCGTCAAGGCGTTCCTGGACCAGCATCTGACGGTGGGCAACATCGGCCGGCTCGTCAGCACGGCGAACCGGTATACCGAATATGTGGAAACGAGCGTCGTCGGCGATGTCAAGGTCGGCAAGTACGCGCAGCTGGCCAAGACGCTTGTCGCGGCGAAGCTGCAGGTCACGCCCGTCACGCTGGAAACAGACATGCAGAAGATCGGAGGCCACTCGCATCTTGTGCTTGCGGGCGGTGTCAGGGACAGCAACTACACCGGCGGGTCCGGTTCCGCCAAGGGTGGGAAGGACAATGCGGGCGGCAAGGCGTCTCCCGCGCCACAGGCGTCCCCCGAGCCGTCCGTCGAGCCGACGCCCGCAGCCCCTGGGGCTTCGGCCTCGCCCGAGGCGACAGGCGGTGAGGCCGCCGCGACCGCCACGCCTTCACCGGATGCGGCGCAGCCGACGGAAGCGGCCACCGGAGGGACGGCTGACGGCGCGACGGAAGGATCGGCCCCCGGCGCATCCGACGGGACCGGAACCGATCCGAACACCGGAACCGGTGCGGAGCCGACGCCCGTTCCCTCCGACGCCACGCCCGCTGCGACGGAAACGGTTCCTGCCGATCCCGCCGCCTCCCCCTCCGCAGGCGGCTGAGCCACGGGCCCATGCCATCTTTCCGGGCGCCATGCACCTGGACGCCCCGACTTTTTTTCATGTGCTGCGTATCCATGGCTGCGTACGCTCATCACGGCAGGGTATGAACACACCGGATACGTCGGGGATGCCCCGTTTCCTGCCGCAGCCGCGGTGATGCATCCGGGGCGGGTTCCGCATGACGGACGCGGCATGGTCCGCAGGGGGCCGCGCCTACGGTGAATGGAGGATGGATGATGGCAGATGTGATTGATTACCGGATTGTTGGCGACGACATGCAGCTGGTGGAAATCGAGCTCGATCCGGGCGAGGGCGTTCGCGCCGAAGCCGGCGCCATGCTGTATATGGAGCAGGGCATCCAAATGGATACGGGTCTGGGCGGGGGAGGCATCTTCGGAGGCTTCAAACGCATGATCACGGGCGAAAGCTTCATGATCACCACCTTTTACAACGCATCGCAGGGCAAGCAGCGCACCGGGTTTGCCGCACCGTATCCAGGCAAGATCATTCCGCTCGACCTCAACCTGTTTGGCGGCACCTTCATCTGCCAGAAGGATTCCTATCTGTGCAGCGCGGCGGGCATCGACATCGAGGTTGCCTTCACCAGGCGCCTCGGCGCCGGCCTTTTCGGTGGAGAGGGCTTCATTCTGCAACGTCTGACCGGCAACGGCCTCGCGTTCGTGCATGCCGGCGGCACCATCCTGCGCCGCGACCTGGCGCCCGGCGAGACGTTGCGCGTCGATACCGGCTGTCTTGTGGGCTTTTCACAGGGTGTCAGTTATGACATCCAGTTCGTCGGCGGTTTCAAGAACGCGCTGTTTGGCGGGGAGGGACTTTTCCTCGCCACCGTGTCCGGCCCCGGCACGGTGTTCCTGCAGTCGCTCCCGTTCTCGCGCCTTGCCAACCGCATCCACGCAGCCTCCTATGGCAGCGGTGGCAACACGGCGCACAACAACCCCATCAATTCCGGACTGGGCGGCATGCTGGGCGGGTTTTTCGGAAACGATTGACGCTTGGCGGTTCTCCCTGACACCCAGACGCACACACAAGCGTGCCGCATGTCTCGCGACATGCGGCACGCCGGTCTTCCGGCGTGCGGCGAACTTCTCGTCCGGTGCGCGGCTTGCCGGCGGGCCTCGCGGCGTTACAGCATCTCACGCCGTTTCAGCATGCGGATGTCGTCCCCGGCGAAGGGAAGCATGTCGAATCCGCCGGCGATCCGTGAATAGACGCGTTCGTTGTATGCGGTCTTGAGCTGGCGCAGGTCCATGTTCGATGCGATGAGGGTGCGCCTGGGCTCCCGTGCCGGACGTTCGCGCTCCTCGAGCAGCGTCAGCAGGTCTGCGTACCGCGAGTCGCTGGCGGGCTCCGTACCCAGATCGTCCAGGATCAGCAGGTTGACATCCTGGATGCGCCGGTAGGCAGTCAGCGCGTCCGGCTGGTCGGCGTCGGCAAACTTGGCGGCGCGGGCGGCCTCGAACAGGGCGGGCGCCGACAGGTACAGCACGGTGCGGCCCGCGTCGAGCAGCCGCTTGCCGGTGCATTTGGCCAGAAAGGTCTTGCCCGTGCCGGTCGGACCGTACAGGTACACCGAACGGTTGCCCTCGGCGCCAAAGGTTTCGCAGAATCGCAACAGTCGGTCGCGCACCGCGTTCATGTACACCCGGACGGAGCCCTCGACCCCGTATCTCTGCTTGGAGGCCTCCAGCGGATAATACCGTTCGGCATAGCGGTCGAAGCCGATGTCGGGATCCTGTGCGATGTTGGAGGAACGGTACAGCTTGTCCAGCACAAGCTGGCGGCTGCAGGCGCAGGGCGTGGCCGTGACGGTTCCCTCGGCCTGCACCGTGTACCCGGTGTCCTGGCACAGCGGGCATTGCCAGCGGGGTTCCAGCCAGTCTGCGGGATAGCCGGCCTGGGCGAGCAAGGTGAGACGGCGGGTCTTAGCGCTTTCCAGACGCGCCATGCAGGCGGCCGTCTCCGACGCTTCATCCCGCAACACGCTGCGTGCGGCCCGCACGCCGAGCATGCCGATCTCCGCATTGATGTCGGCAAGCGCGGGAATGCGGCGGAACGCCTCCGCCTGACGGAGGTCGCGGTCACGGACCGCCTTGTCGCGGCGCTGCTCGTATATCTGGGCGATTTCACGGCTCAACCCCGTCATGCGTCATGCCTGCCTTTCCCATCCTGCCGATGCGTGTCCCCTTGCGGCCGATTCCGCGCCTGTGCCGCCGATCGGCCGGTCCCTCGCGACAAGCCCAAGGTTTGGCGCCCTTCACCATGTTCGTGCTTGCTCAGGTTTCGTTCCCGCTCAGGGTTTGTCCCCTTCGGGGGTCAGCACACGTCGGACGGCGGCGTCCGCGATCTGGTCGAAGAAATCGTCGTCGTATTCGCGCTGCGTGAAGTTGTCGCGGCGCGGGACGGCCGCGCCTGACTGCGAAACCCCCGCGGGTCTGGGCCGGCGCGGTTTCACATCATTCGCGCGGATCTCGTCGGTTGTCTTGAAGCCGGCGTCATGCCAGCTCTTGAGGATGCCGTTGAGGTAATCGAAGTTCGCGTTGGGACGGCTGGTTGTCTTCTCGACAGCCAGCTCGACGATGTCGAGGCCGAACCCCCATTCGCCGAGCCACTGCTTCACATAGCGTTCCTCGGGCTCGGTGAGGGCGTAGGTGCGCCCGAGCAGCCGCGCGATGCGCTTTTTGGCGGCCTGCAGCTTTTCACGCTGCTCCATGTGGTGCTCGAGATCCCAGCTGGTGCGGATGCCCTCGAGATGCCAGCTTTCGGCGACACGCCGCACATAGTTCAAGCCGAGCTTGCCCATGTCGTGGCAGTACTTGAGCAGCGCAAACATCACGTCGTCATCGAACTGGAAATCGTTGAACCAATGGTCGATGGCCGTATACCAGGAGGGAGACATCAGCCCTTGGAAGAACATGCGGTTGATGGCGTCCACGGACTGGATGCGCCGGATGTTCGCGGCGCTGTTCGCAATCGCCTCCTCGGGCTGCGAGTCGGTGCGCTTGCGGTACAGGCGGTTGATTTCGCGCTCCTTGAGGTCGGGCAGCGAAAAGCCCGTCTTGGTGCGCAACAGCAGCTTTTCCTGCTCAAGCCGCAGAAAGCAGGCCTTGACCGTGTCCGCATCCATCTCGAGGCGGGCCGCCAGCTCCTCGGGTTCCCCGGTCTTGCCATACTTCGCCAGAAAGACGCAGTAGAGGTAGAGCTTGACCGCATCCGCCGGCAGGGACGGCAGGCAGTCGCTCAGGAACAGGTCGGGGATGAGGGTGTCCGACAGCAGGACGTCCTTGATGGCTTCGAAATGCATGGGTTCTCCTTCCGGATCCTGCGGTGCCCGAACGGATCCGGGTGGCACGGGAAATCGCCGAATCATTATATCATATCATGCCGGCCGGGCCAGCCGGACGAAGCTCATGCCGGCCGGGCCAGCCGGACGAAGCCGCCGCCCATCCGCGTGCTTGCGAGCCATGCGGCCAGATCAACCTCGAAGGCCGCATCTCCGTCGAAGATGGACAACCGAGCGTCATCGGGGCCTGCCTGCCGCATGCCGACGACGGTCACCCAGTGCCATGCCTCGAGTGGGGCGATCGTCCCGTTGTGCAGGTTGAGGAAGGCGACCGGGGCATCGCGCCGGAGCCCCTCCGCCACGAAGGCCGCCACAGTGGCGGCGTTGGGCCTGCGCGCGCGCGCGCGCCGTACCTCGAGGCTCTCGAACCGCAGCGCGAGACCGTGTTGCCTGGAGAAGGCAAGCAACCCCTTCGCGAAATGCCGTGTTGTATGCACGCCCATCATCGTGGGGGTCACGTGATCCCACACGGCATCCATCAGCCGCATGCAGGCGGCCTTCGTCCCGATTGCGAACGGCAGGTCGATGCGGCCGGCGCAGGCGAGGTAAACCAGCAGGTTCGTCGCGACATTCGGGCCACAGCCTGCCTGACGCTTCCATTGCGAGGCGTACCACTCCTGGTCGCATCCGTAGGAGCGGTTCCCGCCGTCGTCCGGTATGAGGAGGCATTCGCGGTTCGCAAGTTCCAGCATGTGATCGTCCATGTCTTCATGATACGGTTGTGCGGGCGGATGTGCAATGCCCGGCCCGGGTTGTGTATACTGGTTGGGATGGATGGCGGTGACGCGGGAGGTGACATGCGATGCGCATGAGCGGCTTGTTGGGGGAGAGGCAGAAGGAGAATCCGGGAGACGCGGTGTTCGCGAGCCACCGCTTTCTGATACGCGGCGGGTATGTCCGGCAGGTGGCGAACGGCATCTGGTCGCTGCTGACGCCGGGGAGACGCGTGGCCGCCCGCATCGAGCGCATCCTGCGCGAGGAGATGGAGGCGGCGGGGTTCCAGGAGGTGCTGCTGCCTGTCGTGATGCCGGCCGACCTGTGGCGGGAATCCGGCCGGTGGGACGAGGTCGGTCCGGAGCTGATGCGCATGCGGGACCGCACCGGGCACGACATGCTGCTGGGCATGACGCACGAGGAGGCGGCGGTGCATCTGGCGCGCCATGACGCGGCCTCCCACGCGAAATACCCTGTGCGGATCTTCCAGATCCAGACGAAGTTCCGCGACGAGCCGCGCTCCCGTGCGGGCCTGATCCGCGTGCGCGAGTTCACGATGAAGGACGCGTACTCATTCCACACCACGCAGGCGGATCTCGAACGGCAGTACTGGGAGATGGCGGCGGCCTATCACCGCGTTTTCCGCCGTATCGGTCTCGGGCAGGTCCTGTCCGTCTCCGCCGACACCGGCATGATGGGCGGGAAGGTGGCCCACGAGTTCATGCTGCCCGCCGAGGCCGGGGAGGATTCCCTGCTGGTATGCGCACAATGCGGCTATCGGGCGAACCTCGAGGTGGCATCGACCGTCCATGCGCCGGCCGAACTGAAGGAAGAACCGCTGCAAAGCGTCCTGACGCCGGACATCACCGACATCGCCTCGCTGGCGGCCTTTTTCTCCGTTCCGACGTCACGACTGCTCAAGGCGGCCGTATTCGAGGCGGCGGGACATGACAGGCCCGTGATCGTCTTCCTGCGCGGCGACCTGCAGGTCAACGAGGCCAAGCTGCGCCGCCTTGTCGGCGCGCAGGTCGCGCCGTGGGGCGAGGACAGGCAATCGGGCCTGTGTCTGGGCTTCACGGGGCCTGTCGGGCTCGCTCCGGATGCGTTCGACCTGCTGTTCGACGCCTCGCTGCGTGACGGGCGCAACCTCATCTGCGGCGCAAACGAGGCCGACCATCACATGACCGGGGTCAGCATGCCGCGCGATTTTGCCGGCGTGTCGTATGTCGACGTGTCTGCGGCACGGGAAGGCGACGCCTGCCCGCATTGCGACGCCCCCCTGGCGCTGATCCGCGGCATCGAGGTCGGGAACATCTTCCAGCTGGGCGACCAGTACACGCGACGGATGGGGATGATGTACACCGATGCGGACGGGAACCGCCACCATCCCGTCATGGGTTGCTACGGCATCGGCGTCGGAAGGCTGGTGGCCTGCCTCGTCGAGGCGCACCACGACGACTTCGGCCCGGCATGGCCCGTCGCCGTCGCACCCTGGCAGGTGCACCTGTGCCTGCTCAACGCCGATACGCCCTTGTGCCGCGATGCCGCCACTTCCCTGTATGAAGCGCTTTCCTCCCGTTTCGAGGTTGTATTCGACGACCGGGGCTGTACCGCCGGGGTTCAGTTCGCGGACGCGGACCTGCTCGGCGTGCCGGTCCGCCTCGTCGTCAGCAAACGCAACCTCGAGCGCGGGGAGGTGGAACTCTCCTCCCGCGACAAGCGCATCCGCCGGACCGTACCGCTCGACGCCGTCCTGCCGGCCGTCGCAGAAGCGCTCGAAATGCTCGCCGACCTGCCCGAGTGATTGCTCTTCTTTCATGTTGTGAGCAGTGCATTCCGATCAACCCCACATGACCGGGGCGGGGGCATTTGCGCAGGCGGCATTCCGCAGGAGCGCCGGCTGAAGCCGCGTATTGCCGGAATCCTGTATCGGCGCGACGAGGACGCCGCCGAAGCAATTCCCCCGCCCATCCCCTTTGTAACAAAACCGTCACTCAACCCCCACTCCCGTTCGGCCGATATACAACGTGAAGGCGCTTGCTGCGCCTGTTTGGCATCCTGTCCGCCCGGGGCGCCGCGCTGCGCGGGGTCCGGCAGACGGCGTGCGCCGCCGATCGACGCCAGCCTGGCGGGATGCGGCCTGATGGAGGAGTTTGCGCATGACCGTGCGTTTTGCCCGTGAAGCAACCCAGTCAGCCGGCCGTGGAACGGGAACCGGTCCTTCCCTGCGAAAACGCCCCCACCGGGGGATGTCCCGCCTGTCCATGCTGCTTGCCGCCATCCTGCTGACGGTCTGGCTGGTCCCGACGGCCTGCCTGCCTGTCCGCGCGGCGGTCACGGCCCTGTCGGTGCGGTACCGTTATGTTGCGGCGGATCTGGCCCACGAGCTGTACTGGCCCGCGGCGGACCAGCCGGGACTCATCCGGTATGAGTGGCACAAGGCGGACGGTTCCCTGGCGGGCCCCTACAGCCAGACGACACCGGACGCGCCCGGTGTGCCGAATCCCCAGTACCGCTATGTCACGGAGAACGGGCAGAAGGTCGTTGTGCTGCGCCTGCCGCTCGAATCCGACCACATCCATGACGTGCGGATCGATGTCTTCTCGGACGCCGCAGGGACCAACCAGACCGGCACCGCCGCACCATTCGTCCTGTCGGGCATGACCTTCCAGGCGGAGTCGTTCGACCAGTCGGCGAACACGCTGGTGGAAAGCACCCCCCTGCTCGAGGACGCGGACGGGAACCCGGTCGCAGCACCGGCAAGCAAGGTGGTCAGCGGAACCGGTCCGAAGATCCTGCTGCGCTGGAAGGTGCCGACGGTGTACGCCGGCGTGGGCATCCACAGGGTCACGGAGCCGGCGGCAGGCTGGCGTGCCGGCGTGCAGAAGACGATGCCGATCGAATCCGTCGGTTTCTACTTTACGATGAACAAGGGGCGGAACACGACGGTGCCGCTGGAGTTCAAGACGTATCACGACGGAGCGGTGATGCGGCTGGGCGGCGCCACCGTGGGCGACCCCGCGCCGACGGTGGACGGGCTCGGCGCAGGCGGTGTTCCGACCGATCCGGAAGGCTTCATCACGACCCTGATCGACAAGACGGACGGCATCGAATCCGGCACGGAGTACCAGAACCTGAAGATGGGACTCACACTGGCAACCACGGCCGGCGCCCCGCTGCTGCTGAGCAACACGAATCTGCTCGTCGGCAGCGCCAACGCCTTTTCCGGCTACAACAACGACGTGGCGTTCGAGGAGTACGGCGCCCTGACC
>JAEXRM010000178.1 GCA_023440865.1 Bacillota bacterium
GCATCAAGTCGATGACCAACTCGGCCTACACGGTTGTCAACAAGAAGGTGACAGTCGCAAGCGTCATCAATCACTGGGCCAGCGTTGCAGTCAATGCGCTGGCAAACCGACTGATTATCGCTGACCCCACCGCCTTTGTCCCGGGCAAGGCCATCACCCGTGGCGAGTACCTGACCTACATCCTCAAGGGTCTCGGCCTCTACCGCTCCGGCATCACCAACCCGGTTGCCATCACCGACAAGGGAAGCATTGCCTACCGTGACGCACTGACCATCGCCGTACAGCGTGGCATCATCACCGGCTATGGCAACAACACCTACAAGGCTGACGCAACCATCACCCGCCAGGAAGCCATGGTTATCGCCGCCCGCGCCATGAAGGTCATCGGCATGAAGGCAAGCGACAAGACCCGCGCAACCAAGTTCGCAGACTTCTCCAAGGTTCAGGCATGGGCCGTCGAGGGCGTCAAGGATACGGTTGGTGCAGGCCTCATCAATGGCTCCAACGGCAACATCAACCCGAATGGCACCATCACCTTCGCAGAATCCGCTCAGATTGTGAAGAACTTCATGGTCAAGGGTGGCCTGATGCAGGAGAAGTAAGAACAGGGTATCGAACAAAGGGTGCTCCGGCTGTCGTGCGGAGCACCTTTTGTATCTGTACGCGGTTGTGTTTTCTCATGCAAGGGTGAAAAGCCGCTGATCCAAGCCGAATGGACTGCTAGTCTCTCTGCATGGCCGTCAACGGACAGTCATCCCTCGTCACCCAGCACGGGGACATTTTGGGAATCCAGCAACTCATTGACTGCAAGCATGTCCATTTTGTTGTTGATGGAGAAAATGATGATGGCATCCCGCTTGTTTCGGCAGTACAATTCACTCTTGCCGCCAGCACGCAACAGCTTGTTCGTGCCTTCGACATCGAGGCCCAGGCCGACGGCGAGCTGGATTGTCTTGTCACGACCCGGATTGCGGGCCCCCTTGAGCACCTGGTAGGTGTAAGACTCGTTCAGCGCGCTCCGGCGGCATAATTGGGGGATCGAAATGTTCCGCTCGATGGCCAGTCTGGAGACATACATGCCGAAGGGTTCGTTGACAAGCATGTCTGAAATCTGGTTCAGGTATGCATCAATCGTATGGGACTGTGACAGGAGCGAGTTCAGTTTCTCTGTGTTGGCCTTTTTGTCATCCATTTCATGCCCCTTGTCGGCGGGTACTCTTGCCGTTGATCATTTGGCTGGAACCTTCAACAGCATTATACTAAGGGTAATCGATACGTGCTTGCTCAGTCAATACGGGTGATGCATGGGTGGGGAGGTCTCATGTCCGACAATCGCCAGCTCTTTGTAAACAGTGTTGAGTACGATTTGCTAACATCGGATTCAGGCAAGGCAATACTTGAAAAGTACACGCTTGGCAGAAGGCTGCACGAAGGGGTGCAGAGCCATGTTTTTTCATTGTTTGACATCGATACGGGCAGGCGGTTCGTGCTCAAGGCAATCCCGAAGGGTGATGCGAACGCGCTGGATGTTTTCTTGCTGAAGAATCCTGAAAACGGCAGCTTACCCAGGATCCTCGATGTGTTTCATTCTACCCGGTATGTATATGTGATTCGTGAGTATGTCGACGGTTTCACGCTCTCGGAAATGGTGGGAAGTCAAGGCCCGTTGCCTGAAGAGGCGGCGGTTCAATTGGGCATATCGCTGTGCGATGCGCTTTCATGGCTGCATCACATGTCCCCGCCACTGGTGTTTCGCGATGTCAAGCCAGACAACATTGTTGTCGCTCCGGACGGGGAAGTGAAACTCATTGATACGGAATCGATTCGGACGCACAATGCGGCAGCTTCGACCGATACCGTATACATCGGAACGGAGGGATACGCGGCGCCGGAACAGTATGGATACGCGCAAACGGATGCGCGAACAGATGTGTACGGACTCGGCGCCACCCTGGCCTTTCTGCTCACGGGCCAGAAGCCGGAGCGGGTCAGTTATGGTATCAGAAGGGTATCATCCATCAACAGCGCTTGTTCGGAGAGAATCAGCGACATCGTCGACAAATGCACCGCGTTTCACCCTGACGCTCGGTATCAAACAATCGACGACCTTCAAAGAGAACTGGTTGATCTGCTCCATGCCGGTGCGGAGGCGCGTGACAAGGTGCGGACAGCGACTGTGTCGATGATGCGTGATACTGGCGATGCGGCCCGTAAAATGCCCCGGCTTCCGCGTTATGTTGCTATTGCGATCGTTTGTGTGATGGTGATGGCTGCCATCGCCGTCGCTTATCAATCAAATGTCGCCGGACTGAGGGATCTGTTTCAAGCGAGCCAAAAAGCCACCGGGGATGATGAGGATGCGTCGGCATTGGATCTGACAACGGAAGGCTATGGGAACACGGACGTTCTTCCGACGCATGCGCCTGATGCGGTTGAGCCGAACAATCTCACGCAGGAACCGTCCGCCCCGAACGCGCAGACAAGCGAAGGCGTCGCTCTGGATTCCGAACCTCAAACAAAAGAAACAGAGCCTCCTTCTGTGACGATTGATGATTTTTACAGCAATACGACCATCATTGAGGCGTTCTGGTCGGGAGAGCTCCCACAGGAAGCAACCGCGTATGTGCGGAAAGTGATTTCCGACAATATCAATATGTTCTACAATCCCGCAATATGCTTCATCTCCATTGATGAATGGGATCCCGTGAGGTTGGACAAGCAAATGAATGAAAGGATTGAGAAAGTGGGGGGGGACTTTGTTTTTGTGGCAGAGGGGTACCCGGATATCCGCGCGCAAGCGAACGGAGGTTCTGTCGCCTTCCATGATGGGTCAGGGTCTTTTTATTTCCTGTATGTTGAAAACCACAAGGATGTTGTCGCCGGAGTGGAATACCGGATGACAAGTCCCTCGGCACATTGGACGGTCAACGATGATGTGCGGATTGTCAAACCAGTCAAGTAGCTCGATTTCCATGATTGCCTAAAACAATCCCTTTCGCGGCGCACCGCTTCTTCTTCATCCTTCCATGTCGTTTCAACCAGCGTTTCAAGCCTGGGTTATGGGTATCAGGCATATATGGGTCGAATGACAAGGAGGATCGCGGATGGACACAATGAAGAAGGCCTGGCTCAATGCCGTGCTTCTGATCGTGACGCTGGCAATCAACACGCTGGGTGCTCTCGGCTTGATCAACGGGTTGACGCAAAAGCAGATCTCCGACATGTACGTCACCCTCATCACGCCAAGTTCGGCAACATTCGGCATATGGAGCATCATCTACCTGCTGCTGCTGATCTCTGTGATTGTCATGATCGCCAGGAGGCATGACCCGTATTATCAAAAAGCGGTTGATCAGATCTCCGTTCTCTTTTGGATTTCCTGCGGTCTGAACGCTGTCTGGATCGTGTCTTTCTCCTTTGTCCTGGTAGAAATATCTTCGCTGTTCATCCTTGGGTTTGTGGTTGTGTTGGCCCTCATTGGCGGGAAGCTCCTTGCCATCAATGAGGGCAGGCGCTGGCTGTTGCCGTTGAGTTTCGGTCTGTATGCGGGGTGGTTGTTCATCGCGACCGTTGTGAATGTTGCTGCGGCGCTGATCAAGCTGGGATGGGACGGCTTTGGCCTGTCTCAGGAGACGTGGGGCGTCATCATGCTGATTGTCGCCATCGCGCTGCTGTCCGTCGTTCTCCTGAAGATCCGCAATGCCGTGTTCCCGCTTCCGGTCGCCTGGGCGTATTTCGGAATCTACCAGTACCTGAAATCGCCGTCGGGATTCAACGGTGCGTACGCCACCCTGCAGATCGCATCGCTTTGCGGCTCGGCTGTTCTCCTGGCGCTGACAGCGGTTCTGTTCATCCGCTATCGCTTCGCCCTGCTGCCGTTCGCCCTGCTCCCTGCCTCTCCCGGGAAGAATCAAGTCAGTCGGGTATGAAGCATGGCCCAAGCGGCAGCTGCGCTGCGGCGCCGCCGCTTGTCACGGCATCGTCACGGACGTGGATTCTGCCAATACGTACAGGTGATCATGCAGGATCATGGCGCTTCATGCGGCTCCTGTACCCAGATCATCCTGTATCAACCCGAACAGGTGTGATATAATGCCGGTTAACTGAATGTTCCGTCTTTCCGTGCGCGACACGCATCATGGAGGCTGCATGAAGGTACGCTTCTTCAGTTCCATCCGGTTCCGCATCATGCTGGTCGTCATCGTCATGATTTCCATCCCCTTCGCAGTACAGCAAGGCGCCAACCTGCTGCTCATCTACGGGCAGCTGCAGCAGAAGACCGGCTATACGACCGAGGCATTGGCAAAATCAATCGCCACGAACGTATCCTCCTTCATGGAGGGTGCCTGGTATGCTGCCGAACTGCTGGCGGATGACCCGCGCGTTGCGGGAGGCACTGCGGCAGGTGGCGCCGTCCTGATCGAATCCCGTCGCCGCATGCCCCATTTTCTTCTTTTCTACGCGCAGGGCGCCGATGGCATGCAAACCATTCGTTCGAGCGGCAAGCTGGCCAACCGGTCGGACCGCTGGTGGTTCCGGCGCATGATGGCGCAGCCGGAGGGATTTGTCAGCGAGGCGTACATTTCGGTGTTCAACAACGAGCTCGTATCGTCCATCTTCCTGCCCCTTCGCATGCCGGACGGCAGCATGGGCGTGTTTGGCGCGGACTTTACCCTGGAAACGATTCGACAGGCGACTGGACAATACTGGGAGGACGACATCTCCTATCTGGTGCTCGATGACAAGGGGAATGCACTGGCGGGAAGTGACAATCGACCCGGCGAGTACATCAACTATATCGACTACACGCGTAGAACGGTGCAGCTTGACAGTCACATGCGTTATGCCCTGGACCAGGACGGCCAGGTCATCACCCGGGTGGAGAAGATCAATGTGTCCAAGGCCATGAAGCGTATCATCACCGAGGCCCTGCAGAACCGGAGCCAGACGTATCAGTTCCGGGAAGGAAACCGCATCGTCGTATGCGCATATCAGCCCATTGCCTTGCCGGGCGCATCGGAACCATGGTCCGTCATCGTATTCCAGAAACAGACCGATTTTCAGACGCTGGCCGTCCTCGGGCTGCTCTTTGCCTTGTTGATCACGCTGAGCATGTATGTCACGTTCAGGCTGATCAACCGCCATGTGCTCCGGCCCGTGCTGAAAATCGAGCAGGATATGGCGATGATCGCGCAAGGCAATCTGGATGTGCGGATCGACGCGTCCCGTCAGGACGAGTTGGGCGAACTCGCCGGCAACATCGACCTGATGGCGCAGGCGCTGCGCGCCCATCAGCAGCGGCTCGACGAGGATGAGAAGATGGTTGCGCTGGGGGGGCTTGTCGCCGGGGTCGCCCATGAGATCAACACCCCGCTCGGCATCGGTGTGACGACCGCCTCCTACATGCAGAAGATCAATCAGGAAAGCCGTGATGCCTTGATGGCGGGGCGCTTCACCAAGCAGGACCTTGTCGCCTATATGGACGGCATGTCGGAGAGTCTGGACATGCTGCAGTTCAACCTCGAGCGCGGCAGCCGCATCATCCAGAGCTTCAAACGCATCGCCGTGGACCAGAGTGCTGACACGCTGGAGCGTTTCCGGGTGCGGCCCTACATTGAAGGCATATTGCTCAGTCTGGCACATGAAACGAAACGGTATCGCCACGAGGTGGAAATCCGTTGTGACGAAGCGCTGCAGATTCGCAGCCATCCCGGTGCGCTTGCCCAGATTCTGACCAATTTCATCATGAACTCGCTGATCCATGCGTTCAAGGAACAGGAGCAGGGGCATATCCTCATTGAAGCCCGCAAGGATGCGGACAGATTTGTGCTTGTTTATGCAGATGATGGATGCGGCATCGGGGAGGATGCCCAAAAGAACATCTTCAAGCCCTATTTCACGACAAAGCGGGATATGGGTGGGAGCGGCCTTGGTTTGAGCGTCGTGTACAATCTGGTGACGAAGAAACTCGGGGGCACCATCGCTGTGCTGACCGGTGAACAGGCGGGAACCCGTTTTGAGATCGTCGTACCTGTCAAGGAGGACCAGACGGATGACTGAACAGCACAAGGGGAAACTGGACGTGGATGCCCTTTCGCTCGATTTTCTGGAGAGTGGCGAATCCCCGGTCCAGAAGCCGAAGAACCTATACAAGGTTGTCATCGCCGATGATGACGAGGAAATCCACAAGATGACGAAACTCGTTCTGAAAGGGTTTCGCATCGACGGCGCCGCGCTCGATTTCATCGATACCTACTCCGGCCGTGAAACGATGGAACTGATGGCGCGTGAAAGCGGCGTCGCCATCATCCTGCTGGATGTGGTGATGGAGGAGGCGGACTCGGGACTCAAGGTCGTTCGGTACCTCCGCGAGGAGCTGCACAACAACGAAACGCGCATCATCCTTCGGACCGGCCAACCCGGCATGGCGCCGGAGGAGAAGGTCATCGTCGAGTATGAGATCGACGACTACAAGTCCAAGACCGAGCTCACCGTCATGAAGCTGATCAGCACGATGCATGTCTGCCTGCGCGCCCATCGGAACATCAAGGCCCTCAACCGGCACAAGGAAGGGCTGCACCGCGTGATCTCCGCCTCTCAGGATCTGTTCCGGTACCATTCCTTCACGGAGTTCCTCAACGGCATGCTGGTTCAGGTCATTTCGCTTTACGATGCCGACATGGATTCTTTCTATGTGCGTGAAGAACATCATGTGCCCGACGGCATGGCGATGATCCAGATTCTCGACACGGCGAAGATACTCGCGGGAACCGGCAAGTACGAGGCCATGATCGGAGAGCCGTTCCGTTTGGAACAAAGCGCGCCCGATGTGCAGAAGCTTCTGTCCATCATCAATGAGAGTCCCGAAGACGAGCTGGTGGTTCGTCAGGGCGATTACCTCGGCATCTTCAAGCAGAACCAGGACCGCTTCATCAAGAACATCATCATCCTGGAGACGCGGGACAACACGGAGAATCTGGATCTGATCAAGCTGTTTCTGACCAATTTTTCCCTTGCCATCGACAACTTCATGCTCAATATGAATGTGAGTGAAACGCAGAACGAGATCATCTACCGCATTGGCGAGATTGTGGAGAACCGTTGCGACTCGACGGCCAACCACCTGCGGCGCGTGTCGAAGATATCGAAACTGCTTGCGGAGTCACTGGGGCTGCATCAGGAAATCGTGGACACCATCGAGCTGGCCAGTGTGATGCATGATGTCGGGAAGGTGGGCATATCGGACGCCATCCTTCTCAAACCGGGGCGTCTGGATGCGGCGGAATTTGAAATCATGAAGACGCACACGCTGATTGGACACAACATTTTCAAGGACTCGAAACTGCCGCTGCTGAGAACCGCCGCGACCATTGCCCGAAGCCATCATGAGCGTTTTGACGGGCAGGGTTACCCTGATGGGAAGCGGGGCGGGGACATTCCGAAGGAATGTGAGATCGTTGCGGTGGCGGATGTGTTCGATGCGTTGCTGTCGAAGCGCTGCTACAAGGAGAAATGGCCCTTCGATGATGCGGTTGGCTACATGAGGGCGCACTGCGGGACGCAGTTTGCCCCGGATGTTGTGGCGCATCTGCTTCGGAACATGGACACCGTGCTCGAGATTGTGGAAAAGTACCCGGACTGACCGGAGGAGATTGGCATGAAGGTTGCTGACATCCGGTACAGTGCATGCATGTTGTGTCTTGTGCTTGTACTCGTTCTCGCGCTTGACGGATGCGGGGCTCGCAAGCAGCCGATCGTCATCCGGTACGCGGCGTGGAATCTGGGTGATGTGGAATCGGACGGCATGGAGCGCCGGATGGTGCGCGCCTTCATGGAGCGTTATCCCGATATCCGGATCGAGATCGATGAACGGTATGTCGCCGACTACAATGCCGCCATGGCAAAGGATGCCGCTGCCGGAACCCTGCCTGACGTGTTCATGTTCGCGGGTACGCCGGAGGTCGAGCGGAACGGCTGGTGCCATGATCTTGATGAACTGGTCGCCGCCGACTCGGAATGGAATGCCGTGCCGACAGTGCTCAGGGATGCCGCCACGGCAAGGGGGCGAATTGTGGCGGTGCCTTCCGCCATGCATCTGTTCGGCTATTTTTGCAACCTGGACCGGTTCGAAGAAGCGGGCGTCGAAGCTCCGCAGGTGGGCGGATCCGTCGCCGCCTTCCTCAAGGCGGTTCGCGCGGTGAACAACCCGGCTGCGGGACGAGTCGGGCTTGCCGATGCATCCCAGATAGCCGAGTGGTATCCTGCTGCCGCCAATCCCCGCTTCGGCTGGTTCTCGTGGGACGGGGGCCGCTTCCATCTTCAATCCTCATTCTTCCGTGATGGTGTGGAAACAGCCAGGCGCCTCAATCAGGAGGGCTGCTGTTACGCGACGCTGCCGGAAGCGGAACGCGTCCGGATTGCAGCGGGGGAGTGGGAAGCATGGACTGCGGGCTCCGTCGCGCTCAAGTTCGATGGAACATGGGCGATGGACGCCTGGAGCAAGTTGCCGGATGAGATCGCCTTTGCAGGCATTCCAGGAGACAGGGCCTGCATTGTGCCCGATTTCCTCTTTCTATCCCATGCGACGGATCATCCCCAGGCTGCCTATGCCTTTGCACGATTCATGTCCGCCTGGTCGGAGGAAGGCTTCGGGAGACGCATCGATTTCGCCCGAACCGAAGGGATGACCATTCCTACCCTGCCGATGGGGTTGGAAGCGTCTCTGGTGGAGTCATTCTTTGAGGGAGTTCCCATGAAGGGGATCCGGGAAGCATATGAACAGATCGGCGACACCAGTCATGTGGAGTGCACGAAGGTGCTGCCCGGGTACGAAATGGCACGATGGCTGTATCCGACCAACCTGATGGTCGGCGATCGGCGGAACGCAACCATCGGAGAGGTGATCGACGGGGCAATGCGTGGTGTTGTGGATTATGACGATGTGGCGTCCCATCTTGACGCAGTGGCCAATGCCAGTATAGAGGTGTATCCGAGGACGCTGGGAGAGTGATCCGCCGACGGTGAACACGTGTCCGTAATTGTGGCGGGTGTTCTCTCGTCAATACGCGGGAGGGCTCATTGATTACCTCTTGTTTTTTATTTTTACCGACAGCGGATGTGTCAAATCGTTCGAAACAACCTTCAGTTTGATCCGTCGTTGAAAACACGTGTTTATTGTGATAGGATGCTGCTGAAGTGCAACGCGTCACGCGCGTCCGAACGCGCTTGACCCGCAAGGAGGCAACATGCAGGCGCAGAAGCGAACAAACCCGTGGATCCGCAACAACACATCGGTGCTGGAGATTTTCGACATCCCGACACGCACGCGCCGCACCGTTTGCGAGTTCGACAATGTCATCGAGGCACCGAACTGGTCCGGCGACGGCAAATCGCTGTTCTACAACCGCGACGGCCGCATGTATCGGCTCGATCTGGCGACGAAAGCAGCTCAGGAGATTCCAAGCGATTTCGCCATCCGCTGCAACAACGACCATGTCCTGTCTCCGGACGGCAAGCGGATGGCCATCAGCCACGCGGCCGAGGATGGCAAGTCGCGCATCTACACGCTGCCCGTCAACGGCGGCAAACCGGTCCTCGTCACGCAGGCCGGACCGAGCTACCTGCACGGCTGGTCGCCGGACGGCACAACGCGGGCATACTGTGCGGAACGCGGCGGTGCGTACGACATCTACACCATTCCGGTCGAGGGGGGGGCGGAGACCCGCCTGACCTGCACACCGGGTCTGGATGACGGGCCTGAGTACGATCCGTCCGGCTGCCACATCTGGTTCAACTCCTCGCGCTCGGGCCTGATGCAGGCATGGCGCATGGATGCCGATGGCGGCGGCCAGCGCCAGATGACCTTCGACCCGGCGTGGAACACCTGGTTCCCGCATGTGTCGCCCGACGGCCGGCTGGTCGTGATGATCGCCTACCGCAAGGAGGACCTCAAGCCGGAGGAGCATCTGCCCAACCTGGATGTGGAACTGCGCCTGATGCAGGCGGAGGGCGGAGCCGTGGAGACCCTGTGCACCCTGTATGGCGGACAGGGGACAATCAACGTCAACTCCTGGTCGCCGGACAGCAGCCAGTTTGCGTTCGTCAGCTATCGTGAAAAGGACTGAACCGACGCCCGAACCCGTTGTTGAATCGATCCGCATGCCGTTCCCTTTCCGGTCCGCGTGCCGTTCCCTTTCCGATCGGCGTGCCGCTCCCTGCCAGATTCCCGCGTTGAACTCTCGTGATATCCGATGTCCGAAGGGCCGGCTGCTCGCCGGCGGAAGGAGTCAGCATGAACACACCGGTTGACCGCAACGGTTTCATCCAAATCTGCATCGTCGTCTGCGACATCGAGACGGCGGTGCGTCAATGGGCCGGTCTGCTGGGCATTCCGATGCCCGAGATCCGGAAGATCCGTCTCGAAGGCGGCGGGGACTACCAGTACCGCGGCCGCCCCGAAACGTGCGAGCTGAAGGTCTGCAACATCGAGATGCCCGGCTTCGTTCTTGAAATCCATGAGCCGGTCGAGGGGGCCAGCACGTTCCAGGAGTTCCTTGACAGGCATGGCAACGGCGTGCACCACATCGGGTTCGAGGTGGGTGACAAACGCGATGCGATCATCGACGAGCTGTCGGCCGAAGGCTACGCGATGCGGACGATCGGCTATTATCCGGGCAGCAGCTGGACGATTGTCGACAGCGAGGACACGCTTGGGGTGAACCTGAACATCAAGCCGGTGCGGTAAGCCGCAGAAGGGAGGCCCCATCATGCGCATCCTGCTCATCGGCGGAACCGGCATCATCAGCGCGGCGGTCACCCGCCGCCTGCTTGCGGAGGGAGACCACCAGGTCCATCTGCTCCACCGGGGGCGCGCGGATACCGGCGAAACCCGCGCATCCGCACCCGATGGCGCCCTGTCGATACGGGCCGACATCCGTGACGAAGCCGATGTCATGGCCAAACTGGAGGATCTTCAGTTTGATGCGGTCGTCGACTTCATCGCCTTCGAACCCGCGCATCTGGAACGCGACTTCCGGTTGTTCCGGAACCGCACCCGCCAGTTCGTGTTCATCAGTTCGGCGTCGGTGTACCAAAAACCGCCGTCCGACTTCCGCATCGACGAGTCGACCCCCCTGGCCAACCCCCATTGGCTGTATGCAAGGAACAAGATCGCATGCGAGGCCCTGCTGATGGACCTGTACCGTACGCATGGATTCCCCGTGACCATCGTCCGGCCCAGCCACACCTATGACGAACGGTACCTCCCGCTTGCCGTCCATGGACGCAACGGGCCCTGGCAGGTCATCCGCCGGATGCTGGACGGCAAGCCGGTCATCGTGCATGGCGACGGCACCTCGCTTTGGACGCTGACCCACAACAGCGACTTTGCCAAGGGCTTCGTCGGACTGCTCGGAAACCCGCACGCGCTGGGAGAAACCGTACACATCACCTCCGACGAAACGCTGTCCTGGAATGCCATCCACGCCATCATCGCACAAAAGCTCGGTGTTCCGTTTCTGCCATGCCACGTGCCTTCCGACTTCCTTGCCCGTGTCAGCGACCTCGACCTCGAGGGGAGTTTGCTTGGCGACAAGGCCCATTCGGTCGTGTTCGACAACCGCAAGCTCAAACGGCTGGTTCCCGGCTATGTTGCCACGACACGGTTCGACGAGGGCATCGGGCAAACGGTCCGGCATGTTCTTTCGCACCCGGAATGCCAGGTTCCCGATGAGGATTTCGACCGGTGGTGCGATCAGGTGGTGGCTGCGATGGCGGCTGCCCGGGACAGCCTTGCACATTGGCGCAGGCCGGATTGACGGGACGCGTGCGCGCACCCCGGCGGCGCGGGTTGCTTTAGGCGGCGCAGGATGCTGCATGGCGGCACGAAGCGGGCATGGGAAATCCGAACGATATGTCCGAACCCTCTTGACTTGGAGTATACTTCATGTGTTCTACTGTGAGGGGAGGTGATGGGGTGACCATTGCAGAGGTTGGCAGAAAGTATGACATGTCCACCGATACGCTCCGCTATTATGAGCGCATCGGGCTGCTGCCGGGCGTGAACCGCAGCAAGAGCGGCATCCGCGACTTCACCGACGAGGACTGCCGCTGGGTCGAGTTCATCAAGTGCATGCGGGGGGCCGGGATCGGCATCGATGCCCTGATCGAATATGTCGCTCTATCCCGGCAGGGTGACAGCACGGCCGAGGCCCGCATGGACCTGCTGGTCGAACAGCGCAGGCAGCTGGTCGAGCGCCTGGAGGAGATGCGGCAGACACTCGCCCGGCTAGACTGGAAGATCGAGCACTACGGCAAGCAGCTCCGCCATCGCGAGGGTACCGTGGCCACCGCAAAGTAGCGTGTGCCACGCGGCCGCGCCCTGCGAGGCGGCGGCGGCATGGCGGGGCAGCGTTCCGCGCTGCCGGGCACACCGGCATGCCCGGATTCATCGGCATTTGACATGAGGAGGGAACATGGCCCGCATCCATCTGGGCAGTACAGGCATCGGGGTGGAGCAGAACGGCTTCGGCGCGCTGCCCATCCAGCGCGTTTCACGACAGGAGGCCGTACACTTGCTCCGCAAGGCGTTTGACGGCGGCATGAACTTCTTTGATACGGCGCGCGGCTACACGGACAGCGAGGAAAAGCTCGGGGCGGCCTTCGCCGGCATGCGCGACCGGGTCGTGATCGCCACCAAGACGGGAGCCCGCGATGCGGCGACCTTCCGCGAGCACCTCGAGACCAGCCTGCGCCTGCTTGGGACCGATTACATCGACCTGTACCAGTTCCACAACCTGCCCGTCTGTCCACGACCCGGTGACGGCAGCGGTTTGTACGAGGCCATGCTCGAAGCCCGTGACAAGGGGATGATCCGGTTCATCGGCATCACGAACCACCGGCAGGATGTGGCGGCGGAAGCGGTCGAATCCGGCTTGTACGCCACGCTGCAGTTTCCCATGAGTTATCTGTCGACGGATGCGGAGATCGCCCTTGCACAGCGATGCCGGGAGAAGGGGATGGGTTTCATCGCGATGAAGGCCCTCTCCGGCGGTCTGATCACGCAGGCGCGGGCGGCTTGTGCCTGGTTGACGCAATTTCCGCATGTGGTGCCGATCTGGGGTATCCAGCGGGAACGCGAGCTCGATGAGTTCCTTGCCTGCATCCGGGAGACGCCGCAACTGGATGATGCCCTCATGACGGCCATTGAAGCGGACCGCGCGGCACTGCAGGGCGACTTCTGCAGGGGATGCGGCTATTGCATGCCCTGCCCGCAGGGCATCCAGATCAGCATGTGCGCCCGCGCCACGTTGCTGCTGCGCCGCGCGCCCACCGGGATTCTGCTCGGGGAATCGGGACGCGCTATGATGCGCCAGGTGGAACAATGCACCCGGTGCGGCCTGTGTGCGGCCAAATGCCCCTATGGGCTCGATACGCCGGCGCTGCTCCAACGCAATTACCAGGACTTTCTGGCCATGTCAGCCGGCGTTTGAACGGCAAACGGCATTTCCCCTTGACTTGGAGTCCACTCCAGGGGGTATGCTGACAAAAGGAAAAGCACGGGAGGTAGCAATGGGTAACGATTATCTTGGATCCGACATCAAAAAGCTCGGTTTTGGTCTGATGCGCCTGCCTTCGGCAAACGGTGAGATCGATCTCGACCAGGTCAAGGAGATGGTTGACCGTTTCATGGCCCAGGGATTCACGTATTTCGACACCGCGTATGTCTATCATGGCGGCAAGTCCGAGGTGGCTGCGCGCGAGGCCCTTGTCAAGCGTTATCCGCGAGACGCGTTCCAGCTTGCGACAAAAATGCCGGTCTGGGACGTCAAGAAGCCTGAAGACCTCGACCGCCTGTTCCAGGTGCAGCTCGACCGCACCGGCGCCGGCTACTTCGATTTCTATCTGTTGCACGCGTTGGACAAGGGGCGGATTGAAGATCTCGACAAGTTCGACATGTGGCGGTACGTGGTCGGTCTGAAGGCCAAGGGGCTCATCCGCCACGCCGGGTTCTCGTTCCACGACAAGGCCGATGTGCTCGACCAGATCCTGACCGCACACCCCGAGATGGAGTTCGTGCAGCTGCAGATCAATTATGCGGACTGGGAGGACGAGGACGTGCAGGCGCGTGCCTGCTACGAAGTGGCCCGCCGCCATGGCAAGCCCGTCATCATCATGGAGCCGGTCAAGGGCGGCAGCCTGGCGGGCCTGACGCCTGATGCGCAGGCGATCTTCAAGGCGGTGCATCCGGATCATTCGATGGCTTCCTGGGCGCTTCGCTACTGCGCATCCCTCGAGGGCATCGTGACGGTGCTTTCAGGCATGTCCAACATGGAACAGATGCAGGACAACCTCGCCACCTTCTCGCCGTTCAAGCCGCTTGAGCCGATGGAACGGACCGCGGTTGAGACTGTGGTGCGCAAGAACGCCGAGATCCCCACCGTCCCCTGCACGGCCTGCAAATACTGTGTGGATGACTGCCCGCAAAAAATCAACATTCCCGGCGCGTTCGAGGCCTTCAACAACTACAAGGTCTATGGCAATGCGGTTGGCGCAAAGGGGCACTACAACTGGGTGATGGGCAAGGGCGGCAAGGCCTCGGACTGCATCGCCTGCGGCGTTTGCGAGGGGCACTGCCCGCAGCACATCGCCATCATCGACACCCTGAAGGAGCTCGCCGGCGTGCTGGAGTGATCGGTCCCGGTTCCCGACGCATCGAGCCTGACAGGTACCCAGAAATAAGGAGCATCTCCCATCGCGATGTTTCGCCTGACCCTACGGCGGGCGACACATCACCCATGGAGATGCTCCTTTTCCATGCCGGTGCGGAGGCATGGGCGCTAGATGACCGCCATGCGACGACACGCTTGTGCCGCCGCTGCGGGTCATCCGCCCCCGGCATCATGTGGAATCGCGCACCACGAGTGTTCCGGGCAGGGTGATGCCCCGGGGGAGAGAGGTGTCTCCCTGGATGCGGGCGAGCAGGGTCTTGACGGCGACCATGCCGATTTCCCGGGTGGGGATGCGGATCGTTGTCAGCGGCGGATTGGAGTATTTGGCCATGTCGATGTCCGAGAGGCCGATGACCGCCATTTCGTCTGGCACGCGCACCTTCTGGCTGTACAGCGCGGACAGCGTCGCCATCGCGACGATATCGCTGGCGGCGAAGATGGCTGTGGGACGGTCGGGCTGGCGGACCAGCTGTTTGACCTGCTCGATGCACAGCTCCTCATCCCAGCGGCAGTCCATGACCCATTCCGGCCGCACGGGCAGATCGTGGATGGCCATGGTGTTGGAGAAACCCTGGAACCTTTTGGAGCAGCGGATGTTGCCGGTTTCTCCGCTGCCTCCGGTATAGGCGATCCGCGTGTGGCCCTTCTCGATGAGATGGCGGGTCATCATGCCCGATACGCGGTAATGGTCATAGCCGATGTTGTCGATCTCCTCGCGCTGGGTGTCGATGCCGACCAGGTAGGGAACCCGGGGGCGCAGGTAGCCGTAGATGTGGTCATTGAGCGCTTCCATGAGAATGACGCCTGTAATGCCGGTGGAAAGGGTGTTGGCGAGGACCGCTTCGTCCTCAAGTTCCATGAAGGTCTTCAGGAAGGTCAGCGAGAGTCCCTCCTGCGACAGCTGCTCTTCGATGCCGGAGAGGATCGACATGTAGAATGGATCCTCGTATTTGTCCTTTGTCACGCACAGCACGCAGCCGATCTTGATGCCGCCGGATGCATCCTTGCGGGGAATCGCATAGCCGAGTGATTCGGCGGCGGACCTGACGCGGCGGCGCGTTTCGTCCGTCATCTTGTAGGTCCTGTCGTCGTTCAGGACCCTGGAAACGGTTGCGGTGGAGACGCCGGCAACCCTTGCGACCTCGCGGATGCTGCTCATGATTGTTGTTCCTCCCGGATGGGTTTCGCGCTCAAACATGCCTGTTTGATCACAATCTGTCTGTTGCGCTGTTGTGTGCCGCATGTTTCGGCAAGCGGCGGGAACATGTCGGGATGCGTCGGAATGCGTATGGATGAGGTGGGAATGTGGCCGGAGATCGCGACGTAACAAACGTAACAATATTCCTGTGCCAATCATACGTCATGCCTGTTTTTGTGTCAAGATTCCTGCGTGCCATTTTTCTTCGGAAGTGCCTTTACATTAGGGGGATGCTATGATACATTCAATGTAACAAAACAAACAAAACAACGTAACGATACGTAACACAAACGGCATATCTGTTACGCAATCATCCCGAGGGGGACACCATGGCATCCTGCCAGGATTGCGGCTCACCACTGGAGCCGGACGTGATCGCACTCAATCTTCGCCTGCGCGGGCGCGGCATTGGTCATTTCGACTGCATCCCATGCCTCGCGGGCCGTTTGGACAGCACCGAGCCCGATCTGCATGAGTGGATGGACTATTTCAAAAGGACCCACTGCAGCCTGTTTGCGCCGGAACGTCAGGCAGGCTGGACATCCGAAGGGGGAGGCGCACATGGCGGCACATGAACTGACTGACACGGAGACGGTAAAAAGCCTTTCCCTGTCGAACGCCGCGCGTGCACCGATTGGCGGGGAGCCGCCGTTCACACAGGCGGTGACGGCCGTTTACCCGGAGATCACCGGTGACGTGCTCTACAATCCGCATATCGGCTTTGTGGAGGCCACGGCCCTTTCCGATGCGTCGCAGGGCATCCGCACGGTCCACGGCGAGGCGGTCGAACCCTACCGCATCGCGGGATCCACCCATGTCTGGAACCATCCGGACTCGCGGGTCGCCTTCGTCGGCATCCGCTGGCGCGATATCGAGCGGGTGGAGGGCGCCTGCGACTGGTCGGTGCTCGACAGGCGGCTCGAGGAGGCGCACCAACGCGGCTGTGTCAGCGTGGTGAGGCTGTCCCCGTATGCGTTGGGAGATGACGACGTGCCCGCATGGCTTCGCGCCGAATGCCCCGAACGGCCGGAGTTCCCGTTCTGGCAGGTGGATCCGGTGACATCGCGGTATGTTCCCTGCTGGACCGCCTTCATCACGGCGTTCGCCAGGCGGTACGACGGCCATCCGCTCATTTCCTCGGTGGATCTTGCAATCGTTGGCGCCTGGGGCGAGGGGGGCGGCACGGAGCTGCTCGAGCCGGAGGTCGTCCGCACCATCGTTTCGGCCTATCTGGACAACTTCCGCGAAACCCCCGTCTGCGCGCTGCTGCACGACCCGATCTCGCTCGAGCTGATCCGTTCCCATGACAAGCCCGTCGGCTTCCGTGTGGACTGCCTGGGCGACATGGGCGGATTCCATGGCACGGAGTGGAGCCACATGCTCGACTTCTATCCCCAGAACATCGTGAACTTCGGCATGAAGGACGCATGGCGCAGGGGTCCGGTGCTCTTCGAGGCCTGCTGGCACATGGAGGACTGGTACCGCAACGGCTGGGACATCGGCTATATCATCGACGAATCGCTCCGTTGGCACATCTCCTCCTACAATGGCAAGGGCACGACCGTGCCGGAGGCATGGAAGCCGGAGGTGGAGCGGTGGCTGCGACGCATGGGCTATCGGTTCGAGCTGCGGTGCGCGCGGTGGGACGCGGTTGCCAGGGCAGGGGGGGCGCTCACGATCGAAACGCTGTGGGTCAATTCCGGCGTCGCGCCGATCTACCACCGCTATCCGCTGGTGTTCCGCATCGATGGACGGCTGCTGGAGAGCGCCTGCGACATCACGGCCTGGATGCCGGAGGAGGACACGCTGGTCAGGGATGCTTTCGTGCTGCCGGCATCGCTGGCTGCAGGATCATACCGGTTGTCGGTCGCCATCACGACCGGCACGGTCGCGCCCGGCACGCTGGCGCTGCCGCTTCCAAACCGCGGTGCGGACGGATTTTATGAACTGGGGGAGGTCGTGATTGCATGAACGCTTATGAGGCGATCCTTGACGGACTTCCCGGAGATGCATCCGACGTCGGTGTTCGCGATCGGTTCCGGCGATGGCTTGCATCGGGTGGGACCGTTCCCGGCCTGCCCGACGATGCCGTCCTTCCTGCGGGAACGGTCGAGGCGCTCGCGCATCGCTTTTCGCTGCCGCAGGAACGCGTGGACGCGCTGCTCGCGGCGCTGGCGCAGCTGTCGGACAAAGCGGCGCTGCGGACGGTCACCCGCTTTCTGGCGTTCGACCTGTGCACCGACCGCAACCGGTACGACGGGGAGACCTTCCGCAATCCGTCGCCTCCGCAGATGGAACGGCATGCGCCGCTGTATCCGCTGCTGCTGTGCCTCGCCTGCATTCCGGTCTCCCGCGCGATGTGCCGGGCGCGGGGCATTCCCGAAGCAACGTACCTGGCCGTGGCGGAACGGGCGCTCGGTCCCCAGATGCGCCGCTTCGCTTCCGGAAGTGACGACATTGCCGATTTCCCCTGGGATCTGAACTTCTACACGGGTTCCATCTTCCTGATCGGCCGCTTTTCCTACATCACGACGCCCTATGAGGACGACGTGGACTTCTGGAGAAATCGCACAACCGGTAAGGTGCTGGGGTTGTATGACGGTGAGCGCCTCTTCCGGCGCGACGGGCAATTCCAGCCTGCCGGCGCGATGCATGGGAGCGAGGCCGCTGCTCTTGCGGACAAGACCGGCACCGCCGACGATCCGGCCGACGTCGACCCCCTGCCTTTCCTGAGCGTCCGCCACATGACGGAGTCGACGGTGACGGCGCATCCGGTCAATCCCATGGGCTTTCTCGAGCGTGAACCGGTGACGCTGCCGCTTTCGGAGTGGGAGTGCGTATTGCGGCGGGGCGATTGGACGCTGGGCTTCCACATTCCCTCCGGTCCGGGTTACGAACCGGAGCAGCTGCTGTCCTCGACCCGGGAGGCCTTCGCCTTCTTCGACAGGCATGTGCCCGAGCGGCCGGTGCGCGCCCTCTGGAGCGAATCGTGGCTGTACGATCCGAGACTTTCGCTGTGCATGGACGCGGAACGGAACATTGTCAGGATGCAGCGGCAGATGTACCTGTATCCGATGGAACGCGACGATGCCATGCTGCGGATGGAACTGTTCGGAAACGAGCGGATCGACCTTTCCGTCTTTGAGCCCAGGACGGGCCTGCAGCGGGCCGCGCTGGCGTACATGCGCGCCGGGGGCCGATTCCACACCGGCGGCATGGTGATCCTGCGCGAGGAGGTCGACCGAATCGGCGACATGCCATACATCCGGGTATCAGACATCGAACGGTTCCGGAAAACGGTGGACACGCATCTGGATGAACGGCGGCCGCACGTGTGCGCCGCCTGGCATGAAGCGGGGAAGTGAAATGGGAAAGTATTCTCTGGAAAACCATGAACGCTACCGTTCGGTGAAAATCCGTCCGCCGCGGCTTGCGGCGTATCAGCCTGTTGCTTGGGACGGCGCCGCCGTCGTGCTCGATGACCGGGAGGCGCTGGCGCGTGCACGGGCATCCGGCATGCCGTTCGCGCTGGTCATCCGGGTGGGGGGGGAGCCGCTTGCGGAGACGGGAAGGCGCCTGGCGCAGGCATCGCTGCAGACACACTGGCGCGTGGGCCCGGTGTTCGTGGATTGGGCGGCGGATCATGATCGGTTCACATCCCCGGAATTCGTGGAACACGTCCGGCAGGAGGCGGTCCGGTGGCATGCGGCCGCGTGCTGCGGCATGTCCGGCTTCGGCAGCCGGGTGGAGCTGCGCAAGATCGCATGGGCCCGGGAGGCGACGGCCGGCGGGCTGCTGCCGGTGCGCCTGTGGTGGGTCTCCTCCGGCACCTCGCCGGTTTACGGCGCCCATCCGATCCGGTTACGCATCTCGAACGGACAGGCCAGCCATGTGATACCGCTGGCGGAAGACATCGGCCGGTTCCTCGAAGGGGACGACACCACGAACCGCATGCTCCGGCTTCCGGCGGTACAACCGGGACGATATGTCGTTTCGATCGCCGCGTCGGGGTATCGGCTGGCCATCGGCGACATAGGACTCGGCCCGCCGGACGGGGACGGCTTCGTGCCGCTCGGCCATGTCGAGCTGGATCTGGAGCCGCGTCCATGGATGCGTGATATCTGGAAAACCTATTATCCGGAGGGCTACTACCCTCTTGAAGATCCGGAGGTGCCGGCATGAGTGTGGAGAATACCCGATTGGCCGCGGCAGGAGAGAAGCGCAGGATGTCGGAGTTCGGCAAGGAAATGCGCGCCAACGGCCTGCTGTACCTGATGTGCGTTCCGGCGGCCGTGCTGCTGATCATGTTTTGTTATGTGCCGTTTGCCGGCGTCTGGATGGCGTTCACGCACTTCAATGTCGTCGACGGCATCTTCGGCAGCGAGTTCGTGGGACTGGAGAACTTCAAGTTTTTCTTCCAGAAGGGCAGCATGGCCTGGAAGGCCACGTACAACACGCTGGTCATCAACTTCTTCGGCATCATCCTCGGCCTGGTGTTCCCGATATCGATCGCCATCGCGCTCAATGAGGCCAAGAACAAGGCGTTCCGGAAACTGACCCAGTCGATGATGTTCTTCCCCTACTTCCTGTCCTGGGTTGTCGTCGGCGTCATCATCTACGGCCTGTTTGCCACCGATATCGGCGTCTTCAACGGCCTGCGCGAGAGCTTCGGACTCGAACCCATCCGCTGGTATGCCGAGAAAAAGTACTGGAAGGCCATCCTCATCGCGGCAAACGTCTGGAAGTGGTCGGGGTATTCCTCCATCGTCTATCTGGCCGCCATGGCCAATTTCGATGCCGCGCTCTACGAG
>JAEXRM010000055.1 GCA_023440865.1 Bacillota bacterium
CCGCGAGGCGAAAGGTGCCTTCTCCTTCCGCGCCCTGATCGGCATGTCGGCAGGGGGCATGTGCATGATCATCGGCTATTTCCTGACGGAAGCCTTCCTGATGGGATACGGCATGCTTCCGGCAACGTTCTCGGTGCCCATGAACCTGCTGCAGTTTGCCGGCGGCATCCTGATCGCCGCCGCACTCTCCCCCGTGGTCGCGAAGGCGCGTGCTGCGATGGAACAGGAGCCGTGAGCCGACCCGACATGCCGGAACCGTATTCCGCCCGCATCTGATGGAAAATGTGCAAAGGAATCCAAAAACCGTGCTATTGCCTTCCTCCCCCCGGGGATAGAATAGGATTGTCGGGCACGCCATGTGTCCAGAGTCCGCCGGCAAGGCCGGCACGAGGAGGAATCACCGTGCAGATTCTGTCAGACATCTCCGCCCAGTTGCAGGCGGGCAAGGCGAAGCTGGTGAAGGAACTGGTCCAGAAGGCCATCGACGAAGGCATCCCGGTCGAACAGATCCTCAACGAGGGCCTGCTCCACGGCATGGGCATCATCGGCAACAAGTTCAAGAACAACGAAGTCTACGTGCCGGACGTCCTGATCGCCGCACGCGCCATGAATGCGGGCACCGAGCTGCTCAAGCCGCTGCTCGTCGCCGGAAACGTCAAGCCCAAGGGCAAGGTCGTCATCGGTACGGTTGCAGGCGACCTGCACGACATCGGCAAGAATCTGGTCCGCATGATGATGGAGGGCAACGGCCTGCAGGTTGTGGACCTGGGCGTCGACGTCTCCGCGAAGCGGTTCGTCGAAAGCGCCATTGCCGAAGGGGCCAACATCATTGCCTGCTCCGCGCTGCTGACAACGACGATGACCGAAATGGCCAACGTCGTCGAGGAAGCGGAACGCGCCGGCATCCGGGACCGCGTCAAGATCATGATCGGCGGTGCGCCGGTCACGGACAGCTTCTGCGAGAAGATCCGCGCCGACCGCTACACCCCCGACGCCGCCACGGCCGCCGAGGTGGCCGCCTCCTTCTGCGGCTGACTCACGGCATAGAACGAAGGAGCCTGCGCGATCCGTTTGACGGCATCGAGCAGGCTCTTTTCTTCGCTCATCTTCCGTTGTCCGGCACCCGGAATACCGTAAGCGCGAAAGGGAGTGCCTCCTCGTGCGGAGACACTCCCTTATGCGCATGTAACGCGACCTGGCTCACGGAGCCAGCGCGGCCTCGAAAAAGGCATCCACGTTCTCCAGCGGTGTTCCGGGCGGTATGTCGCAGCCGGAGGAAGGCACGAAGTTCGGGTATGACTCGCCGATGCGGCGCAGCTCGGCGACCCCCGCCCGAACGGCTTCCACGGTGCCGTTCTTGAGCACGCGCGCCGGATCGAGGTTGCCGAACGCCAGCACGCCCGCAGGCACCTGGGGCAGGATGAGGCGCATGTCGACCGCATTGCCGAAATGCAGCCCCCTGGCGCCGGTGTCGGCCATGTGGCGCACCATGCCGACCGTGTTGCCGCAATTGTGGAGGATGACCGCGAAATCGTCCGTCTGCACGGCCTCGACGATTTGCTTGACATACGACATCGAGAACGCCTGCGCCTGCGCGGGCGAAATGAGGCCCGCGGCGGGTTCGGCCATCAGGATGCCATCCGCGCCGGCTGCCTTGAAGGCCTCGGCATACGCCGTCAGGAAACGGACGGCTTTTTCGAGCACCGCATGTACCATCTCCGGCTCCTCGGTCATGTTGACCATCAGCTCGGTCATGTCCATGAGCCGGCCGGTCAGGGAATAGGGACCGATGAGACCTGCAAAGACAGGCCGGTCGGTGATTGCCTCCCTTGCCCGCCTCACGGCGCGAAGGCATTCGCCGGTGCGGCCCGCACCCACTTCGGGAACGGGCAGCGCCAAGGCATCCGCTTCGGAGCACACGACTCGGCCGATGACGGTCGGCACCTCGTCTTCCACAAAGCGGACCTTGCTGCCGAAGGCCTCCGCCTCGACCGAAAGATCCATGAACGTGACGGCGCCCGCCATGCCCGGATATCGCGTCGCGACCGCCTTCACGCCGGCAGCCTGCTTCTCGCCGTCTGTGACGGCCTCGATGACCCTCGCGCCGGTCAGGGCGAGTCCCGGAAAGGACAGCACGGGAAAGGGCTTCTTGACGGGAGCGGCGATCATGCCGTCCACCCACTGGCTCATGTTCATGGGAGCACCTCCATCGTTCGGGCTGCGATGCCCGCTCGGACTGTCGTGGCGAATGCGGCGAAACCGGTCGGATCACCGCTTCCATGGGCTCATTGTAGCAAGCCGGCCTCCCCGCATGCTATGACGGTTTTTGCATCAATGGTAAAAAGCGGACCAGTTGCGCGGGCGCTGCAACCCTTCATTCAAGCGGCTTTGAACGATTTTTACCTTTCGGGTCCATTCGGGGGGAAAAGTGCAAAGCCCGCACGAACCATGTCCGGCACGGGGATGATATAATGGTGCCAGTCATCCGGTTCGCACACAAACCCGCACGCCGTGCGGAAAGGAAACCACCGCATGTCACATCCCGCCGAAGCGCTCCCCCCCGACATGAAACGCGCCGCCAAGGCCTTCCGTCTTGCCACGGGCGTATCCTGCTTTTTCATTGACACGCGCGGCGGACGCATCCAGACGGAGGAGCTCCGCACGGAAGCCGAGTCGTTCTGCGAGCGCTGTCCGAGAAATCGGGACGGCATGCGGGACCAGGTCTGTCTCTACGGCCGCTACCAGGCGGAACGGTTTGGGGGCAGGTACGTGTTCTTCAGCCCCTGCGGCCTGACCTACTGCGTCTCGCCGATCGTTTCGGAGACATCCGGCATTTCCGGCATCTTCGCCGGTCCCATGCTCATGGTGGACGCCGAGGAGTTTCTGCTGGAGGAACTCCTGCTGTCGGCGCTGCCCGCCGGCGACGGCTGTTCCGCCGAAGACCTGGAGCGGCTGCGGCAGCAGTCCGCATTGCTTCCGGTCATTCCGGCGGACCGGGTCAACGCCTTGTCGGAGCTGTTGTTTCTGACGGCGACCGCCCTGTCGCGCGAGGACGCCGCACCCTACAGCCGGCAGCGCGATCTGCTCGAAACCAGCGCCGCCGTATCCACCAGCATTCACGCGCTCAAGGACGCCGAACGGCATGGGCGCATGCCCCATTATCCGCACGAGAAGGAACGCGAGCTGCTCACAAAGATCAGTTTGGGCGACAAGGCCGGAGCGCAGCGCATCCTCAATGACATCCTGGGATATGTCTTTTTCTCCTCCGGCAGCGACTTCGACATCATCCGCGCACGCGCGCAGGAGCTCGTCGTGATGCTGTCACGGGGCGCCCTCGAAGGCGGGGCGGATCCCGACGAGATCTTCGGTCTCAATCACCGCTATCTTGCCGACATCCGCAACCTCAAAAGCCTCGAGGAGCTGACGGTCTGGCTGTCCAAGATCCTTGAGCGGTTCACCGACTGTGTGTTCGACCTCACCGAAATCCGGCACAAGGATGCCATCTTCCAGGCGGTCAACTACATCCGGCGCCATTTCTCCCAGCGCATCTCCCTGGACGACGTGGCCCGCCATGTGCACCTGAACGCCTCGTACCTCAGCCGCGTCTTCAAGGAGGAAATGCAGACGAATTTTGTTTCGTACGTGAACAACCTGCGCGTCGAAACCGCCAAGAAGTACCTGCTCGATTCCACCGTCCCCCTGCTCGAGGTGGCCGGCATGGTGGGCTTTGAAGAGCAAAGCTACTTCACGAAGGTATTCAAGAAGATCACGGGCATCACGCCCGGCAAATACCGGGAGGCGCGCGGCCATGCTTCCGGCAGGCGGGAACCGGGACGGGCCTGATGCCCCTGGCAGGAGCCTGTGCCCCGCCCGTGTTCGTCAAGCGCATGGAAGGGGCGCGGGTCACATCCCTGCCCCCTTCCCCGCACCACCGGCGCCCAGAAACCGCATCAGGCGTCCAGAAACCGCTTCAGGCGTCCCCGAAACCGCATCAGGCGTCCAGAAACCGCTTCAGGCGTCTCCGAAGAGCATGGCCTCCACATACCGGCTGTTGAAATCCTGCCGTCCGGACAACTCGACAAACCGCATCGTCCGGGCCGTGTTCCGCCCCCGCATCCGAAACCCGCCGGACAGCAGGCAGGACATGGCGCCGGCAAGCGCCGCGTTGCCGACCGGCCTGATCCTGCCCGCCAAAGCGCCGGGGATCAGGCCGGTGCGGATCGCGGAATCGGGATTGAGCCAGGTCCCCAGCCCTCCGGCCAGATGAACGGTGGCGATGCCGGAAAGACCGATGCCCGCGACATCGGCCAGTGTTGCGATGCCGGCCGCGACCGCGGCCTTGGCATTCTGGAATTCCCGCACATCGCGCTGGGTCAGCAGGATGTCTCGCCCATGGGCGGCAAGCGTGGCGGGCACAAGACACACCGCGGCCTGACCGTCGCGCTCGGTCAGGCGGGCACGCAATGCCGGCGGGAAATCGTCCGGCAGGTCATCCGCATCCAGGATGCGGCCGGTTTCATCGATCAGACCGGCTTCGAGCAGTGCTGACACCGCATCCAGCAGACCGGTGCCGCACAGTCCCTCCGCCTGTCCGCCGCCCAGCACGGTGAATGCCAGATCCGCCCCGTTGTTGCCGCCGTTGCAGGCCACACTGTCGATCGCGCCATCCACGGCACCCATGCCGAAGCGGATGCCTGCCCCCTCGAAAGCGGGTCCGGCCGCGGTGGAGCAGGCCAGCAGCCCGTTCCTGTCACCCAGCACCAGCTCGCCGTTCGTTCCCAGGTCCACCACCAGGGCGGGCGCATCCGCCTGGTCCAGGCCGCAGGCCAGCACCGCGGATACCGTATCCGCCCCCACATAGGCGCTCACGCCGGGCAACAGCACGACGGACGCGTGCTCCGGCGCATCGGGCCACAGGACCCGTGCCGCCGCCACCGTCTCGTCCACGCTGACAGGGATGAACGGGGCCGCGGCGATGGCCGCCGGCGGCCATCCCATCAGCAGGTGCCCCATCGTGGTGTTGCCGGTGAGCACCCACTCGTCGACCGCCCCGGGATCCACGCCGGCTGCGTCGCACAGCCGCAGGCCCAGTGTCCGCAGGTCGGCCAGGATGATGTTGCGCAGCTGTGCCGCCCCGTCCTCCTGCTCCATCGTATGGCGGATGCGCGAGATGACATCTGCGCCGAAGCGTTTCTGCCCGTTGAGCAGCGTTTCGGTCGCCAGGACGGTGCCGTCCGAGAGATCGATCAGGCTGCCGGCAATGGTCGTTGTGCCGATGTCACAGGCGATGCCGGTCGTACAGGCTGTCCGGTCGCCCGCCAGGAATCCGCGGACGCGGCCATTGTGAAGCACGGCGGTCACGCTGCCGTCCGACGCCCGCAGCAGGTTCGGGAGCCGGTGCAGCAGCGAAGGCGCCCCTTCTCCCGCCATGTCGGCAAAGCTGCCGCGGCCATCCGGCGGACAGACCGCCATGACGCCGGCCTGTCGCAGCGCATCAACAAACCGTGCGGCGTCCGCTCGTTGGTCTGACAGAGACGGCGCGGGCACCGACAACCCGATCCGCCGGACGACGGGAGAGGGAGCGGGCATCCGAAAGACCGATTCGGCTGCGATTTTCGCCTTGCGCTCCCGGGTTTCCACCGTCAGGTCGCCCCCGGCCGCCAACCGGACCAGGCAGGCGAGCCGGTGGCCTTCCACGACAGCGTCACGCCCCAGCAGGCGGATCTCCGCTTCCGTCGGGGCGTTGCAGGCGCCATCGCCCGTCGGCGTGACACGGACCCTGCACTTGCCGCAGGTGCCGTTGCCGCCGCAGGCATGCCCGAAGCCGGGCACCGCGGCCCGAATTGCCTCGAATGGCGTCATGCCGGCCTGAATGACCGCCGGCGTGACGCCTCCGTCATGATGGATCTGTATCGTGATGTCGCCGTCCATGTCCACTCCCCGCCCTGCCAACCGTCCTGCCGGCACTCCGCTCACACCGCTTCGGTTCTCACCACATCCGGCCCGTACGACGGCACGATGCGCTCCCCGGGGCGGACGACCAGCGCCTCCCCGTCGTGAAACACGCCGCCGAGCAGCCGTTCCATCAGACCCTTGGCGCC
>JAEXRM010000075.1 GCA_023440865.1 Bacillota bacterium
CGACCTGCAGAGCTCGCATGTGCTGCCGGCGTTGCTGCGCAAGTTCCATGAGGCGAAGGTTTCCGGCGCGAAGGAAGTGGTGATGTGGGGGACGGGCACACCGCTGCGCGAGTTCCTGCATGTCGACGACCTCGCCGACGCATGCTTGTTCCTCATGGAGCGCTATTCCGACGAGATGCACGTCAATCTTGGTACCGGGGAAGACCTGCAGATCCGCGAGCTGGCGGCGATGATCAAGGATGTGGTCGGCTTCGAGGGCGAGATCGTACACGATCTGACCAAGCCGGACGGCACACCCAGGAAGCTGACGGATGTTTCCAGATTGAACGGCCTTGGCTGGAAGGCGCGAATCGGGTTGCGTGAAGGGCTGGAGAGCACGTATCGGTGGTTCTTGGCGAACCGGGTGTGAGCTGGGGTCAGCCCCATAGGAGAATCTATGACGAATCTGATTCTGTGCGGCGGCGTGGGGGAGCGGCTTTGGCCCGTTTCGCGCACCCGGTATCCCAAGCAGTTCTCCCGCTTGCTAGAGGGAAAATCGCTCCTGCAGCATACCGTGCTGCGCAACAGTGCGGCGTGTGACCAAACGCTCGTTGTGACCAATGTCGAGCAGTACTTCATGGCGAAGGACCAGCTGGAGGAAGTCGGAAGAAAGGCATCCTTCATTCTGGAGCCGGTCGGGCGGAATACGGCGCCGGCCATCGCGCTGGCCTGTCTGCGGCTTGATCACGACGAGCTTGTGCTTGTGACGCCCTCGGATCACCTCATCCGCGATCAGGTCGCCTATGAGCGGGCACTGCATGTCGCAAGGGAGCTGGCGGAGGCTGAGGCAATCGTCACATTCGGCGTTCATCCGACATGTCCGGAGACAGGGTACGGCTATATCCACGCGGACGGGGATCATGTGCTGTCATTCCGAGAAAAGCCCGACCTTGAAACCGCCAAAGCCTATGTCGAGAGCGGTGCGTATTATTGGAACAGCGGCATGTTCCTGTTTCGGGCCGGCGTGCTCCTTGAGGAGCTCGAACGCCTGCGACCGGATGTGCTGGATGCCTGTGTGGCGTCCTTGCGCGATGTGGAGCTGGGCGCGGACTTTCAACGTGTGCGCGAACAGGCCATGCTGTCGATACCCAAGGTCAGCATCGATTATGCTGTCATGGAAAAGAGCGACCGCATCCGCATGGTGGCGGCGGATATGTTGTGGACGGACCTTGGCAGCTTTGAATCGCTTCAGGATGCGCTGCCGGCGGATGCACAGGGAAATGTCCTTGTCTATGGCACGGATTCCGGCCCGGATGGCGATGCCGGCATCTTGGCGGACAATTTCATCGGCATCGGCGCCCGGAACAATTTCATCTACACCGAGTCCAAGAAAGTGGCGGCCATCGATGTGTCGGACCTGATGATCGTCGATACGCGCGATGCGCTTCTTGTGGGCCTTCGCTCCTCCTCGCAGAAGGTGAAGGACGTCGTCGAGGTGCTGAAGGCGCAGGGTTCCCGCCTCAAGGACTACCATGTGACGGAATACCGTCCCTGGGGGCATTATACGTCGCTGCAGAGCGGCCACCGGTTCAAGATGCGATCGGTGCATGTCAAACCGGGAAACAAGCTCGGAAACCACCGCCACTTTCACCGCAACGAGCACTGGGTGGTCGTCAACGGCACGGCGGAGATCGAGGTGGGCGATGAGGTGCGCGTGATCTGCGAAAACCAGTCCACCTACATTCCGGCAGGGGTGTTCCATCGCATCGGGAACCCGGGGCGCATTCCACTGGTGATGGTGGAGGTGCAGTCGGGTGATTATCTGGAAGAGGACGATATCGAGCGGGTGTGACTGAAACATGGCTTTCCGGTATGACATGTCAAGCAGCTCGCGTGCGAGAAATATTCTTTTCGACAAGAATCGACATAACCATTTCATTGACGATATATGTGGCAATGTGGGAGAATATTTCCATATAAGTGATATGCTCGTATGTGGAGGCTAATGCAATATGAGAACACGCAACATAGGCATGAAGGCACGGATGTTCATTCTTCTTCTCGTTGCATGTGTGACGTTGGGCGGAACTGCTTCCTTCGCGGAGAAAATTGCTCCGCCGACATATGCCAACTTCAACTTCCAGTTCAAGAACGAAGGCAGCAGCACAGAGATGTGGCTTGGGCAAAAGCGGGATTTTTCGGTCTACATCAAGAACAATGCCGTTCAACCTATCGGGAAGATCGCGATTATTTCTTCGATTCCTTCAATCACATCTTTCAGTCAGCTGACATATGTTTCGAAGAACACGGAAAATGGCTTGATGTACAATCAATCGAACAACAAGAAAACGATCACCTATATGCCCAATGCGCTTGGAAACAGCGTTTTATCTGCGGCATCCGTTTTCAATGTTGATGATTACAATGTGAATGACGATGGCACCGATGGGCTGGCCGCAACAGCTGAACCGGATGATGCACACCCTGTCTATAACAATGCCGAAGTACTGCATTTTACGAGTGATACAGTCAATGTGACTGTCAGGAACCCGTTTGGGATTTCGTGGAGTGATTGGAAAGAATTCAATATTTGGAAATGGGGATATGACTATTATACAAGTATTAATGTCAATGATCTGTCAAATGACAGTAATGTCTACATGAAGAACGTCAAGTACAAGATCAATAATTCGGGTTCCTTCAGCCAGTTTTCCAACGGCTATCTGTACAGGGAAGATTCTGAAGACTTCGACCGGCTCCCTTCAGGTACGGTCGTAACCTTCATGTACGATGTATATAACTCGGATGGTAGTGTGCTTGTCATGAAAGACTGTACGGCAACTTCGACCAAGCCGTGAGCGGTTTGTAGTAATCATACAATGCATCTTGTTGCCTGAAGACCGGTTGTGGCATGATCAATACAGCCGGTCTTTTTTATTTTGATTGCGACAGTACATGTTGAGCATATGTACGATGAGGAGACGCTACTTTGAACCAGACCATTCTGGACAGCATGGATATTGATGCGGCCATGTCACAGCGGCTGCGGGCAACCCTGGTCGTTGCCGATGCCTGGTTCGGAAGCCGGCAAGAGCGATTTCTTCGTTACCCCGGCGGTTTTTGTGAGAAAGACGGTATGACCGGTATGCGTGAGCATCCATGTGAAGAACGTCTGTCTCCCGACGCCCTTTTCGCTGAACTGGAACGCCAGGGCATACTCGAACAGCTATACGAAGTGCTGATCGATTCGGATGCGGATGTGTCGTTCCTGTTCGATGGCCCTGTTCCTACATCCTTCATGGAACGCCTGAAAGCCCACCTGCAACGGATCGGACAGACCCAGACAAGATTTGAGCAGCGCTCGGGCAAGCTGTCCGCAGCCTGCGCCGAAGCCGGCATTCCCTTGCTGGTGCTCAAGGGGGAAGCACTCAACGCGCTCTATTCCCCGCAGATCGCACGCGTGACGGAAGACCTGGACGTGTTTTTGGAGAAGCCGTTCCGCAAGCGCTTTCGCAAACTGATGGCGGAAAAGGGCTACAAGCTTGACTGGAAGGGTTATCTCAGCAGCTACCATTCGGCCCATGTGATGCGTGATGCCGCCGGAAAACCGCAGCACAGTGTTGAACTGCATTTCACGCTCAAGCAGTCCTGGCTGTTTCCCTCATCGGCTGTGCGCGCGTGGGAGCAACGCATGCGTGCGCATGCACGCCCTCTCGGCAACGGCATGTTTCAGCCCTCGTACGAAGACCAGTTCCTGTTCCTGCTGGCCCACCATGCCAAGCACCAGATCCGGAAGGCGGCGGGCCTTCGTTCTCTGCTGGAAATCGCCGCCTGGCTGCGTGCCTATGGCGACGGGATGGATTGGGACGTGGTGCTGGCATGGATGCCCCGGCTCTTTCCACCTGCTTATCCGGCCTTGCTGATGCGCCTGTTTGCTTGGCGGGGGTGGTGGAACCCTCAGGATGAGCGCGTTCTTGACTGGCTGGATGCATATCCGGTGGGGCAGGCAACGCTCGAGGCCGCCTTGTGGGACATGCTGAGCGCGCCATATCAGTATTACCGGCTCGACGGCACCTATGGATGGGATTCCTTTGGATGGCGTTATCCATGGTTTCTGAAGCATTGGCGGCTCAGCGCCGCACTGGTTCCCGTGGAGGCTGTGGTGCGCATGTGCCTGTATCGGGTGGCGCCGTGGGATGCCCTGCGCTGGACCGCCATGTCACGCAGAAGTGCGGGCAAGCGGAGAATGCGGTTGGTTGAGTTCGGCTTGTTGCAGTGATGCGTGTGGCGGTTGCGTCGTCATGCTGGCACACATGTGATCGCGGTGAGCGATCGTGTCGCTTGATCGCGGCGAGTGATCATGTCGCTTGATCGCGGTGAGTGATCGTGTCGCCTGATCGCGACGAGTGATCGTGTCGCCGGCAACGGTATCCGGGTTCCAACGATGGCCGGCAACGTGCAGATTTTTTTTTCAGGAGGATCATATGCGGATCAGGGATGGCTTCATGCTGCGGGAGATCGCCGGACAGTGGGTTGTGGTGCCCATCGGTGAACAGACCGTTGAATATGCCCGGCTTTTGACGCTTTCTGAAAGCGGCGCGCTGCTGTGGAAGCGGCTCGAACAGGGCGCCGAGATGGTGGACCTTCTCGAAGCGATCCGGATGGAGTATTCGGTGGACGAGGAGACGGCACAAGCGGACATCCTGTCCTTCATCGAAAGCCTGGACATGCAATCCTTGCTGGAGCCGGATGGGGAGTGATCGCGCATGGACATGCCATTTGGCGTTTTGAACGACCGGCTGGCCGAAGCGGCCCTGCTTTCCGGTACCCCGTTGAACGGGCAGCTCGAGTTGACGCCGCGCTGCAACTACCGGTGTCGGATGTGCTATGTCAACCAGGCTGCCGGCGATGAACGTATCCGCACGCGGGAGCTTCCCGCCGTGGAGTGGCTGCGCATCGGTCGCGGATTTCGCGACATGGGCATGCTCAATGTGCTGCTCACGGGCGGAGAACCCTTTCTGCGACCGGATTTTCTGCCCTTGTACGCCGATTTGCACGACTTGGGGCTGGTCATGACCGTCTTCACGAACGCAAGTCTTGTCACGCCACAGGCCGCAGCCGCTTTGGCACGCCGCAGGCCGCATGCCGTCTATGTTTCCCTCTACGGGGCGACCGATGCCGTTTCGGACAGCGTGACCGGTTGCCGGGACAGCCTGACGAAGACACTCGAAGGCGTCCGTTGCCTGCGTGCAGCACGCATCCCGGTCATACTGCGCACCACGCTGGTACGGCAGAACCAGGCGCAGCTGGGGCAGATGGCGGCCATCGCCGAGTCGTTCGGTGTGCCGTTCGGCATGAACGAGCTGTTGTTCTCGCGGCGTGATCCGCTTCCGGAGAATGTGCAAGCGGGATCCGCACCTTCGGCCGATTGGCGCCTGGACGCCGAAGAGATGGAACAGGTGCTGCAGGCATTCGGAGAACGGCTTGCTGGGCGTGATTCCGGGCGTGCCCAACTGGTGACGACGGATGTGGGCGCACGCCGAAGACACACCGAGCCGGGGAGCGCCTTTACCTGCAGCGCCGCCAGAACCTCCTTCTGGGTCACCTGGGATGGCATGCTGACACCCTGTGCCTCGTTGCGCACCCCCTCGGTCCGGTTGGAGGGCCTCGGGATGCGCGAGGCATGGGAACAACTGCGACAGGGCTGCGCGGCTGTTCCGGCGTGCGAGGCCTGCCTGTCGTGTCCGGACCGGGAGTTCTGTGAAACGTGTCCCGCATACAGTTTTGCAGAGACCGGGCGGTTCGACCTGCCGGCGCCGTTCCTGTGCGAGCGGTACAAGGGAAGGCACACGCATCATGACGGCATGTCGCCTGGCGCCGTGCGGTCGTCGGTTCTGACGAAGGCAGATGACGGCAGACTGGCATATAGGTCGAATTATGTCGAAACTGATTGAATTTTCCATTTTTCTATTGACGCATGTCAGCCAATACGATAGAATCGCCATAAATGGCATGGAAAGAGCATTTGCGATTGCGTGGGCACGTTCTTGACACGGTTTGCGCATGCGACGGAGGTTATCATGAAGGAATACATCAAGCCGACGTTGGACGTGACAGATCTGATGCCTGAAGAAAGCATCGCCCTTTCGGGTTGCCGCAGGATCTCCCGCTATTTTGCCTGGTTCCATGGATGCCGCAAGTGGCGTGTGGTCTTCTCGACAAACTCCGTTTCCTGATGCGATACATGGTCCGCTTTCCTGGCTGGAAGCGGTTTTCTGGTTGATTGAGGCGACATACGTGATTTTTCGGATTGCAGACATCGATTGGTCCATTCCTGCGCAACGGGTGGACCAGTCGATGTCTTTATTTTGTTTCAGGGCTTTTTCAGGCCCCTGCGCCAGCGCGCCCCATGCGGGCGAAGCACAGGGGGATGAGCTTGAAAACCCTTGCGATGAGCATGACACGGAGGTTCGGTTTTCTTTCTGCGCAAGGGACGGGGGAGTCGACGACACTACGGAAGCCCTGCCCGCCATATCACAGCAAGACTACGGACGGTGGCGGTTTCCGACTGGCAGCGAGTTCTATGATGCCATCGGCTTGCCTGTGGATCCGGAGCAGTGTCTGCCGGCAAGGGGCGCCTTGCCGGGCACCGGCGACACACGAGAAGGTCATGGCGGCACCGATCGTCAGGATGCTTCGACCGATGTGGAGCCGGTTGCGGTGGAAAGGGTCGCATCACGGCAACCCGTTTGCCTGATGAAGGGTGAGCACCATGTCTGGTTCCGGATGCCGGATGGCGGATACCGCATGCATTTCCTGGATGTCGTCACCGGCGCATGGCGCGGCAGCCTCGATGTGGATGCGCAATGGCGGCAGGCACAGGTGCTGTATGATCCGATCATCGATCCCCATGGCTGGGACATGGCCTTCGACGCCGGGGACGCCCTGCTGCGCAACCGCATCCTCTTCCACGGCGGGCTTGTCGTGCATGCATCCCTGGTGGATTGGCAAGGACGGGGACTACTGTTCTCGGCGC
>JAEXRM010000100.1 GCA_023440865.1 Bacillota bacterium
CGCCCCACACGGGCGCCGCCGGCGACTGGGCGCGCCCCGAGGCCCTGTGTGCGCATCCCAAGGTGGTCGCGGTGGGAGAGATCGGACTGGACTACCACTACGATTTTTCTCCGCGACCCGTGCAGCAGGCGGTGCTGCGCGCGCACATCTCCCTCGCGCGCCGGGTCGGCAAGCCGGTCATCCTGCATGACCGCGAAGCGCACAAGGATGTGCTCGACATCGTCCGGGCCGAGAGGGCGCATGAAGCGGGCGGCGTGTTCCACTGCTGGTCCGGCAGCCGCGAAACGGCCGAGGAAGCGCTGAAGATGGGTTTCCACATCGGCATCGGCGGCTCGGTCACGTTCCGGAACGCCCACAGGCTGCAGGATGTGGCGGCGCACATCCCGGAGGATCGTCTCCTCATAGAAACCGATTGTCCCTACATGACGCCGGAGCCATATCGCGGACAGCGCAACTGGTCCGGCATGATGGTTCATGTGTTGGAGAAGCTCGCGCTGTTGCGCGGCACCACGGTGGAGGCACTGGAACGGATCACGGCGGAGAATGCGATCCGCCTGTTCGGACTGCCCGTCTGACGGGCGTCGGTATGCGGACGGTGCTGCGGGGATGCCATGGACACATGGCCGAGGTGAAAGCGAATGAAGAAGTTCATCGTCGTCGTGATCTCCATTTTGTTCCTTTCGGTATTCCTCATGATGAATTATCTGCTCTGGGACAAGGACAACCTGCTCAAAGCCCAGCAGGATGCCGCATCCCAGCAGTCCTGGCTGCGCGGGCAAAACAACGCGCTCGAGGATTCCATCACGGAGCTGGAGGCCTCGGTCAAGAAGCTCGAGAAGGAGAAGGCCGATCTCAACGAGCAGAACAACGCGCTGCAGCGGCAGGTCATCACAGCGACCGGCCGCGAGGCGACCCTGCGGCGTACGGCCGATACGAAGGCGCAGAATCTCGATGCGTTGAAAACCGCTTCCCTTCCCATCCTCAGGCAGTTGCTCACCGAATGGATGGCAGCCGTGTCCGAGGGTCGGCTGGATGATTCCTTCACCTATTTCACGCAGGACATCCACTTCATGGACCGCCTGGTCAACCCCGATTCGTACCGTGAACTGATCTCCACGACGTTGTCCGGCCTGTACTTTCGGAATCCTGAGGAGGACGGCGCCGAACAGGCTCCCGTTCTTTTCGAGCGCGTGGGCAGCGAAACGCAGGATCTGGTCGTTCTGGTCCGCACGCAGGTCTATGTGCGGCGCATCGCCGGGGCCGAGGTGCCGGATCCCTTCTTCCAGCAGGGGGCCAATGCCATCCAAGTACAGTTCCTGTATGACGGAATCAACCGGAAATGGTACATCCAGTCGATTTATCCCGGCAACTGACACGTGCCGGTCACACGGGAACCTTGTTTTGCGCTTCGACATCCCGAGCGGTCCAAATCAAGGATGAAATTCAATATGCTAGGAGCAAATATGGAATATACAGGATGCAGCATCAAGAAAAAGGAAAGAAAGCAGGCAGAATGATGCCATAAATGGAAAAGAAAAGGACTTCAACCTTGACAGTGCGAAAAAGTGTGACGTAGAATGGGGAAGCCTTTCCACCAAAGCAGAGGAGGCCGAACGCACAGAGGATGAACCGCCGCGGAGTTGCGGCAAATCAACATTCATGGAGAGGAATCGAGATGGGCAGGTTGTTTCTGCAACACATCCGCCGGATCCTTCCACTGAAACAGATGGTTTTGCTGTTCATCCTCATGGTATTCGCCGTCACCGCCGGCACAGCGGCATTTGCCGCGGCGAGCCGGGAACTGGTCATTCAAGACGGAGGTGAGGTCACCACCGTCCGGACACTTGGCATTGATGTACAGCAAGCCCTGAATCAGTTGGATGTGAACGTCGGAGCACACGACTACACCAGCATGGCACTCGACCGGCAATTGTCGGCCGATGCGACGAACCGACTGCAGATCCGCCGGGCGGTTCCCCTGAGCCTGACGGTCGACGGAACAAGGAAGGACATCCTTTCCTGGCGGGAAACCGTGGGTGAGGTGCTACAGGAGAATGGCGTGACGCTCGGCGCGCTCGACCGGCTCGTCGGCGTGACGACGGACACCCGTGTGGAAGCGGGCATGGCCCTGCAGGCCGTGCGTGTCCGGGTAGAAAACCTCAGCGAGTTCGCCGACATACCGTACGATGTCGTCGAACAGACCGACAAGAATCTCAACGAGGGGGAGACCCGCGTCGCGCAGGCAGGCGAGGACGGCAGGACGGAATCGGTCTACCGCATCCTGTACGAAGATGGAAAGCCGGTTTCGCGCACCTTCCTCACAGAGCGGGTCGTATCCGATCCCATCGACCGCATCGTGATGATCGGCACCGTGAAGAACTTCCTGAACCATCGCGGCGATGTGGTCCGGTACTCCAAGGCCCTCGACCTGAAGGCGACCGCCTACACGGCGTCCTTTGCCGATACGGGCAAGCATCCCGGCAGTCCCGGTTTCGGCATCACCCGCACCGGCATCCGGGCCCGCGAGGGTGTCATCGCCGTCGATCCGCGCATCATTCCGCTGGGCACGAAGGTGTATGTGGAGGTGCCCGGCTCCGCACCCGACTACGGATTTGCCATTGCGGCCGACATCGGGTCCGCCATCAAGGGCAAGCTGATCGACCTGTACTTCGACACCACGCTCCAGGCGAAGAACTGGGGCCGCAGGAATGTCCGCGTGTACATCCTGAACGAACAGAACGACACACGCTGGAAGCAGAACGACAACCCCTGCACGAAGTGACGGGGACGGGAGGAAAGCGGGCAGAATCGGAAGCTGCCCGCTTTTCCATGGGAGGACGCTTGCCGCAAACGGTCAATACCCACGAGATCCTCACGAAGTATGGCCTGCGCCTGACCAAGTCGCTGGGGCAGAATTTCCTGACCGACATCCACATCATCGAGAAGATTGTCGATGCCGGTGACGTGTCGAAGGACGACCTTGTTCTGGAGATCGGTCCGGGCATCGGCGCGATGACGCTGCAGCTGGCAAGGCACGCGGGCCGCGTCGTGGCGGTGGAGATCGACCGGCACCTTATTCCGGCCCTGGCCGAGGTGCTTGCGGATTGTCCGAACACGACAGTCGTGCATGCGGACATCCTCAAGGCCGACCTGCACAGCCTCGTCGCCGGTTGGCACGGCCCGCTCAAGGTCGTCTCGAACCTGCCGTACTACATCACGACGCCCATCATCATGCATCTGCTCGAATCCGACATACCGTGGGACACCCTGGTGTTCATGGTGCAGAAGGAGGTCGCGCAGCGTTTGGCCGCCCAGCCGGGCGGGAAGGATTACAGTGGGCTCTCCGTCGCCATCCGGTGCCTGTCCGAGCCCAAGCTGTGCTTCACCGTGTCGCGGAACTGCTTTGTCCCCAAGCCCGATGTCGATTCCGCGGTCGTGCGGCTGCGCAAGGCGCCCAATCCGCATGTGGAGGGCGTCGATCGTGCATTGTTCCACCAGGTGGTGCGCGCGGCCTTCTCCCAGCGTCGCAAGACCATTGTGAATTCCCTGGGCTCCGCCGGCTGGATGCCCGGCGGCAAGGACGGACTGCGCGTTGTGCTCGGCGAAATGGGCATTCCGGAGAACGAACGGGCGGAGTGTCTTTCCCTGCCGCAGTTCGCGGACATCACCCGCAAGCTGGGAGCCCGGGGGGCGCGAGCCGTGCAGGAATCGGAACCTTCCAGAACGGGCCGCAGGCGTGAGGCACGTCCGGAGGTCATTCCCGAAACGGATCGGCTAGCCGATTCCGGTCCGACAGCCGGTCATGGGGACACGTGAGCATGCCGGCGCTCACGCGCCCGGACATGATGCAGCATGAAACGGCGCGCCGATGCGCGCTTTGACAAAACCGCAGGGCGAGACGCCCGGGAGGGAACCCATGGGAAACAGACTGCCGATGGCCCGTTATCTCGATCACGCCGTCCTCAAGCCGGAGATGACCCGGGAGGAGGCAAAGCAAGCCATTGAACTCGGCATCGCGCACAAGGTGCGCACGGTGTGCGTCCGGCCCTGCGACATCTCCCTTGCCGCAGCGCTCAGTGCCGGAACACAGACCGAGGTCTGCTGCGTGCTGGCGTTCCCGCACGGCTGCCAGACGCCGGCCGCGAAGGCCGGTGAGGCGCGCGAGGCCATTGCCGCGGGTACGCGGGAGATCGACATGGTGGCCAACTACGGCTTCATCCGTTCCGGCATGCGGCGGGAGGTGCTCGAAGACATCCAGGCCGTCGTCGCCGTGGCGAAGCCGGCGGGCATTCCGGTGAAGGTCATCCTGGAAACCTGCACGCTTTCGGCCGAACAGATCCGCATGGCCACCGAGGCCGCCATCGAGGCCGGCGCCGATTTCGTCAAGACCTCCACCGGCTTCCATACCGGCGGCGCGACCGTCGAGGCGGTGCAGGTCATGATCGACACGGCGAAGGGACGCATCCAGGTGAAGGCGTCCGGCGGCATCCGCAACCGCGAGGATGCGGAGCGCTTCCTCGACATGGGCTGCACGCGGCTCGGCGTCGGCTACGGCACCACGCCCGTTCTCTGCGCGGGCGAAGCCGAGGATGCGGCGGGCACCTACTGATCCCCGTTCATCCCGATTCCTTCCCGATCCGTCAACGACGGGCGGGCCGCCTGGCCCGTCCGTTTGCGCATCCATGACACGTTCGGAGGGCAGCATGCACAGGGCACAACGGATGAATGGCCTGGAATCGGCCATCTTCACGGAACTCGAACAGGCGCGGAGCCGCAAGGAGGCCGAGGGCACGGACTGCATCAATTTCAGCATCGGCACCCCCGATCTGCCGCCGCCATCGCATCTGACGGACTGCATCGCGCGCGAAGCCGCCAGACCGGAGAACTACCGGTATGCCATCTGCGACCGGCCGGAGCTGACACAGGCGGTGGCGGACTGGTATCTTCGCCGGTATGGCGTCCGTCTGCCGGTCGGAGGCGTGCAGAGCCTCATGGGCTCCCAGGAAGGCCTGTCGCACATCGCGCTGACGATGGTGGATCCCGGGGATGTCGTGCTCGTGCCGGATCCCGGGTATCCCATCTTCTCCGTCGGACCCGCGTTGGCCGGCGCGTCACTGGTTCCGGTGCCGCTGCGGGCGGACGACGGGTGGCGGATGGATCTTGCCTCCGTGCCGGAGGCGGTGGCTTCCCGTGCAAAGCTCATCATTGCATCCTATCCCAACAATCCCACCTGCGCGTGCGCGCCGGAGGGATTCTACACCGAGCTTGTCCGGTTCGCGAAGCGGTACGGCATCACGGTGCTGCACGACAATGCCTACAGCGAGCTGACGGATCCGGCATCCCCCGGGGGCAGTTTCCTCGCCGAGCCGGGTGCGCTGGATGTCGGCGTGGAATTCAATTCCCTGTCCAAGACCTGGAACATTCCCGGCTGCCGCATCTCGTTCGCGGTGGGCAATCCGGAGATTGTCGGCGCCATCCGGCTGTTGAAATCGCATCTGGACTATGGCGTGTTCCTGCCGTTCCAGCAGACGGCCATCGAGGCGCTCACCGGATCCTGGGACTTCGTCGACCGGGTCCGCGACACGTACATGCGGCGCAAGCGGGTGCTGACGCACGCTTTCGGCCAGGCCGGATGGCGGGTGCCCGAACCGGCCGGCACGATGTTCGCCTGGGCGCCGCTGCCGGAGGGATGGCACGATTCGATGGCCTTTTCCATGCATCTCATCGAAAGGGCCGGCGTCATGGTCGTGCCGGGTGTGAGCTTCGGTCCCGGCGGGGAGGGGTATGTGCGCATCGCCCTCGTGCAGACGGAGGCACGCATCCGCGAAGCCGCGGAGCGGTTCGCCGCCACCGGCGCCCTGCGGCCGCGGTAAGTTCCCGGCCTTGCACGGCCCTTGCAGGCGACCCTCAGCGCTGCCCCATCGCCTTGCGGTATGTCAGCGGCGGCTGACCGAAGGTTTGGCGGAATGTCTTGGAGAACTGCGCGGGGTCGTCGTACCCCACCGATCGGGCGATGTCGGCGATCGACAGCTGGGGGTTGCCCATCAGATAGGCGGCCCGCTCCATCCGCAGGCCGATCAGGTGTGCCTGCGGCGATTTGCCGGTCTGCCGCCGGATAAGCGTGGACAGGTAGCTGCGGTCCAGCCCCAGGGCATGCGCCATGTCCTGGATGTGCAGGTCCTCGGGATAGTGGCGCTCGAGCCAGGCAAGCGCCTTGCGCACATGCCGTTCCTTGTCGGCGGGCGTGCCCCGGTCGGGCCCCGCATGCCGCAGCAGCGCGGTCAAACGGGAGAGAAACAGATACAGGTGCCCGGTCAGCAGCAGCTCGCCCGGCGTGGTCATGCTGCCGGCCGCCTCCTCGCGGGCGGCGGCGATCAGTCCGTCCAGCGCCGCGGTGAGCATGTCGTCCTGCTCGTGGCGGAAGACCGGCGCATCCGGGGAAATCCCCGCCTTGGCCAGAACCGAAGCCGCGCGCAGCCCGTGGAAGCCGACCCAGGCGTACTGCCACGGCTCCTGCGCGTCCGCCTGCCAGAACACCGGCACTTCGGGCGGCACCATGAAGCCGTCGCCGGCACCGAGCCGCCAGGAGCGCCCCCCGAGCGTCAGCGTGCCCCGGCCGGCCCGAATGACATGCACCAGGTAATGGTCGCGGACGCCGGGCCCCCAGGCGTGATCGGGCGCACAGGCTTCCACCCCGCACCGATACACATTCAGGTCGGTGTTTTCCTTGCGGCGGATGTAATGTTTCTCATACATGCCGGCACCTCGCGCCCCGGATGAACGGATGACCGCGCCAGCGGCGCGGCGGGTCACGTTCTCGTGGAAATGCGCCCGCTGCAACGGGCCGACCGCCTGGAAAACCGCGGGAACGCTCCTGCGGCAGGCGGGCGGAAACAACATCAGCACAAGAACTGCTCACATTCTACCATTGCCGGTCCGTCGGGAACAATCCTATAATGAAGGCGACACGGCACGGGATGTCATCCTCCGGCAGCCTCGGTGCACCGATGGCACCACCGGAGCGATCACGATCCCCCAGCCGTCTTCCCCCGAAAGGAGCACACAATGGCCGAACTGCGCTGGCATCCCCTCACCAAGGACTGGATCATGATCGCCTCCCACCGGCAGGGCCGCCCCCAGATGCCCAAGGATTGGTGTCCCTTCTGCCCGTCCGGCGGCAGGGTGCCGGAATATGACGTGATGATGTACCCGAACGATTTTCCGGCCCTGAGCCAGGATCCCTCCGAACCGGATCCGGTGGCCACGTCCTTTTTCCGGACGGCGCCGGCTTACGGCAAGTGCGAGGTCATCCTGTATTCCCCGAACCATACCATCACGCTCCCGGAGCTGCCGGTACCCCACGTCCGCAGGCTTGTGGACCTGTGGACGGAACGCTTCGAGGAGATTTCGAAGGACGAGTCCGTCAAGTACGTGTTCATCTTCGAGAACCGCGGCGATGTCGTTGGCGTGACGATGCCCCACCCGCATGGCCAGATCTACGGGTACGCCTGGGTGCCCAAGAAGATCGAGCTGGAGATCGAAGCCGCCAGGGAACATCTGGAGACGCATGGCGAATGCATCTTCTGCCGTATGATCCGTGAGGAGCACGATGCGGGCGTCCGCGTGATCTTTGAGAACGAGCATTTTTCCGTCGTGCTGCCCTTCTTCACCGAATACCCCTATGGCGTCTACATCTACGCCAAGCGCCACATCCAGAACCTGGCCCAGATGACCGATGCGGAAAAGACCGCGCTGGCCGAAACGCTGCGCGACACCGTCGGCATGCTCGATTCCCTGTTCGACAAGCCCTTCCCCTACATGATGTGCATGCACCAGAACCCCGTCAACAGCGGCGACTTCACGGACAGCTACCATTTCCACATTGAGTTCTTCCCGCCGATGCGTTCGGGAGACAAGCAGAAGTTCAACGCCTCAAGCGAAACAGGCGTCTGGGCCCACTGCAACCCCACCGCGCCGGAGGAGAAGGCGCAGGAGCTGCGCGAAGCCTATGCCCGGTTCATGGCCAAGGGTCCGAAGGCATAGCCACGCTCCGGGGCGGACGGATCGCACCTGCACACAGCCGGTTCCGTCCTTATCGGCATCCGACATGCACACGCGGCCCGGAGGGTGCGGCAGCACCGACAGACCGGAACCGCCCACAAAGGAGGCACCATGGACCGTCAGCAGCTCACACGGGAGTTTCTTGGTTACTTCGGCGGCGATGCCGCCGGCATCCGCGTCTTCACCTCGCCCGGACGCGTGAACCTCATCGGCGAGCACACGGACTACAACGGCGGCTTCGTGTTCCCGGCCGCCCTCACGCTGGCCACGACCGTTCTGGCCAGGCCCCGCACGGACCGCACGATCCGGCTGGTCGCCACCGACCTGGGGCAGGTGGTGGAGGCCGACCTTGACGACCTGCAGAAGAGCCGCGGCATCCCGTGGGGCGCCTACCAGCTCGGCGTGGCGGATGAGCTCCAGAAGGCCGGCTTCCCGCTGACGGGCTGTGATCTGCTGTACGAGGACAAGGTGCCGCTGGGCAGCGGTCTTTCCTCCTCGGCCGCCATCGAGGTGGCCACCGCGTTCGCGCTGGTGTCGCTCGGTGCCGGCGACAAGGCGGTTGCCATCGATCCCATCCTCATGGCGAAGCTCTCCCAGACCGCGGAACACAACTTCATCGGCGTGATGTGCGGCATCATGGACCAGTTCGCCTCCGCCATGGGCAAGAAGGACCACGCCATCTTCCTCGACTGCCAGACGCTCGCGTTCGAATGGGTGCCGCTGGTGATGGAGGGCGTTTCGATCGTCATCGCCAACACCAACCACAAGCGCTCGCTCGGCGAGGGCAAGTACAACGAGCGCCGTGCCGAATGCGAGGCGGGTCTGGAGATCCTGAAAACCGCGCTGCCCGGCATCACCTGCCTGCGCGATGTGAGTGCGGCGGACTTTTTGACGTATGGATCCCTCATCGCCGATCCGGTCGTCCGCAACCGCGTGGCGCATGTCGTCTACGAGGACGACCGCGTGCTCCGATCCGTCGAGGCGCTCAAGCAGGGCGACCTGGTGCTGTTCGGCCAGCTGATGGACCAGTCGCACGACTCCCTGCGCGACCTGTACGAGGTGACGGGCATGAAACTTGACGCCCTGGTGGACGCGTTCCGGGCCTGCGACGGCGTCATCGGCTCCCGCATGACGGGCGCCGGCTTCGGCGGCTGCGCCGTGGCGCTGGTCCGGACCGAAGCGGTGGAGGCCGTCAAGGGGAAGGTCGGTGCGGCATACCTGGAGAAGGTGGGCCATCCGTGCACGTTCTACGTCTCCGACATCGGCGACGGCGCAAAGGAGGTTGTGGCATGAAGGTACTGGTCACCGGCGGCGCCGGATACATCGGATCGCACACCTGCGTGGAGCTGCTGAACGCGGGCCACGAGGTCGTCGTGTACGACAACCTCTCCAACAGCAAGCCCGAGGCGCTCCGACGCGTGGCCGAACTCACGGGACGCGCCCCGGTCTTCATCGAGGGCGACATCCTCGACCGGACGGCCCTTGACGCGGTGTTCGCCGCCCACACCATCGACGCGGTCATCCACTTCGCGGGGCTGAAGGCTGTCGGCGAATCGGTCGCGATTCCGCTGCGCTACTACCACAACAACCTCACCGGCACGCTGCTGCTGCTCGAGGCCATGACGGCCGCCGGCTGCAAGCGGCTGGTGTTCTCCTCGTCCGCCACCGTCTACGGCATGTCCGAAACCGTGCCGCTCAAGGAGGCGTTCCCGCTTGGCGCCACCAATCCCTATGGACAGACGAAGCTCATGATCGAGCAGATCCTGCGCGACCTGTCCGTGGCCGATCCGACCTGGTCGATCGCACTGCTGCGGTACTTCAACCCGGTCGGCGCGCATGAGAGCGGCCGCATCGGCGAGGATCCCAACGGCATCCCCAACAACCTCATGCCGTTCATCTCGCAGGTGGCCATCGGCAAGCGCGCCGAGCTGTCCGTCTTCGGCAACGACTATGACACGCCGGACGGCACGGGCGTGCGCGACTACATCCATGTCGTCGACCTGGCGAAAGGGCATCTGGCCGCACTTGCGAAGGTCATGCGGGGCCCCGGAACCGATGCGTACAACCTGGGAACCGGAAACGGCTACAGCGTGCTCGACATGGTGAAGGCGTTCGAGAAGGCGTCAGGGCGCCCCGTTCCCTACCGCATCACGGCCCGTCGGCCCGGTGACATCGGCACCTGTTATGGCGATCCGTCGAAGGCCCTGCGCGAGCTGGGCTGGAAGGCGGAGCTGGACCTGGACCGCATGTGCGCGGACGCCTGGCGCTGGCAGTCTCAGAATCCGAACGGCTACTGACGCCACACGCGCGCATAGCGCGGGCGGCATGCCCGCCATCCCGCCATCCCGACATGAACCGGGCCGCAAGGGGAGCGCACCGCAAGGGCGCTCCCTTTCCGCTCGTCCGGGATCGACGCCGCCGGACGCGCGGTTGGGGGCAGGCGGAGGGCGTGACCGGTTTCGGCGCATTGTGTCACTGCGGGTCAGGCAGAGGTAGGCATGCAAATCCGAATCCGATACAATGGTTGCGGTCCGTTTTGACAGAACGGCATCACGCGCGGAGCCGGCCCTGGAATCCGGCCGTTTCGTTTGGAGGTTGCATGGAGAAGTACAGGAATCCGGCACTGCCTGTGGAAGAACGCGTCGAGGATCTGCTGGCGCGCATGACCCTCAAGGAGAAGATGGGGCAGCTCAACCAGCGCATGTTCGGCTGGAAGGCCTGGGAGCGCACATCGGATGGATATGGGCCGAGCGAGGCCTTTCGGCGCGAGGTGGCCGACGGCGATGGCCTGGGTGCCCTGTACGGGTTGTTCCGCGCCGATCCGTGGAGCGGCACGACCTTTGAGACGGGCGTGCCGGCCAGGGACAACGCACGGGCTGCGAATGCCCTGCAGCGGTATGTGATCCGTCACACCCGGCTGGGGATTCCGATTCTGCTGTCGGAGGAATGCCCGCACGGTCATCAGGCGCTGGATGGTACCGTGATGCCGGTCAATCTGGCGATTGGAGCCACCTGGAACCCGCCGCTGTACCAGGAGGCCTTTGCCTGCGTGGCGCGGGAGATGCGCGCGCGGGGGGCTCACCTGGGGCTGGTCTCCGCGCTCGACATCCTGCGAGATCCCCGCTGGGGGCGTTCGGAGGAGTGCTACGGGGAGGATCCCGTTCTGTCGGCGCGCCTGACGCAAGCCGTTGTCAAAGGATTGCAGGGGGAGAAGCCGGAGGATGCCGCCCGTCCTGACCGCCTTGCGGCAGTTGTCAAGCACTTTGCCGCGCAAGGGGCCGCGACCGGCGGCCGCAATGCGGGCCCTGCCGCCATAGGTGAGCGGGAGCTGCGGGAAATCCACCTGCCGCCGATGCAGGCGGCCTCGGAAGCGGGCGCGCTGGGCTGCATGGCGGCCTACAATGAAATCGACGGTGTCTACTGCCATGGGAACCGCAGGCTGCTGACCGGCATCCTGCGCGACGAGTTCGGATTCCGGGGTATCGTGATGTCCGATGGCGGCGCGGTCGACGTACTGGACAAGATCACCGGTGATCCGGCCGCTTCGGTCGCGCAGGCGGTCAACGCCGGTGTGGACATGAACCTGTGGTGCTCGGCGTTCCTGTCGATCCCCGAGGCGGTGGAAAGCGGCCTGCTCAAGCAGGCCGTCCTCGACGAGGCGGTGCGGCGCGTGCTGCGTCTGAAATTCCAGCTTGGCCTCTTCGAGCAACCGTTTGCCGATGAATCGCTGGGTGCCGCGGTGCTTGCATCCGGCGCCGGACGGGCGGCCAGCCTGGCGCTCGCCCGCGAGGTGCCCGTCCTGCTGGAGAACCGGGACGGCATGCTGCCCTTCGGGCCGGATATCAGGCGCATTGCGGTGATCGGTCCGAATGCGGATCAGCTCTACAACCAGCTTGGCGATTACACCGCCCCGCAGCGCCCGGGCACGGGCGTGACGGTGCTGGCAGGCCTCCGGACCCTGGCGCCGGAAGGGATGGAGATCGGGTTTGCGCCAGGGTGCGGCATCCGCAGTATCTCACGCGAGGGCTTCGCCGCGGCGGTCGAGCTCGCGGAGGCCTCCGATGCGGTTGTGCTGGTATTGGGCGGCAGCTCGGCCCGTGACTTCGGGCAAACATTCCGCGACAATGGCGCCGCCATCATCACGACCGGCGTGCTGACGGAGATGGACTGCGGCGAGGGTGTCGATGTGGCCGATCTCGAGCTGGGCGGCGTTCAGGTGGAACTGGCGAAGGCGATCGTCGCGACCGGGAAGCCGGTTGTCGCCATCGTCATCGCGGGGAGGCCGCACGCGTTCCCCTGGTTGGCAGGACACTGCCGTGCGCTGCTGTTCTGCGCCTACCCGGGCCCCGAAGGCGGTACGGCGCTCGCGGAAATCCTGTATGGCATCACGAACCCGAGCGGCCGTCTGTCCGTTTCCCTGCCGCGTTCCGCCGCGGCGCTGCCCGTATGCTACAACCGCAAGGTGCAGTATGCCGACCAGTGGCTCGATCAGCCTGGCACCCCGTTGTATCCTTTCGGGTATGGACTGGGTTATGCGCCCTTCATCCTGTCGCGCCTGTGTCTGACGGGGCTTCCCGAGGAAACGGGGGAAGCCGCCCGCAACGGTTGTGAAACCGCCGTGGTGCCTGCCGGCGGCAGGCTGCAGGTGGAGGTCACGGTTCGCAATGTCGGTGAACGGCCGGGTTCCGAAGTCGTGCAGCTGTACCTGCACGACGTGCAGGCGAGTGTCAACCGGCGGGAACTCGAGCTCAAGGCGTTCGAGAAGGTGACGCTCAAGCCCGGTGAAGCCGGTCGTGTGATCTTTGTGGTTGGTGGGCGGGAATTCGGTGTTTGGAACCAGGACATGCATTTCGTCACCGAGCCGGGGGACATGCGCGTGTTCGTGCGGATCGGCACCGGTTCCGGCTGCGAGGGGCGCGCCCGGCTCATGGGATGAGCCGGGGAGGTCATGCAGGGGAATCAAGCTGGCATGCGGGCGCGTGGCACGGCCGGGTCACCGGGCTGCTTCCGCGTCGCGCAGCACCTTGAACAGCGGCTTTTCGGCCATCAGCATGTATTCGCGCGGTGAAACGCCGTAGTGCTTCTTGAAGAGCTTGCTGAAGTAATAGGCATCGTCATAGCCCACCGATGCGGCGACCGTGCGGATCGAAATGTCGGGCTGCTGCTGCATGAACTCGCACGCTTTGGCCAGACGCACGCGGATGAGGTAGTTGATCGGCGCCTCGCCCATCAGCTCCTTGAACACCCGCGAGATGTAAACCGGGCTCAGGTAGGCGTTTTCAGAGATGCGCGCCAGCGAGATGGGTTGCATGTAGTTCTCGTTGAGAAATGAGACGATGGCGTCCACAATGTTGGCCTTTTCATATTTCTCCAGCGTGAAGTCCGAGCGCGTGCCGGTGTCCGAGTTCAAGTGCAGCTCCTTGAGAATCAGCACGATCAGCTTCATGACCAGGCACTTGAGCATGAGTGGGCTGGCCGGATCGTTGCGCTTCTGTTCGAGTGCGATCTCCTCGCAGCAGTTGTGCACGGCCTGCGTGTGGTGCAGCAGCGGGACCATCGGATCCGTGTCGGGCGCGATGAGGAAACCGGCTGGCAGGCCCTTGAGGCTGATGTTCGTGAAGGCGGTCTGAAATTCGGTCATCCGTTCGCGGTCGCCGACGATGCGGTGGTGCGTCACGCCCGGATTGCAGACAAACAGCGTTCCCGCCTCCACGCGGTGGATGCGTCCGCCGATTTCGTAGTGGGAGGCGCCGTCGAGGATGTAGATGATGGTCACATGGTCATGGGCATGGCTGTCCATGATGTTCGGGCCGACGAAATTCCTGCGCATGATGTACAGGATGCGCG
>JAEXRM010000005.1 GCA_023440865.1 Bacillota bacterium
TCACGGCACCACAAGATGGAACTCATCCCCCGGCATCACGGCACCCCAAGATAGAACTCATCCCCCGGCAGCACACCGCCGACCGCTTTGGGATTCTGTTCGAACAGCACCTGCAGGTACCCCTGCATGGCCGCTTTCATGGCCTCGCCGTCAAGTAACGTGATGTTGCATGCCGGCAGCGCCTTTTGGGCGACGGCCGCCTTGAAGATGCCGAATTCCTCGATGAGGGCGGCCGCCTTCGCCACATCGGCATTGACGAACTCCGCCGAGGCCCGGTACTCGTCGAGGAACGCGGCGGTCGCCTCCGGATGCGCCTGGACGAAATCCGCGCGTGCGACCAGCACGCCCGTGACCATGCGGCTCCCGTTGCCGAGCGCATCCCACGCCTTTGTCAGATCCAGCGCCGTGCGGAGCCCCTCGATCTGCGTGCCGGCAATGGTCACGTATGGCTGGGGCAGCATGGCGATGCCGTCCTTGCCCGCCTTGAGCAGGGCCACGACCTCCGCCGGCTCCGCCTTCCACTCGATGGCAACGTCCTTGTCCGGATCGATGCCATTCTGGGAGAGCAGGTACCGCAACGCGTATTCGGGGGACGAGCCCTTGCCGGTCGCGTACAGCGTTTTCCCCTTGAGATCCGAGAATTGCGCGACGCTGTCACCCTTTTCGACAAGGTAGAGCACACCGAGCGTGTTGACCGCCAGCAGGCGGATCCTGCCCTTCGTGTTGTTGTAGAGCACCGCGGCAAGATTGGCGGGTACGGCGGCCATGTCGAGCTCGCCCTGGACAAGCTTCGGGGTCAGCTCGTCGGCCGTACCCGCGATCGTGAACGTATAGCGGTTGGCGGCGGCACCGTTCCTTTGGGCATCCATCACGCCGACCATGCCCATGGAGGTGGGCCCGGTCAGCCCGCCGATGCGGATGTCGACCGGCTCTGCCGCGGACGGTTCCGGCGTGTCCGCCGCATTTTCGGCTGCGGTGTCCGGGGAAGCGGCGGAGGCTTCCGGGGAGGCGGCGGGAGTATCCGGGGATGCCGGGGCGGATGACGACGCCACGGATGGGGAGGCGGCGGCCGTCTCGATGGCGGGACTTCCGGATGCGGCCGGCACCGTGCCGCCGCAGCCCGATGCCGCCAGGGTCAGGAGCAGGATGGCACAGATGCCGGACAATGTCTTTCTCATGTCGTTCCCTCGTTCTTTCTCTGTTGCCTCGCCACGATGGTTTTCGTTGACACGCCGCGGATCATGCCGATCTTGCCGGAAAGCGCGCTGATGACGTCTCCCGGTGCGTCGAGCACGACGCAGATGATGGAGACGCCCCGTTCCTTGTAGGGAATGCCCATGCGGCCGACGATGTACTTCCCGTACGCGTGGAGCAGGTCGTTCACCTCGGCGGACATGGCCGTATCCTCAAGGATGATGCTGATGATGGAAATGCGTTCGTCCATGAAGCCTTCTCCTCCCCGGGCACACCCGACACATGGGATGCCACATGCCGCCATGAAAAAATCCGCGCCCTGAAAGGCGCGGATCTGTGGATGCGAACCCGTTGAACCGTCACCTTCCCACCCGGGCGTGCCCAAATGCGTCAGGATCGACTGGATGAGGCTTCGTACAGTATACACAACGGCCATGGATGGAAGCAACCCATATAAGGGCGGGCATCCGCCCACCGGGGTCTCAGATGCCTTCGAAACACCGTTCCAGGTGCGTCTCGTCGATACCGGTCCGTCCCTTCGCCGTCAACGACAGCACCACGGTGACCAGCACCGACACCGGCAGGGCCACGAACGTGGTGCCGATGCGGGACATCCAGGCGGCTCCGGTGCCCGCCACGAGGGTGTCGACACCGAAGAACAGCTTGCACAGCAGGAAGTAGGCCGCATTGCCGTGGATGAAGAATGCCCAGACGAACCAGGTGGCGAAACCGGAAAGCATGCCCCCCACAGCGGCCTTTCTCGGCATGTTCCGGAAATAGAGCGCTCCGACGTAGACCGGAAGGAACGTGGCGGTCGTCATTTCGAAGAAGACCGTCGTGAATTTGGCGATGACGCCCTCGGCGGCCGGAAGCCCCGTCGTGGCCCAGGCGATGAGCGTGCTGACGAGGATGGCGACCAGCATGCCGAACCGGGTGATCAGAATGGTGTTCCCCTTCTTCCCAAGACTCTTTTCCAGCAGGTCGCGCCCGGCCGCGGTCCCCATCGCGTGGAACTGCGAGGACAGCGTGGACATGGCGGCAGCCAGCATGCAGATCAGGAAGATCGCGCCAAACCATTCGGGCACGAATTCACGGATGAAGCCCGGAATGATCAGGTCGCTCACGCCGCCATTGGCCGCCAGCGCGATCTTGCCGGTCTTCCGGAAAAAGAGCACGTTCGAGAGGGCGCCCACCACGAAGGCCACACCGGTCATCGCGAAGATGAACAGGCCACCGGAAAGCACGGCGCGGTTGAGCTCGCGGTTGCTTTTCACGGTCATGTAGCGGACCACGAGCTGGGGCTGGGTGAGGACGCCGATGCCGACACCCATGACAATCGTGGAGACAAGCGACCACCACATCGGGCTGCCCGCCGCCGGCATGGACGTCCATCCCTGGAAGCCGCCCTTGACGCTGCCCGCGATGTCCGCCTGCACGGCCGCCTCTCCGAACAGGGCGGTCAGGGCCCGGTGCGCCTCGCCGACGCCGCCCAGCAGCACGTAGGCCGTCACGAGCAGGACCACCATCGAAAGGAACATGATGCCGCCCTGGAAGGCGTCGGTGTACATGACGCCCTTCATGCCGCCCATCCAGACATAGACGGCGACGATCGCCACGAAGAACAGCAGCGAGAGGTTGTAGGGGATGCCGAAGTAGCTTTGCACGAAGTTGGCGCCGCCCTTGATGACGGAGGCGGCATACAGCGGCATGCCCAGGAAGATGACAAGCCCGATGAATCCCTGGAGGAACGGCGCGTCGAACCGCTTGGCGAGAAACTCCGGAAACGTGTGCGCATCGAGTGTGTGGCCCATGCGCCGGGTGCGCTTGCCGAAGAAGATGAACGCGATGAAGATGCCGACCAGGATGTTCAGGAAGGTCAGCCACAGAAGGCCGAGCCCCATGTTGGCGGCCAGGCCGCCGAATCCGACGATGGCGGAGGTGCTGATGAACGTGGATCCATAGGACAGGGCCATGATGACGGGATGCGTGCCGCGCCCGGCGAGCAGGAAATCCTGCGAGGTGCGTGTCTGGCGATATCCCAGCCAGCCAAGAAAGACATTGATGGACAGGAAGACCACAACCACCGCAATGGTGTAGAACGTGACATGCATCGACTCATCCTCCGATTTCCGTGCTACCGTTGGCCTCTTCCTTCTCCTCCCAGCCCGCCTCCTCCGCGATCTGGGCCGCCTCCTCGTCCACGCCGCGGTTCCAGTTCACAATGCCGTACACGATGCACAGCAATGCGCTGAGAATGCACAGCACATAGACCAGGGCAATGTTTCCGTCCGCAAGTCCCATGTTTCTCCTCTCCCCCATTCCCGGTTCACCGGCCCGTCGCGCGATCCGCGGAAACACCCGGGTCGTATGCCGAAAAAGGGCAACAAAAAAAGCCGTATCGGCTTTCGGAGGAACACATGTGCAAAGCAGGCGGCGACAGGATACGTCCCCGAATGCTTCACGCCGATATGACCCGATCCCGTTCTGCCGTACTACACCCCCATTGTATCCGCAGACGTACAAAAAGGCAAGATGCGGAAAATGCCACGCGCAATGCGACTCAGGCATTTTCCTGCAGGAGGAACCGTTCTTCCTGGAACATCCAGCCCAGCATGCCCGGCAGCATGGCGTCCCAGCAGGCCCAGTCGTGGGCGCCGGGCACCTCGCGCCAGGTCAGGCCGGCATTGAGGCGCGCGGCCAGATCGGCGAAGCGCCGGTTGTCCTGCAGGAAGAAATCGTCCTTGCCGCAGGCCTGGTACAGACGCGGCAGCGCCGTACCGCCCCTGACTGCATCGGCCAGCCGGTCCGGCAGCAGATGCCCCCCGGCGGCGCATTCGTCGGCCGTTCCGAAAATGCCGGCCAGTTCCGCCTGGATCTCCTCATCCGGCAGGCCGTACAGCGTCTCGAGGTCGAGCGGCGCCGAGAGAGCGGCGGCGGCGGCAAACCGGTGCGGTTCGAGCAGCGCGAGCCGGAACGCGGCGTATCCACCGGCATCCACGCCTGCAAGGAAGGCATCCTCCGGATGTCCGGACAGCGGCAGCAGGCTGCCGGCAAGATGCGGAAGCTCCTCGAGCAGGAACCTGCCGAAGGCGGCCCCGCGGCGCATGTCCGTGCCGAAGCTGCGGCCGATCGACGGCATGACGGCGGCCACCCGGTATTTCGCCAGATGGCGCTCCAGTGCGGTGAAGCGGAGGAAGGCGGAGGCGTCGTCGGACAATCCGTGCAGCAGGTACAGAACCGGCAGGTTCCGCTCCCGCTTCGCCTGCGCCGGTTCCGGCTGCGGCAGCAGCACATGGAAGAGGACATCCGTCCTCAGCGTGTCGGCATGGCATTGCACCTGCAGGGAAACCATGGGAACCTCCAATCCGGCTTCGGGCGGGAACGCTTCGGACCGGCCCGATGGCCGCAGCCAAAGGGATGGGCACCCACGCCGCGCAAAGAGTCCGGGAAAGATGCAAGCCGCCCCAAGGGCGGCCTGAAAGTGGCGCGGCGGATGCGAGCGGGCCTGTAAGCCGGGTTCTGTCGTGGATGATCATCTGTCTAGACCGCGCATTGCTGCGCGGTTCAAGCCACCTCTGGGAGACAGGCGGGCAGCCCGTGCGCCTCCCGTCGCGGTGTTGCTCCAGGTGGGGTTTGCAGAGCGCTCCCTGTCGCCAGGGAGCCGGTGAGCTCTTGCCTCGCCTTTCCATCCTTACCCTGCCGGGAACGGGTTCCCGACAGGGCGGTCTATTTCTGTTGCACTTTCCTTGAAGTCGCCTTCACCGGGGATTACCCGGCACCCTTGCCCTGTGGAGCCCGGACTTTCCTCGCGCACAGCCTTTCGGCATGCGTGCGCGCGACCATCCAGCCTGCTCGCGTCGCGCCTTTCCCATGATACCCGTTTCAGCGGGCCGTGTAAAGGCGCGCGTCCGCATACACGTCCTCCTCCGCGGCCGCATGGACCGGAACCGCCGGGAACCGTGCGGAGAGCCATCGCACCACGGCGGGGACAAACATGCGCTCGGTGGGGAAATGGCCGCAGTCGGCGACCGGGATGCCCGCCTGCGCCAGATCGAGTGCGTCATGGTACTTCACATCGCCCGCAACCAGCACGTCGGGCGGATTCGCAGCAAGAAACGGAAGCAGCGCCTCATCGTATGCGCCATTCTGGCTGGCGACCCGCGCGATGCGCTCGGGCAGGCGGCCGATGATCCGCGGCGCCGTCACGACCAGGCACCGTGACAGCAGGTCCAGGAAGCCGCACGGGTCGACAGGCTCCGGCAGCCGCCCCACACGGGCCCGTCCCATCAGGCCTTCGGACATGGGGCCGGGGAACGGTGCCGGTTCCACGAGGCCGAGCGCGGCAGCCAGCAGGTCGGCCAGCCCGCCCGGCGCCGCGTCGAAGTTCGTGTGGGCGCTGTAGACCTGCACGCCCGTCCGCCAGCACATGCCGGCAAGCCGCCCTTCGCGCGTGTCGGCCGTGACCGACCGCAGCGGGGCGAAGAGGGGCGGATGATGCGACACGATGAGGTTTTCACCGGCTTGCGCCGCTTCCGCGACACGATCGGGCGTCACGTCGAGGCAGACCCGGATGCCGGTGACCGGACGGTCCGGATCGCCGCACATCCATCCGGAATTGTCCCATCGTTCCGCCAGTGCCGGCGGCGCCCACGTCTCCAGCGCAAGGGCGACCTCACGGCAGGTCGGCCGCTCCGCCGCGTCTGCCGCTGCGGTCCCATGTGAGCTTGCACCCTTCATATCGCGCCTCCGTTCTTCTGCCCGGCCCCGGACCTCCGTTCGTCTCCGCTCATCCGACCGCCGGCCGGCAAGACCCGTCCGCGGCCGACGCCGCACGTTCCGCACATGCAAGGCAGGCTTCCAGCCTGTCCAGCACGAATGCCTCCTCCGCGAGCGCGACCGGATTCCTGCCCGAACGCCGCAGGCCGTCCACAATGCGGCGCTGCCGCACCGTCCAGTCGCGCACCCAGGTGACGACGAGTGCGCCTTCTCCATGGAGGGTCCCCCAGCCGACACGATCGTACAGGGGATCCGCAGGATCGGCCGGCAACCCGGGAAACGGCGGCGGCTCCGCGGTACGCCCCGCATGCGCGGGCCCATCCGGCGCTTCCGCGTGTTCCGGCGCGCGCGGCGTGCAGCCCGGCACTTCTACGGCATCCGCCGCATGCGGTGTGCAGCCCGGCTCTCCGGCATGGCGGACGGCGAGCACCTGGTACCGTTTCTCCCCCTCCTGCACGAGCCGCTCCTCCAGCAGGCGATAGCCATTGGCCCGCAGCCAGGGGCGAAGCTTTTCCTGCGCATGCATCGGCTGCAGCAGGATCCGCTCCGCGGCCCGCGCCACGGGTGCGCCCTGCTCGAGGATGCCGGTGATCATCAGGGCGCCCATGCCGGCGATCACAATCACATCGCATTCTGCCGGCGCGATCGGATCCAGGCCCGCACCCAGCCGCAATGCGATGCGCGCCTCGAGCCCATGGCGCCGGATGGTGCGGGCGGCCCTTTCGAGAGGGCCCGTCCGGATGTCGGAAGCGACGGCCCGCTCGTACAGCCCATCCAGCACGGCTGCGGCCGGAATCAGCGCATGGTCCGTGCCCACGTCGCACAGGCAGCGGCCGGCCGGCAGCATATCGCGAATCAGGCCAAGACGGCCTGCAAGTGTCAGTTTCATCCATGCACTCCCTTGGACGAGCCGGGCATCCGGCATCCAGCCTGCGACACACCGGGGATCCGGCCTGCGCCGCACCGGGCATGCCGCCACAATGGCACAAGGGCTGCCTCTTGCGAGACAGCCCCGTTGTGGTGGGCCTTCAGGGACTTGAACCCAGGACCAACCGGTTATGAGCCGGCCGCTCTGACCAACTGAGCTAAAGGCCCATGCACGGGCGCGATTGACGACCACAGGCCGGTTGCGCCCGACGCGGCATACCCATTATAGCGGGGAAGCGAAAGGTTGGCAAGCAAGGGTGACAGTCCGGCCGGCCGCTCATGATTTCGCGACACCGTGCCGCTCGAGGATGAGCGACAGGGCGATGTAGCGTTTGAGGGCATTGTCCGTCTGGGTTCGGACATCCTCGAGGAACAGTGCGTAGAGTTCCTTCTCACCGATGACATACCGGGCTTCGAGCACTTTCTCGGAGAGCTGGCAGAACCTTCGCTGCACCTCGACATCCGACAGGACCTGCAGGTTGCGTTCGCGGGCGAACACCAGCTTGAGCAGCGAGGGAATGCGCGCGAGGTAGGATGCCTCGTTCTGTTCGAGCCCTAGCAGCATGGGCAGGTCGAGATCGAGCCGGTGGATGAGCCGGAGAACGATCTCGAGCTTGGGATTGCGCTTGCGCCCGTTCTCGATCTGCGACAGGTAGCCCGCGGAAATGCCGACCTCGCCGGCAAGCTCCGTCAGGCTCATCTTTTGCTCCATGCGCCTGGCACGGATGATTTCCCCTACCTTGATCTCCATCGTGCCGCTCCTTCGGGCCGCCGCGGCTCACATGCCGGGAGCCGGTGCCGGTGCCGGACCGCGCGTGATGACAGCCTCACGCGGGGAGGATGCGGCTGTACTTCTTCTTGCCCTGCCGGACGATCAGCGCCCCGTCCTCCAGATCGGCGGTCGTGAACACGCGATCAACCGATTCGACCTTGCCGTTGTTGATCGTGAGACCACCCTGCTGGATCAGGCGGCGCGCCTCGCCCTTGGAGGGGACCAGACCGGTCGAGGCCAGCAGGTCGAGCACCGGGATCCCCGCTTCCAGTGCCGCGGCGGGCACATGGGCCGTCGGCATGTCGACGGGCACTGCGCCCTGGCCGAACAGCGCCTCGGCGGCGATTTTCGCCTTGTCGGCCTCTTCGGGTCCGTGCACAAGCCTGACCAGCTCACAGGCGAGCGTAACCTTCGCCGCGTTGATGTCGGCACCCGGTGCGACCAGATCGGCGATGACCTCAAGCGGCAGGAATGTCAGCAGCTTGAGGCAGCGCTCCACGTCCGCGTCGTCAATGTTGCGCCAGTACTGGAAGAAGTCGTAGGGGCTGGTCTTCTTCGGATCGAGCCACACGGCGCCCTTCTGGGTCTTGCCCATCTTGCGGCCGTCGCTGGTGGTCAGCAGCGTGAAGGTCATGCCATAGGCTTCCTCCGCGTGGACGCGGCGGATGAGGTCCGCGCCGCCGAGGATGTTCGACCATTGGTCGTCCCCGCCGAGCTGGAGCCGGCAGCCGTAGTCCTCGTACAGCTTGAGGAAGTCGTAGCCCTGCATGAGCATGTAGTTGAACTCGATGAAGGAAAGACCCTTCTCGAGCCGGGTCTTGAAGCATTCGGCCGACAGCATGCGGTTGACCGAGAAATGGACGCCGACATGACGCAGGAATTCCACATAGTTGAGCTTGAGGAGCCAGTCGGCGTTGTTGACCATGACGGCCTTGCCCTCGCCGAACTCGACCAGGTTGCGCATTTGCACCTTGAACGCCTCGCCGTTTGCCAGGATCTCCTCGTGCGAAAGCATGCTGCGCATGTCGCTGCGGCCGGACGGATCGCCGACCATCGCCGTTCCGCCGCCGATGATGGCGATGGGCCTGTGCCCCGCCTTTTGCATGTGCGACATGACGATGAGCTGGAGCATGTGTCCCACGTGCAGGCTGTCCGCGGTGGGGGCGAAGCCGATGTAGAAGGTGACGGGGCCCGCACCGAGCAGTTCCCGGATCTTTTCCTCGTGGGTGGTCTGCGCGATGAATCCGCGCGCCTTCAGGGTATCGAACACATTCTGCGCCATGGAAAGCTTCCTTCCGTCCGTTTTTTCCATTATAGACCCTCCGTGCATCCCACGGGAAGCATCTCTTTTTCCTGCAGCCGCACGCCATGGTTCCGCGGTTTCCCATGCCTGCCTGCGCGGTTGCAGGACAGACCCTCCGTCATGCGGCCCACCCCCGGCGGCCCCCATGTTTTGCCGCGGCAAGCCGCCCTGTGCTATAATGCAAGACAGTCATGCATCCCGCACCGATGCCGTCACGCGCCGCCACCTGCAAGCCCGCATGGCTTGTCCGCGGACGCGCATGAACCTAACGGCGACATGCTGTGTGCGACAGCCTGGAGGAGCACCATGAACGGAAACGATACGGTCAACCGGCCCACACCCCGCCCTGCGGGGGCGCCCGGAACCGTGAGGAAAAAGAGCCGCACGCCTGCGGCCATCATCTTCGGCATCGCGGGCCGCATCCTGTTGCTTGCCCTGATGGCCGTCACCCTCACCGGGGCCGTGGTCGGCGGCGTCCTGGCCGGCGGCGTCTACGGCATCATCAAGTCCGCGCCTGCCATCGACCCCGAAACGCTCAAGGTCCGCAACTTCAATTCCTACATCTACGACAAGGACGGCAATGTCCTCGCCGAACTCAAGCAGGAGGAAAACCGGGTCTGGATCGATTACGCCGACATCCCGGAGGACCTCGTCAACTGCTATGTCGCGCTCGAGGACAAGCGGTTCTTCGAACACGAAGGCATCGATTACAAGCGCATCGGTTCGGCCCTGCTCTCCTACCTCAAGCACATCGTCGATCCCAGCACCGACATCCAGGGCGGATCCACCATCGACCAGCAGCTCATCAAGAACCTCACCGGCAACCAGGAGACGACCATCAAGCGCAAGCTCCAGGAGCAATGGCAGGCCATCCAGCTCGAAAAGGGCCTGACCAAGGAAGAGATCATCACCCTCTACCTCAACACCATCCCCATGGGCGGCAACTTCTACGGCATCGAAACCGCGGCCAAGGGCTACTACGGCAAGGACGTGCGCGAGCTCTCCCTCGCCCAGATGGCCAGCCTCACGGGCATCACGAACTGGCCCAACCGCTACATGCCCATCAATGAGGAGAACATCAAGGCCAACATCGACCGCGCGCACCTGTGCCTGGCGCTGATGCGCGACCAGGGACTCATCACCGAAGCCGAATACAGCGCGGCGAAGGCCGAGAAGATCACCTTCCAGTACAACCCGCAGGCAGGCAAGATCACCACGACCAGCCAGCAGTCATACTTCGTCGACGAGGTCATCAAACGCGTCAAACGCGATCTGATGGCGACACAGGGCGTCAGCGAGCAAACGGCGCTCAACACGA
>JAEXRM010000026.1 GCA_023440865.1 Bacillota bacterium
GCGCGAGGCACTTGTCCCCGCCGGGGAGCAGCCTGGCAATGACAAGGCGTTCGTGGTGGCGGAGCTCGAGGGGTTCGAGCTGTCTGCGAATGAGACGGGGACCGCCCTCGTGGTCCGCGCCTGGTCGCGCGACGGGCGGGATCGGGAGGTTCGTTCCCAGACAAGCTTGGCGATACGGGGCGGAGGTGTCCGATGAGCGTGACGAACAGCTGCCGCCGCGCTCCATGCGGGTTTTCACTGGTCGAGATGATGATTGCTGTGGCGATTCTCGCCCTGCTCGGCACGACGGTCGTGCGCGTGTTCCTGATGGCGGACGGCATGAACCGGCAAGCGGCGGAGCTCGACAGGGCCGTCGCATTATGCACCGATGCCGTGGAGCGACTCAAGGCCGAGAATCCGTCCGAACCCATCGGGGAGGCGCTGCTGACCCGTGTCTTCCCCGATGCGCAGGTCTCGCGGCATGCGGACGGCTGGGAGGTTGTGCTGCTGGCGGATCGGGATTGGAGCCTGTTCACGCGGGTGCGTTCCGACTGGCCGGCCTACCGGCTTGTGCTGCGACTCCAGCCCGATGCAGCCTCATCCGGCCTGACAACCATCGTGGATGCCTCCCTGTCCGCCTATCCGTCACCGGCCGGCGATGATGCGTCGTCAGCCACGCAGCCGGTGCGGGTCGATAACGGCGGGATGGACGATGAGGCGATCTTTTCGCTGCAGGCGGCACTGCCCGCACCCTGCGTCATGGAAGGGGGTGCGCCATGAAACCGGGTTCCAAAGGGTCGTTTGGCCGTCTCCTTGCCAGCCGGACAGGCGCTTCCTCCGTCCTGGTGCTGCTGGTGCTGCTGGTGCTGGTGTTTCTATCCGTTCTCGCTTTCGTGTCCACCGGCTCGAATCTGCGTTTGTCGCGCAAGCATGCCGAAAGCGTCCGGTCCTGGTACCGCATGGACGCGGAAGGTGAGCGGATGGCGGCGAAAGCGCTCCGGACGGTGCGGGGCGCGGCGGAACAAAGCGCAGCCTGGCTTGATGGCAACCTTTTTCTGGATGCCGGTCAGGATGTGTTGCCCGAAGAAACGGCCGCGCAATGGCGGACCGTTTGGGTTGCGCTCGCCACGGAAGCGGAACGGACCGCCTTCAGGGAGGAACGCTTCGGGACCGTTCATGCCGCCCTGGCGGCGCAGTCGTTGCGCAAGGCGTTTCCACATGACGCCGACGTGTCCGTCACGGCCGGATTTCCCTTCGTGGCGGCCGGGACGGATGACGGTACGGACGAAGCGGCCGGCACAACCGAAGCGCCGGCCGCGGGTGCCGACGGGGCGGTAGCGGGGCCGGTGATGCGGTTGCGCGCCGATGATCCGCAGGGGGAGGCGACCGGCCATCTTGAGGTCGTGCTGCAGGTGTTGCCCGCACAACGCGCCGGTGAGGGCGGGCATGTGCGGATCCTTTCCTGGAGGATGGTCCAGGCACCCTTCGAATACAGGAACGAAATCGAGTTGTGGGAAGGAATCGTCGAATGAACATGCCGGGGATCGAGGGCGACAAGCATTCGCCTGTCAATGTGCTGCTGCAGCAAGCCAAGGACCTTGGGGCGTCCGACCTTCAGATCACGGTCGGTGTGCCGCCCATCGTGAAGGTCAGGGGAACCCTCATGACAATCGGATCGGAAATGCTGCTGCCAAAGGATACGGAGCGGCTTGTCCGGGAGCTGTTCCAGAACGACGGCCAGTGGCAGGCCTACCAGCAGGAGGGCGATCTCGACTTTTCCATATCCCTGCCGGGGAGCGGCCGGTTCCGGGTGAACACCTTCATGCAGCGCGGCTCGATGGCCGCCGCCATCCGCGTCGTCCACACGGTGCTGCCGGACCCGGTCGAACTGGGCATTCCGCAATCCGTGCTCGACATGCATCTGTACAACAAGGGGCTGGTGCTTGTCACCGGACCCACCGGCAGCGGGAAATCCACGACCCTTTCCTGCCTCGTGGATCTGATCAACAGCACGCGCAACTGCCACATCCTGACGCTGGAGGAACCCATCGAGTTCCTGCACCGGCACAAGCGAAGCATTGTCAACCAGCGTGAAATCGGCCAGGATACCAAAAACTATACCCGGGCGCTCCGGTCGGCCCTGCGCGAATCGCCGGATGTCATCCTGCTGGGCGAGATGCGCGACCTTGAAACCATGTCCATTGCGATGACGGCCGCTGAGACCGGACATCTCGTTTTTTCGACGCTTCATACCGTCGGGGCCGCCAAGACCATCGACCGCATCATCGACGTCTTTCCGCCCAACCAGCAGCAGCAGATCCGCATCCAGCTTTCCACGGTGCTGCAGGCCGTGGTCAGCCAGCAGCTCATTCCATCGGAGCAGAAGGGGCGCGTGGCGGCATTCGAGATCATGGTGGCGAACAACGCCGTCAGGAACATGATCCGCGAGGCGAAAACCTTCCAGATGGATGCAGCGATCCAGATGGGGCGGGCGGGCGGCATGGTTTCGATGGATGGCAGCATCGCGCAGCTCGTCCGGGATGGTCTGGTCAGCCGGGAGGACGCCCAGCTGTACTG
>JAEXRM010000027.1 GCA_023440865.1 Bacillota bacterium
TCTCGCTCCTCGCCTGCGTGGGCCTGGTCGAGGAGCTCGAGGAACGCCTCATCAGCGAGGTGACGGCGGTCACCTCGAGCAGTCCGGCCTACTTTTACATGATGATCGAGGCGATGGGGGACGCGGCGGTGCAATCCGGGCTGCCCAGGGCCGCAGCCTACCGTTGGGCAGCGGCCGCCATGGCGGGATCCGCCCGCATGGTGCTGGAAACGGGTAAACATCCGGGTGAGCTCAAGGACCTTGTCACCTCGCCGGCAGGCACCACCATCGAAGGGGTCGCGGTGCTTGAACGCGAAGGGTTCCGGTCCGCCGTGATCGACGCGATGGGCGCGGTCACGCGCAGGGCCCGTGAAATCGGCAGGAACGCCTGAGGCCGGAAAGGAACGGGGACATGAAGCATCTGGAGCATCCCGACTACATGGAAAGAACCGTGTCGACCCAACACGTATACGAAGGCACGATCATCCGCGTCGAGAAGCTGACGGTGGCGTTGCCGAACGGCCGCACGGCCACGCGTGACATTGTGCGCCACATGGGAGCGTCCGCCGTCGTGCCTGTCACGGACGATGGCTGTTTTCTCCTGGTACGGCAATATCGCAAGCCCAACGAGTTCTTTTCGGTGGAGATTCCGGCCGGCAAGCTCGATCCCGGTGAAGCGCCGGAGGCATGCGCCATGCGCGAGCTGGAGGAGGAGACGGGCCACAGGGCCGGCAAAATCGACAGGCTCTTCTCCATGCAGTCTACGCCCGGATTCTCGGATGAGATCATCCATGTCTATCTGGCTGCGGATCTTGAGGCAGGCGAAGCCAAGCCGGATGAGGACGAGTTCATCGCGGCTTTCCCCGTGCCGTTCGCGGAAGCGCTGGCCATGATCCGGGACGGCCGCATCACCGACGGCAAGACCATCGCGGGCCTGTATGCCGCTTTGGACCACATGGGTCATGTCCGCTGAAAGGATGTCTGTTCAACATATCCCAATGGAAAAAGCGTTTTTTTGATTATGTGGGATACAATTTGGTATATTAGTCTCAACGATGTCCAATAACGGCCGTGAGGTTCATAAGGGGTGACTGCCATGAAGGAACTGCTGCAAGAGTTCATTGCCTATCTGCGGGGCAAGAAGACACTCTCCGAGAACACCCTGGAATCTTACTGCCGTGACGTGCAGCAGTACATTGACTTCCTGGGAACGCAGCATGTCACGAACATCCGGCAAGCGCCCTATGACATTTTCACCACCTATATCAAGGAGCAGCAGGCGGCCGGTCGCGCGCCCACGACCATCAACCGCAGCATGGCTTCCGTGCGTGTCTTCTACCGGTACCTCATGATGGAGGCGATCGTCTCCATCAATCCCACCATCGGCATCGAGTCCCCCAAGATCGAGCGCCGCAAGCCGGGCTATCTGTCCCAGAACGAGGTGCGCCTGCTGCTCGACCAGCCCGAGAAGATCGGCCTCAAGGGCATCCGGGACAAGGGCATGATGGAACTCGTCTATGCCACGGGCATCCGGGTGCACGAGCTCATCTCGCTCAACGTGGCGGATCTCGACATGAAGAACCGCATTCTCCGTTGCGGGACACCCGGTGCCGAGCGCTTCATTCCGCTTGACCCGGCCTGCATCAAGCCCATGACCGACTATCTGGAAATGGCGCGCCCCTTCATGCTGCGCGATCGCAACGAGACGGCCCTGTTCATCAACACGAATGGCGGGCGGCTTTCCCGTCAGGGATTCTGGAAGATCATCAAGCAATATGCCCAGCAGGCCGGCATTGACAAGGAAATCACCCCGCACATGCTCCGTCAGGCGCTTTCCGTCCACATGCTGCAGACCGGACGCGATCCCGAGGAAGTCAAGGCGCTGCTTGGGCGATCCGATCTCACCTCATTGCAGGAGTACATTCCTGGCGGCAAGCCGAAGTGACGGTGACGAGACCGGATTCCCGGCATCACGCATGGCGATGCCTCCGCGATACAGGCCTTCCCGAAACCGCACGGTGACAGACCGTGCGGTTTCTGTACGCATGCGGCACCGCAAGGTATAATGGGTGGAGCACAAGGGCGACAGGATGGAGACCGCATGAAGATGACGGAACGGCAGGATGGGGACCGCAGCGACAGGGTGGAACGGCAGGATGGGGACGGCATGGACCGGGTGGAGCGGCAGGATGGGGACGGCGAAGGCCGGACCCTGGAGATCGGCATCATCGGACTGGGGCTCATCGGCGGATCTCTCGCCAAGGCACTGAAGGCGGTCAACCGGCATATCCGCATTGTTGCGTATGACCGGCAGGCGGAGGACCTGGCCAGGGCCGCGGCCGAGCATGTGATCGACAAGGTGGCGCTCACGCCGGAGCAAGCGTTTCGTGACTGCTCGATCCTCTTCCTCTGCACGCCCGTCACGGCGATGCGCGGCATTCTGACCCGGCTGCTGCCGCATCTTGCGGCACATTGCATCCTGGTAGACACCGGCAGCACGAAACGCGAGGTCATGGACCTGTTCGCCGAGCTGCGCATGACCGATCGTTTCGTCGGCGGGCACCCCATGGCGGGATCGGAACGCTCCGGATATGGTGCGTCGCGTGCGAACCTCTTTGAGAACGCATGGTTTGTGCTCACTCCCGCGGCGGATGTGTCGGAGGCGGATTATGCGCGTGTCGAACAGCTGGTTTCACTATCCGGCGCCCTGCCGGTGCGCATGGATGCGGCATCCCATGACAGCGCCACGGCCCACATCAGCCATTTGCCGCATGCCATCGCCACGCTGCTGGTGACGACGGTTGCACGGTCGGACAGCCACGACGGTGCCATGCGGCGATTGGCCGCCGGCGGGTTCAAGGACCTGACACGCATCGCATCCGCATCGCCCGAGCTGTGGACGGGCATATGCCTGTCCAACCGTGATCCGCTGATGCACGCCATGTCCTCGATGCGGGACGGCATGGATGTCTTTTCCCGGATGCTGGAGACGCGCGACAGGGACGGGTTGCTGGCGCTGTTCGAGGAAGGACGCCACTGGCGCAATGGCCTGTCGGATGTGCGGGCGCCACGCATGCCCGGATGCTTCGAGATCACCGTCGACGTCGAGGACAAGCCCGGCATCATCGCACGCATCGCGACGGCCCTGGCTGACCGGGAGATCAACATCAAGAACATCGGCATCAACAATGTGCGGGAGGAAGACGAGGGAGCCCTGCTGATCCGCTTTGAAACGGCAGCGGAACGTGACCTTGCAGCCGGCGTCCTCACCGGTTGCGGTTATGGCGTCCGGACAAGAACCTGAGTGAGGGGCGCAGGAAGTGGAATCGCGCGGCACGGCCGAACCTCGGCGGACAGATCGGGAGCGACGCGTTCGAGCCTCGCGTGAACCGATTGGGATGCACCCGCGTCTGTTGGGCAGACAGGGAAATGCCGCATCCGTTTCCCGAAACGAATCGGCACAGGCCTGAAAAAGCACGCCATGAACCGGTCAACATGTGATCCATGTACGTTTCGGCCCAGGAGACGGAGGAGACCGACATGAAACAGGATGTTCCGCATTCCATGCACGCCAGACGACCAGACCGCCCACTGGGTGCGGAAGGATCCGCACCGCGCACGACATGCCGAGGCTTCCGCGCCTCAGCCCTGCTGCTTGCGTGCCTGCTGTTCCTCCCTTTCACGGCCGGCCTGCCCGGCAGCATCCTGCGCGTGGAAGCCGCCACAACAAGCGGGGCGGCGGCGCAGCCGTCGCAGATGTCCGGAGCCGTGATGCTCTACGTGGGCAGCAACCTGGCCCGCGTACGCGATGTCCTCACACCGATCGATCCGGGCAGGAACGGTACGGCTCCCTTCCTGCTCGAGGGCCGAACCATGGTGCCGGTCCGTTTTCTCGCCGAATCTGTCGGCGGTTCGGTGAGTTACGAGGCCTCGACCGGAACGGCGGTCATCCGGCTCGGAACGCGCACCGTGAAGCTGCGCGGCGGCAGCGTGAACCTTGTGCGCAACGGCATCCCGATCCGCATGCAGGTGGCCCCTGTCCTGCGGAACGGCAGGATGTACGCGCCGCTGCGGAGCGTGGCGGAAGCACTGGGGCACGGGGTTTTCTACGAAGACGGATTGATCTGTGTGTCGCCCGGCGAGCCTTTTCTGGATGCGGTGCGCGATGCGGCCGCCATCGATGCGCAAATCCAGGCGCTCGGCATGGTCCGGGTCGCCGCCTCGGAAGCCGAGCTGATGGCGCAGCTGACCGCGTGGAAGGACGCCAGGACGTATGCCGGCCGGAAGTCCGGTGCGGTCACCACGCAGGTCCTGCCGGAGCTCGCCGCCTCGGAAAGTGGCAATGCCATCGGCCAGGCGGCGGATGCCGCCGTGCCGGCCCCGGCCGCTTCCGCGACGACAGAAGCCGCACCTGCGGATTCCGGTGACAATCATTCTTTGACAAACGTGCAGGTGGCGGGGGTGGATGAAGGTGACATCCTCAAGACCGACGGCAGCTATCTGTTCCAGGTCAACCGCATGCGCGTGCTTGTCATCCGCGCAGTGCCGGCCGACGACATGAAGCTCGTGGCCGCGATTTCTCTGGGAGCCGAGTCGATCTCGCCCACGGAGATCTATGTGGCCGACAAACGGCTGACAATCATCGGAACCGCCATGATGGACCTGCCTGCCGGACCGGTTGGCACGGAATCCGGCACCACCGCTGTCACAACAGCCATGACGGCGATGTCGCCAGCCAAGCCTGCCGCATCGCCCATCGTGTCGCCCGTCGAGCCGGCCATCGAGCCGGATTACCGCTACATGCCGCCGCAGGAGCAACGTCTCTCCACCAAGGTGCTGACCTACGATTTGGCCGATCCGGCCAAACCCGTCCGAACCGGAACATACGAAATCGAAGGCAGTCTGCTGGCTTCCCGTCGCATCGGTTCGCGTCTGTATCTCGTGACCAGCAAGAACCTGTCCCCGTGGCTGCCCGGTACCGACACGCCGTATTGGCGGAGCGGCAACGGAACCAGTCAGCGCATTGAGCCGACCACCGTCTCCTGGTGCCCCGATTTCGAGGAGGCCAACTATCTTGTCGTGTCCGGACTCGACCTGGCCGATCCGACCAGGGCGCCCGGCATGTACACACTGCTCGGCGCGGGCCAGACGGTATACGCGACGGCCGACTCGCTTTTCGTCGCCGTCCGGCGCGGACAGTCAGGCGATGTGATCCTTCCGGCGACGATGACGCTTCCGGGCACCATGAAGGCGGCCAACGGCGGCATCCTGCCGACGACCGAATCCACCGACATCTACCGGTTCGCGCTGCAGGACGGCAACGCCTCCCTGATGTCGCGGGGCACGGTGCCAGGACGGCTGCTCAACCAGTTCTCCATGGACTGGTACGGTGAAGTCCTGCGTGTGGCCACCACGACGGGCTGGGCGTCACGCACAGGCACGTCGCCCTCCGTCAACCAGGTGTACACGCTTGACGCCATGATGAACATCCTGGGAGGCATCCCGGACATCGCACCGGGCGAGCAGATCTATTCCGCGCGGTTCCTGGGCAACCGCGGCTTCCTCGTGACCTACCGCACGGTCGATCCGCTGTACGCCCTCGACCTGACGGACCCCCGAAAGCCCTTCATCCAGGGTGAATTGAAAATTCCGGGGTACAGCGACTACCTGCATCCTTACGACGAGAACCACCTGATCGGGTTCGGCAAGGATTCGGTCGAGCTGGCTTCCGACTGGGATCCCGGGTCCACCTGGGCGTATTACCAGGGCATGAAGGTCGCGCTGTTCGATGTGACCGACCTGGGCGCGCCGCGTCTGATGGACGAGGTGCACATCGGTGACCGCGGCACGTATTCGGAGCTGCTGACGAACCATCGCGCGCTGTTGTTCTCGAAATCGCGGAACCTCATCGCGTTCCCGCTGTCACTGTACAAGGTGGGCGGTGCGGCCGGCATCACGGACACCGGCGACACCACATCCGGGACCACGGTGACGCAGACCGATCCACTGACCTATGGCGAACTGGCGTGGCAGGGGCTGACCGCCTACCGCGTCACCCTGGCGTCCGGATTTTCCAAGCTTGCGGACATCAGCCACCTGGAGCCGGGAGACCTGTGGAACCAGGAGCGGTACGTGCAGCGCGGCGCCTACGTCGGCGATGTGCTGTACACCCTCTCGAACCGGGAGGTGCGCGCGCATGACATGACGGACTGGCAGGAAATCGGCAGGCTCGTGCTGCCCTGACGAGTGGGATTCACGCGCGCGGATGCGGGCTCGGCCCATGCCATGGAAACGGATGCGATTGCATCCGCGGAGCGGACAAACCGCAGGGATGCCGCGTAAACAGTAGGGACAACGAGAGGGCATGTGCACCCGGAAATCCGCTGCGGAATCCCCGGGTGCATATTTCGACAGCAACGGACATCCGGGCGGCACGTGCGCCGGGCGGAGATACCGCCTGGACGCGCCTGCGGAAGAGGATAGACATGAAGGTTCTGCTGTACGCGGAAGGCAAGCGGCTCATCGCAAAATCCGGCATGGGAAAGGCAATCCAGCACCAGGCCAAGGCCCTGGCGTCCGCCGGCATCGACTACACCTTCGATCCGAAGGACGATTTCGACATTGCGCATATCAACACATACGGCCCCGGATCGTTCCTGCTGGCGAACCGGGTGCTCAGGCAGGGCAGGAGCGTCGTATACCACGCGCATTCCTCGGTGGCGGACATCCGCAATTCCTTCCTGTTCTCCAACCAGCTCGCGCCCTTGATCGGGCGGTGGATGCTCCGGTGTTACCGTCTCGGCGACCGCATCATCGCCCCGACACCCTATGCGGGCGACCTGCTGCGCGCCGGCGGCATCGGGAACCCGATCTCCGTCGTCTCCAACGGCATCGACGTGGACTGGTTCCAGCCGGATGCCGCGGAAGGTGAGGCTTTCCGGCAGCGTTACGGGTACGGGGCCGAAGACCGGGTGGTTGTTGCAATCGGTTTGTATATCGAGCGCAAGGGCATCCTCGATTTTGTCGAACTGGCGCGGCGGATGCCCGATGTCAAGTTCGTCTGGTTCGGATCCACACCCCTGTTCATGGTGCCGGCGGAAATCCGCGAGGCTGTGACGACCGAGCTGCCGAACCTGAGGTTTCCCGGGTACGTGGACCGCGAGGAAATTCGGGCCGCTTTGTCCGGGGCGGACCTGTTCCTGTTTCCCACATGGGAGGAGACGGAGGGCATCGTGCTGCTTGAGGCGCTCGCGATGCGGCAGACGGTCGTCATCCGTGACATCCCCATTTATGAGGGATGGCTCGAGGACGGCGTCCACCTGTACAAGGCGGCGGATCTGGAAACGTTTGAGCGCCGCATCCGCGGCGTACTCGACGGTGTGCTGCCCCGGACGGGCGAGCAGGGGCACGCCGTGGCGGCGGCGCGCAGCATCGGGGCTGTGGGCCGCCAGTTGGCGGCTATCTATGAATCGGTCGCAAAACAGCCGGTGGTGCGGCACGCGGTCAACAGCTGACATTGACAGTCCGTCGGTGAAACGGTATACTCATATGGCGCAAATGATGCATACGCCTTTTGTGCGGCACTGTGTGCCAGTAGCTCAGTAGGATAGAGCAACGGACTTCTAATCCGTCGGTCGGGCGTTCGAATCGTCTCTGGCACGCCACGGAACCCGCTTCCTGAAAGGGATTGCGGGTTTCTTGCTTTACAGGTCCTGCCCGGATCTGGAACCGGCGGGTTTTCAGCCTTTTCAACAAGGGGTATACTACAGAGAGCGGAACGAGCATGTGATGTACGTTCCGCCGGAAAGCGGGGTTACTTCATGTCTGAGGCCGTCATGATCGGCATAGCGGGCGGAACCGGTTCGGGGAAGACCACCCTTGCGCGCACCCTCAAGAAATCTTTCGAGGACGATGTCACGCTGCTGTGCATGGACTGGTACTACCGATCCTTCCACCACCTTTCCTTCGATGAGCGCAAGGCGCTTAATTTCGATCATCCCGATGCGTTCGACACCCCGTTTTTCATCGAGCAGATGATCAACCTCAAGCACATGCAGGCCATCCACCGTCCGGTGTATTCGTTCATCGAGCACCGGCGGCTTGAGGAGTGCATACTCGAGGAGCCGCGGCATGTGGTCATCGTGGAGGGCATCCTGCTGTTCGAGAACCCGGAGGTGCGCAACCTGCTCGACATCAAGGTGTTTGTGGATACGGACGCGGACATCCGGTTTGCCCGGCGTCTGACGCGCGACATCCACGAGCGCGGCCGCGACATCGATTCGGTCGTCACGCAGTACCTGACGACCGTCAAGCCCATGCATGAGGCATTTGTGGAGCCAACAAAACGGTACGCGGACATCATCGTGCCCGAGGGGGGCATGAATGAGGTCGCCACAGACATGATCGTGGAGAAAATACACAGCATCCTGCGCCGGAACAGTGGTGCGGGAACACTGGAAAGTCCGTCCTGACGGGACTTTCCATCAGTCCTGAAGGACAAAGGAGCCCCCATGCAGACATCCATCGAACTGCGGCTCGCGGTACTCATCGACGCCGACAATGTGCCCCATGACCGCATCAACGGCATGATGAAGGAAATCGCCCGGTACGGCACGCCCACCATCAAGCGCATCTACGGGGACTGGACGAAGCCCGACCTCAAGGGATGGAAGAACATCCTGCTGTCGCACGCGATCACACCCATCCAGCAGTACCGGTATACGGTCGGCAAGAACGCCACCGACTCGGCCATGATCATCGAGGCGATGGACATGCTGTATGGCGGCAATGTCGACGGCTTCTTCATTGTCTCGAGCGACAGCGACTTCACGCGCCTGGCCTTGCGCCTGCGCGAATCCGGCAGGAAGGTGTTCGGCATGGGGGAACGCAAGACGCCCAAGCCGTTCATCGTCGCCTGCGACAAGTTCATCTACATCGAAATCATCGACATGACGGCGGACAAGCCGGAGCCCGAGCCGCCCCCCGTCAGGAAGGCGGTCGGCGCCAAGACGGCGAAGCCATCCCAACCCATTGCCATCAAGGGGGAAACGGCACCCAAAGTGGAGCCCGCACGCTCCGGCGGCAGAGGAGAGCCACGTCAGGATAACAGGCAGGAACCGGCCCGCCCGCCTTCCGCCGCTTCCCACGCGGCATCAGCGACCGTCGAGCTTCGACTCTCCGACAGCAAGCCGGCCGAGGGAAAAGCACCGGAAGCAAAGCCTGCGGAGGGGCGCGAAGCCGAAAGCCGGCAGGCGGTCACGCTGCTGCGCCCGGAAGGCGGCCGCAGCCGCCGCAGCCGCCGCAAGGGCCCCAAGCCCGAAGGACGGATGGAACCAGGCGCCGCGGCGGCCCCGCATGGACAGGCACCCACGGTGCCGTCCGCCGGAATGGACACGGACGGCAAAGCACTGGCCGCGGCTCACGTCGAGTCGCCCGAAGCGCTCGCGCAAGCGGCCCATGGTGCGGAGGAGTCAACGGCAACCCGTTCGGAACAGGTGGATTCCGGACATCGACCCGTTGTCGAAGCCGTCACACAGGAAATCATCGACCTGATCGCCTCCTCGATCACGGACCTTGCGGATGAGAACGGCTGGGCCTTCCTTGGCGATGTCGGGACGCTGATCGCCAAGAAGCAACCGGACTTCGATCCCCGCAACTACGGGTTCATGAAGCTGACGCCGCTTGTCCGCTCCCTGGACGCGTTCGAGCTCGATATCCGTGAAACCAGCCAGTTCCATATCAAGCATGTGTATATCCGGAATCGAAAAAACGGACAGGGATAAGGCATTTCGCTCCGCAACGGCTGCATGTCTTTCATCCGCTTACTGCGCGGTGAAAGCCTTGCAGCCGTATACGTCGCTGAAATGCCCCCGCTGCCGCTCAAGGCATTTCGCTCCGCAACGGCTGCATGTCTTTCATCCGCTTACGCGCTTAACACCTTTTTCTTGAATTGCTTCGGTGACATGCCCTTGAGATCGCGGAACTGCTGGATGAAGTAGCTGGAATTGGAGTAGCCGGTTTCAAGCGCAACTTCCGTGATGTTCAGGTCGGTGGTCAGCAGCAGCTTCTCCGCCTCCGTGATGCGCACATAGGTGAGGTACTCGGAGAAAGTCTTGCCGATGAGCGACTTGAAGTAGCGAGAGAAATAGCTGTAGCTCATGTTGAGCATGGATGCGACCGTCTCGACGGTGATTTCATGCCTGTAATGCTCGTCCAGATAGTCGAACACCTTCTGCAGCCGGATGATGTCCGTTTCCTTGAGGGCGGAGTTCTGGTCCATCTGCACACCCTTGGCATGCCAGTTGCGGATGACCCAGAGAAACACGCGACCGATGTCGGTCCGAATGGCCAGCTCGAAGCCATATTCCTTGGCGGTGAACTCGCGCAGGATCTGCGGCAGCAGTTCCGGAATGGGGGAGTCGACCAGCTCGGCGGCCGTGAAGACCTTCTGGTTGTTGGAGGCGTTCATGGTGAAGGGCATGACGTACTTGGACTCGAACAAGGTGCGGTCCGTGGTATACAGCAGCGCCGGATCGAATTTCAGCACAATGTAGCGGATGACCGTGTCGGGCTCGCCGAATACGGCATGCACCTCGCGGCCGTTGATGAGCACCATGTCGCCGGTCCGGAAAGCATATTCCTCGCCGCCGAGCACTGCGCGCGCATCTCCCTCGATCATGTAGAGGATTTCTATGTAGTAGTGCCAGTGGGCCAGCGTCAGGATGTGCCCATGCCGTTCGTTCGCCTGGAAGTGGCAGTGGAACGGATACTGGATGAGGCTGTTGGCATTGTGCTGGTCTTCATAGAACGGCTCGTTGGGAAACTCGAAGCGCATGCTGCACCACCGGATGACAAATTATCAATGTTTTTTCGCACCTTCATTATATACCATGTCAGGCTTCCGTGTTAGAGTGATTTTGGTTTTCGCGTTTCCGGCGCATCCGTCGGAACAGGTCGGACAGCATATCAGCCGTATCGTCTGCGAATGGATCCGTCGGATGACGGGGTTCGGAAGGATGCGGTTCCCGGCGAGCCAGGAGGAGCTGTATGGAAAAGATCGGGCTGCAACTGTATTCCGTGAAGGAATTGACGGCACAGGATTTTACCGGCACCATCGCCCAGGTCGCCAAGGCCGGTTATGACGGCGTGGAGTTCGCCGGATACTTCGACACACCGGCAAAGGAACTGCGCAAGGTGCTCGACGACAATGGCATCAAGGCCTGCGGCAGCCACATCGCGATGGATCTGATCGACAAGGACCTGGACGGTCTCATCGCCTTCTCCCAGGAGATCGGTTCCCCCTACATCGTCTGTCCAGCCGTCTGGGGCGACATGGTCGGCAGTGCCGATGCGTGGAAGCGTACCGGCGAACGGTTCGAGCAGGTGGGACGCAAATGCCTTGAGAACGGCATCCTGTTCGGCTACCACAACCACGATTTCGAGTTCGTGCCGTATGACGGAAGCACAGCCTATGACCTGATGCTCGGGCAGACAGATCCCGCACATGTCTTCCTCGAGCTCGACACATACTGGGTCGAGTACGCCGGCATGAACATCGCCGATTTCATGGCACGCTACGCGGAACGCATCAAGCTGCTGCACATCAAGGACATGAAGAGCCGGGAAGACAGGCACAATACGGAGATCGGCAAGGGCATCATCGATGTGCCGGCCATCATCAGGACGGGCAAAGCGCTCGGTGTCCACTGGTACATCGTCGAGCAGGAGTATTTCGAGATGCCGCAGCTGCCATCCATCCGCGAGAGCGCCGCATACCTGCGCGGCATCACCTGAAGCATCACCCGGGCATCTCAAGCGCGAGTTTTCCGGTCATAGCGGCATCGTCCGTGGTACATACCATACGAGGTCAGACCGGCATGGGCGACATGCCGTGGCTACAACGAAACCCTTGGAAACGGGAGGCATCACATGGCAACGAAGACGACCACGAAGACCAGCAAGGAAAAGGCCGCTCCGAAGGCAGCCGCCAAGACGGCGCCGAAAACCACCGCGAAGGCCGCTCCCAAGGCGGAAGTGAAAAAGACGGTCCGCATCGGCATCATCGGCTGCGGTGGCATTGCCAACGGCAAGCACATGCCCAGCCTCAGGAAGCTGCCCAACGTTGAGATGGTCGCGTTCTGCGACCTCGTCGAGGAGCGCGCCGCAAAGGCGGCGGCCGAGTACGGCATTGCCGGTGCGAAGGTCTGCACCGACTACAAGGAACTGCTCCGGGACAAGACCATCGACGTCGTGCATGTCTGCACCCCGAACAAGTCGCACTCCTTCATCACCGTGGACGCGCTCGAATCGGGCAAGCATGTCATGTGCGAGAAGCCCATGGCCAAGACCGCCGCGGAAGCCCAGAAGATGGTCGACGCCGCGAAGAAGACCGGCAAGCTCCTCACCATCGGCTACCAGGGCCGCCAGCGTGCCGAATCCCAGTACCTCAAGGAAATCTGCGATGCCGGCGAGCTGGGCGAGATCTACTTCGCCAAGGCGCATGCCATCCGCCGTCGCGCCGTGCCGACCTGGGGCGTCTTCCTCAACGAGGAGGAACAGGGCGGCGGTCCGCTGATCGACATCGGCACGCACGCACTCGACCTGACCCTGTGGATGATGAACAACTACAAGGTCAAGAGCGTCATGGGCAATGTCTACTACAAGCTCGGCAAGAAGCCGAACTCCGCGAACGCCTGGGGACCGTGGGATCCGGACAAGTTCACCGTCGAGGACTCCGCTTTCGGCTTCATCACGATGGAGAACGGCGCAACCATCACCCTGGAAGCCAGCTGGGCGCTCAACACCCTGGATGTGGGCGAATCCCAGTGCACGCTCTGCGGCACCGAGGGCGGCGCCGACATGAAGGACGGCCTGCGTCTCAACGGCGAAAAGAACAGCCGCACCTTTGTCACGAAGCCCGACCTCAAGGCGGGTGGTGTGGCCTTCTATGACGGCGCCACCGAGAACGAGTCCGACCGCGAGCAGCGCCAGTGGATCGACGCCGTCGTCAACGGCACGCAGCCCACGGTGCTGCCGGAACAGGCGATCGTCGTCACCCAGATTCTCGAGGCCATCTATGAATCCGCAAAGACCGGAAAGCCCGTGTACTTCAACAAGAAGTGACAGGAGGCAGAGCGGTTGCATGACCGATTCCGCGCCGGATGAAACAAGGATTGGACCGCAATGGCAGGAGGGATTGCCCGAAGGGGTGATCCCTTCTGCATGTTGCGGATTGCGCGGTCGGGGCGGATGAGGGGATTGCGCTTGCCACCCGTGGGTAAAGTATGTATAATCTGTTTTTGTCCGAAAGGACTTCAGTATCGCCGGAAGCACGATCGGACAAGGATTCCGGTTGGTTTCCGGACAGGCAAGGACCCGTCATATCGCCGCAGGCGGAAACATGGGAGGTAGAGGAATGGGAAAAGCCTTGATCATTGGCGCCGGAGGGGTTGCCAGTGTCGTGGTGCACAAATGCTGCCAGCATCCGGATGTATTCGAGGAAATCATGATCGCCAGCCGCACGGTGGAAAAGTGCGACGCGCTCAAGCGCAAGCTTGACGGCGGCAGGACGAAAATCCGCACGGCACAGGTCGATGCGGACAAAACCGAAGAGGTCGTCGCGCTCATCCGCGACTTCCAGCCGGAGATGGTCATCAACGTGGCCCTTCCCTATCAGGATCTCACCATCATGGACGCCTGCCTCGAAACCGGCGTCCACTACCTCGACACGGCCAACTACGAACCGCCGGAGCTCGCGAAGTTCGAGTACAGCTGGCAGTGGGCCTACCGCGAACGCTTCGAGAAGGCCGGTCTCACCGCCATTCTCGGTTGCGGCTTCGACCCAGGCGTCACAGGCGTTTTCACCGCGCACGCGATGAAGCACCATTTCGATGAGATCCATGAGATCGACATCCTCGATGCCAACGCGGGCGACCATGGGTATCCGTTCGCCACGAACTTCAATCCCGAGATCAACATCCGGGAAATCACCGCCAACGGGCGCTACTGGGAAAACGGCGCGTGGAAGGAGATTCCGCCGCTGTCCGAGAAGCGCGTGTACGATTTCCCCGAGATTGGTCCCAAGGACATGTACCTGCTGTATCACGAGGAGCTCGAGTCGCTCGCCCAGAATGTGAAGGGCCTGAAGAAGATCCGCTTCTGGATGACCTTTTCGGAGAAGTACATCACGCACCTGCGCGTGCTCGAGAACGTGGGCATGACCAGCATCGTGCCGATCGAGTTCAACGGCATGATGATCGAGCCGCTGCAGTTCCTCAAGGCCGTCCTGCCCGACCCCGCCTCGCTGGGGCCGCGCACGAAGGGCAAGACGAACATCGGCTGCATCTACAAGGGCATCAAGGACGGCAAGCCGAAGACCTACTACGTCTACAACGTCTGCGTGCACGAGGCATGCTACGCCGAGGTCGGCTCCCAGGCCATCTCGTACACCACCGGGGTGCCGGCGATGATCGGTGCGATGATGCTCATGAAGGGCTTGTGGAAGAAGCCCGGCGTTTACAATGTCGAGGAATTCGACCCCGATCCGTTCATGGCCGAGCTCAACCGCTGCGGCCTGCCGTGGCAGGAATCACATGCGCCCGTCCTGGTCGACTGAGCCGACCGCCGACGACAAGGAGAGGATACCGCCTTGGAACTAGCATTGCCGCTTGACCTGACTGAAGTGCCGACACCCTGCTACGTGGTGGATGCCCGCCTGCTCGAACGGAACCTGCAGATTCTCGACAGTGTGCAGCGCCGCACCGGCTGCCGCATCCTGCTGGCGCTCAAGGGCTTTTCGATGCACGCCGCGTTCCCGCTGGTCGGGAAGTACCTTGCGGGCATCACCGCAAGCTCGCTGTTCGAGGCGCGTCTCGGATACGAGAAAATGGGGAAGGAAGTGCACGTTTACTCACCGGCGTACATTCCCGGGGACTTCGACGAGCTGCTCGGCTATGTGGACCATATGGTCTTCAATTCGTTCGACCAATGGAACCGATACAGAAGTCGCGTGCAGGCCGTGAAGGGGAAGCGCATCAGCTGCGGCCTTCGCGTGAATCCGGAATATTCGGAGATTGAAACCGAGATCTACAACCCGTGCGCCATCAATTCCCGTCTGGGCATTCCGCTCCGCCACTTTCGGGGCGATGCGCTCGACGGTCTGGACGGCCTGCATTTCCACACGCTCTGCGAGCAGAATTCCGACGCGCTGGCGCACACGGTGCCCATCGTCGACGAAAAGTTCGGTCCGTACCTCAAGGGCATGAAGTGGCTGAACATGGGTGGCGGACACCACATCACCCGGGAAGACTACGACATCGAAACACTGATTCGCTCCATCGAGTTCTTCCAGCAGAAATATGGGCTGCAGGTGTATCTGGAGCCCGGCGAGGCCATCGCGCTGAACACCGGCTATCTGGTTTCAAGCGTCCTCGACATTGTGGAGAATGGCATGGAAATCGCCATGCTCGACACGTCGGCGGCCTGCCACATGCCCGATGTCATCGAGATGCCGTACCGGCCCAACATCATCGGCGCTGGAAAGCCGGGGGAATTCGCCCACACCTATCGTTTGGGCGGTCCCACCTGCCTTGCGGGGGACATCATCGGCGACTACTCCTTCCCGCAGCCGCTCAAGCCCGGCGACCGGCTCGTGTTCTGCGACATGGCGCACTACACGATGGTCAAGAACAACACGTTCAACGGGGTGAACCTGCCCGCCATCGCACTGTATGACGAAACGGAAGGGATGAAGGTCATCCGCCGGTTCGGGTTCGAGGATTATGCCGGGCGGCTTTCCTGATCCGATCGCCTGTGCCGGTGCCAGCCGGCAACGGCCGCATCATCCGGCGGGGAGATGCGCCGCGCCGGCGAAGCGGCTGTTCATGCAGAAGAACGCTCGATTCGCGCTTGACAGGATTCGGCCCGCTTGGTAGGATGTATCAAAATCCATACGCGCCAACTGCGCCGATGGGGAACAGTAGTCGGTCATGTCACATTTGCCGGTCCGTGAAAATGCCGGACCGGTACCAGAAAGCCGTTGGTCGATGCGAAACGGCATGTGCGGACTGATGAACTCGCCCCGGAGCTTTCCACCGAACCCGTCACCGATTCCCGCCTGCATGGCTGCAGCGGGGGAGGATGGCGACAGTAGACTGGAACGGACGCCCTCCGTTACAGGGGCGGGGCATGATTGCGTGTCTTTCGGAAAGAGTGGTGGACCCTTCGTCTCTTGACGAAGGGTCTTTTGCATGCAACCATGCCTCAAAGTGCCTGGCATGAAACCGTTTGCCGGCACCAAAGGGCATCCCTCGCGGGATGAACCGGAGTGGTACCGCGGAAGCACCCGTTTCCGTCTCCGGTCACCAAACGGGCATTACGGTTGGGAGGAACCATCATGACGGAACCATTGATGCACATCACCGTGGGAGACCTGCTGCACCAGATGGCCGCGCGCCATCCGGACCGTGAGGTGATCAAGTACACGGACCGCGACTACCGGCGCACCTGGAAGGAATTCGACGAGGAGACCGACCGCATCGCCAAGGGTTTCATCGGCATGGGCGTGAAGAAGGGCGACCATGTCGCCATCTGGGCGACCAACGAGCCCGAATGGCTCCTGACCCTGTTCGCGTCGGCCAAGATCGGCGCGGTGCTGGTGACGGTCAACACCAGCTACAAGATCTTCGAGGCGGAATACCTGCTGCGGCAGTCCGACGCCAAGGTCCTCGTCATGATGGACGGCTTCAAGGATACCAGCTACTTCCAGATCATCAACGAGCTCAATCCCATGCTGGCGGAGAGCAAGCCCGGCACGCTCGACAATCCGATGCTTCCGTACCTGAAGCATGTGGTCTACACGGGGGCCCGCGAGTGCCCCGGCATGCACCGGTGGGCCGATATCGAGGGCATGGGCGCCGGCATTCCGGATGCCGTGCTGCGCGACATCGAGGCGGGGCTTGCGCCGGACGAGACCATCAACATGCAGTACACCTCCGGTACGACGGGCTTCCCCAAAGGCGTCATGCTCACGCACAGCAACATCATCAACAATGGCAAGTGCATCGGCGACCGCATGAGGTTCACGGAGGACGACAAGCTGTGCATCTGTGTGCCGTTCTTCCATTGCTTCGGCCTGGTGCTGGGCATCATGGCCTGCCTGACGCATGGCACCGCGATGGTGCCGGTCGACGCCTATTCGCCTTTGAAGGTCATGAAGGCCGTGCAGGACGAGCAATGCACGGCGCTGCACGGCGTGCCGACGATGTTCATCGCCATCCTCGAGCATCCGGAGTTCGCGCGCTTCCGGTTCCCCAGGCTGCGTACCGGCATCATGGCCGGCTCCCCCTGCCCGGTCAAGGTCATGCAGCAGGTCGTGGACGTGATGGGCGCCCGCGAGATCACGATCACCTACGGGCAGACGGAGGCTTCCCCCGGATGCACGATGACGACGACGGACGATCCGATCGAGATGCGTGTTTCCACGGTGGGGCGCATCTTCCCCCACACGGAGGCGAAAATCGTGAATCCGGAAACCGGCGAGATTTGTCCGCCGCATGTGCCCGGCGAGTTCTGCGCACGCGGCTATCACATCATGAAGGGATACTACAAGATGCCCGAGGCCACCGCGCAGGCCATCGACGCCGATGGCTGGCTGCACACGGGCGATCTGGCGACCGTGGATGAAAACGGGTATTATAAGATTACCGGGCGCATCAAGGACATGATCATCCGCGGGGGCGAGAACATCTATCCCAAGGAGATCGAGGAATTCCTGTACACCCATCCCGCAATCAAGGACGTGCAGGTCATCGGTGTGCCGAGCAAGGAGTACGGCGAGGAGGTCATGGCCTGCATCATCCTCCGGGAGGGCGCGAGCCTCACCGAGGACGAGGTCAAGGCGCATGTCCGGTCGCACATGGCCCGGCACAAGACGCCCAAGTTCGTCCATTTCATGGACGCGTTCCCGATGACCGCCTCCGGCAAGATCCAGAAGTACAAGATGCGCGAGATGGCCGTCGAGCTCTACAACCTCAAGGACGCCGCCAGCATCGAGACAGCCTGATGCCCCCCGTGACCGGATGCCCCCGTGGCCGGATGCCCCTGTGGCCGGATGCCCCTGTGGCCGGATGCCCCCGTGGCCGGATGCCCCGTGCCCGGATGCCGCACAGGCTGGCGTGGCTGTCGCCCGTACAAGGCGCAGACCCGCGCCGTGGCGGCCATGATGTGACAGGATGAGGAGGAGTGATCCCATGAAGCTTGCATTTTCCACGCTCGGCTGCCCGGGATGGTCCTGGGAGGAAATTTATGCCACCGCCAAGGACCTGGGACTCGACGGCATCGAAATCCGCGGTCTAGAGAATGAGATGTTCGCACCGGAAGCCAAACCGTTCCGCGCAGAGAACCTCGACAAGACCCTCGCCACCCTGCGCAACGGGCGCATGGCCTTGCCGATGCTCACCTCCGGCGCCCTGCTGTCCGATCGCGAGCACCGCGGCCGTTTCCTGGCGGAAGGGAAAAGCTACATCGACCTGGCGGAGAAGGTGGGGGCGAGGTTCGTGCGCGTGCTCGGCGACGAG
>JAEXRM010000039.1 GCA_023440865.1 Bacillota bacterium
ATGCCGCACAGATCCCGAAACGGAGGTTTGTCATGATCAAGTCAGTCCGCCCGGCCATCATTCCGCCGCTGGATCCCGCTTTCCAACCGGCGGTCCTTGCGGTCCGCGGCTTTTTGCAGGCGGTTGCCGCAAGCGGCGGAACGCAACGCCTGATCATCGCCATCGAGCGTGGGAGCGGCGTCGTTTCCACGCACGAGACCACGGTCTTCGCCGATGGAACCGGCCACGACGAGGAGAACAACACCCACGTCGAACGCCTCGTCAAGTCGCTGCTGTGGATCTATGGCGGCTGGAAGGTGACCATCGCCGGCTCGGAGCGCATTGCGTCCTTCATTGCCGGCGCCTACGCACCCGGCGGGCTGCGCGCCTTTGACGCCGCGTTCATGGGCCGCGTATATGAAAAGCCGTTCACGGTTGCCGCCTGCAGTCTCGCAGCCGCACCGAAGGCCAACGAGAACGCCAAGCCCGTCGGCCGTCACCTCGACGGCTGCCGCATCGGCTTCGACGCCGGCGGATCCGACCGCAAGGTGTCCGCCGTGGTCGACGGCCAGGTCGTCTACAGCGAGGAGGTCATCTGGCATCCGAAGGTGCAGACCGATCCCGACTACCACTACAACGAAATCCTCGCCGCCTGCAAAACCGCCGCAGCCAAGATGCCGCGCGTCGACGCCATCGGCGTGTCCTCCGCCGGCGTCTTCGTCGACAACCGCGTCATGGTCGCCTCCCTGTTCCTCAAGGTGCCGCAGGAGTTGTTCGACGCGAAGGTGAAGGACATCTACCTGCGCGTGGCGAAGGAAATGGGCGATGTGCCCGTGGAAGTCGCCAACGATGGCGACGTCACGGCGCTGGCGGGCGCCATCGATCTCGACGACAACAGCGTGCTCGGCATCGCGATGGGCACGAGCGAAGCCGGCGGCTATGTCGACTCCAACGGCAACATCACCGGCTGGCTCAACGAGCTCGCCTTCGTTCCCGTCGACTACAACCCCGCGTCGATGGTGGACGAATGGAGCGGCGACTATGGCTGCGGCGTGAAGTACTTCTCCCAGGATGCGGTCATCAAGCTGGCACCCGCGGCCGGCATCGATCTCGACCCGAAGATGACGCCCGCCGAGAAGCTCAAGTGCGTGCAGGACCTGCATGTGGCCGGAGACACACGCGTGGACGGCATCTTCGAGACAATCGGCGTCTATCTTGGCTATGCCATCGCGAACTACGCCCTGTACTACGATATCAGGCATGTGCTGGTCCTTGGCCGCGTCACCTCCGGCAAGGGCGGAGAACTCATCCTTGAAAAGGCCCATGAGGTCCTCAACCGCGAGTTCCCTGATCTGGCCGCGAAGCTCGACGTCGGCATGCCCGATGAGTCGAACAAGCGTGTCGGCCAGTCGATCGCGGCCGCGAGCCTGCCCGACATATCCCGCTGAACGGCGGGTCCAACTCCGCGCATCGGATGGACAAGTCTGCCCGACATGCACGGAAGGAGTGGCCAGACCCGCCATTTCTTCCGGGAAAAACAGAGGGTATCACGCCGGCGCCGTAGAAAGTGAGGCATTCCATGAAGTTCAACAAGCCGAACGCCCTTGTCTTCATCCCCGACAACAAGCCCGAGGCCGAAGCCTTCGCCCGCACCACCGTCATGGGCATCGGCGCCCATCAGGACGATCTGGAGATCATGTGCTTCCAGGGCATTCTCGACTGCTTCGGCCGGGATGACGCCTGGTTCCACGGTGTCGTCGTCACCAACGGCGCCGGCAGCGCCCGCAGCGGCCTGTATGAAAAGTACACGGACGATCAGATGCAGGCGGTCCGCAAGGTCGAGCAGAAGAAGGCCGCCTATGTCGGCGAGTACGGCGCCATGACCATGCTCGACTACACCAGCGGCGAGGTCAAGGACGGCGCGAGCCGCCTGGTCATCGGGGAGCTCAAGGAGCTCATCCGCCAGAGCCGCCCGAAGGTCATCTTCACCCACAACCTCGCCGACAAGCACGAGACGCATGTCGGGGTCGCGCTCCGCGTCATCGCCGCCCTGCGCGAGCTCGGCCCGGAATACCGTCCGGAGAAGTTCTACGGCTGCGAGGTGTGGCGCAATCTCGACTGGATGAACGACAACGAGAAGTGCCAATTCGACGTGCACGAGCATCCAAGCATCGCGGCGGCGGTTCTGGGCGTGCACGACTCCCAGATTGCCGGCGGCAAGCGCTACGACCTGGCCACCACCGGCCGCCGTCTCGCCAACGCCACCTATGCCGAATCCCACGGCACCGACACCACCGACCAGCTCGCCATCGCGATGAACCTGCTGCCGGTGCTCGAGGATCCGAACCTCGACCTGAACACGTATGTGCAGGGCTACATCCGCCGCTTCGCCGACGACGTGGCCGCCAAGCTGACAAAGTTCGCGACGAAGTGAGCACGAGCCCCGCAACAAGTCCGCCCATCACCAAGGGAAGCCCGGAATTGTGCAGCAATGGCACATTCCGGGCTTCCTTCATGCGGTGGCGCACCTTCACGCGTCGGCTTCCTTCTCTCGGCGGCGCACCCTCACGCGTCGGCACACCCACATTCGACGGTGCATCGTGACGGGCCTGGAACCACGGCCAGATCAGCCCGACGCGCTTTCGTACTTGCGGATCGCCTTCTTGAATACGAACCGAGTCAGGCACAGCAGCAGAATCGGGCATATGA
>JAEXRM010000099.1 GCA_023440865.1 Bacillota bacterium
CATCTGCCGTCGCCCTGCAGGATCCGGCTCACCGGATTGCTCCTGTTTCGATGCAGGATGCGCCCGTTCAGGCCGCAAAGCGTTGTGCCATGACATCACCGCCCCTGCGGCGGCCGGAAGCAGGTCGAGCGGGTCCCGCATCCGGCACGACCCGCAGGTCCCCCGCGTACCGGCTCCCGCCGGACATCAGAAAAAAAGCGCCCCCGGCGTTTGTCGCCGGGGGCGCTGGGATGGGTGACGGCTGCTGCGCCGCATCGCGGGTCCGATCCTGTGAAATGGCGGCGCCGATCATCTAGAATTCCTTGCTCGCACGGTACAGGGTCCGCTCCTTCTCCATTTTGACCTTGCGACCGGCAGTCATGAGCACCGAATCGTATGTTGTGTCAACCACGATCCACCGCTTCTCATCGGAAAGCCAGACCTCGTTCCAGGCATGATATTCCTTGACATTGTCGGTATAGCCCTTGATCAGCTTGGCGGGAATGCCGCTGCTGCGCAGCATGGCGGCAAACACGGCGGCATAATCGTAGCAGATGCCCTTGCCGTCGGCGAGGATCTTGTCGACATCGGGCACGTAGGTGGACTGCAGGGTCTTGATCTTGTCATAGTCGTACTTGAAGTTCCTGACCACGAAGCCGTAGACGGCATTGATCTTCTCCCGGTCCGTCTTGAGGGTGGCCGTGAGTGTCTTCGCCTTCTGGACGGTCTTCATGTCGTTCGTCCAGTACACGGTCTGGATGGAATTGCGGAACACATCGAGCAGGTCCTTCACGACCGAGGCAAACTGCTGCTTCTCGACGACACGGTAGCGATTGTCGACCACATGCTCGAAGATGGTCACGGTATAGTCGCCGTTGCCGAGCTGCAGGGGGAAATACTCGAAGGTGTCACGCCCGAACAGGTCGTAGTCGTAGTTTGTGGCATCCTTTTGCACGCGGGTCTTGACCCGTGCATCGCCGCCGGAAAGAAACCGCACGCCGATGGCGCCGGTGGTCGTGTGGGTTGCGTCGTAATTCGTGGCGGGCTCCGTCGCGGAGACGGGAAGCGGCATGACCGGCAGGATGCCCAACGAGAGGACAAGCACCAATGCCAGACAGATGGATCGTTTCATGGACAGACTCCCCTTTCGGTGGCCAGGCTGCCAACGCGTGCGCGGAAGGCCCTGTGGCTTTGCGTCCCGGTCTTTCGGCCGGTTTGCCGTTTTCGTGTCGAAAGTCGCAAATGTTTCCAAGTTGATTATACCATGGGAAAAAAGTCCACGGCAATCACCGCAAGCCAAATGCAACAGAAGTGTCATGTGCGTGAAAGCATCGAAGCGAACCGCCGCTGCGCCACGGGGCAACCCGGCCCACCGGTGCCCTGCCCGGTCCGCCGCCGTTCATGGCAGGTCACCGGCAGGCGCGGCATCCTTCCTGCGGCGCAACATCGCGTCGATGATCTCCAGCACGGCCGGCATGCAAGGCGTGCGATTGTCGGCGACCGTCACCGCCGCGGCCGCTTTCGCAGCCGGCGATCCGTTCGCCATCGCGATGCCGATGTCGGCGAAGGCGAGCAGGTCCGCGTCGTTGTCATTGTCTCCGACCGCCACGACACAACGGGCCACCGGGTCGGCACGCCCGACGATCCAACGGGCCGCCTCCCCCTTGGATATGCCCGGCTGCAGCACCTCCAGAAGCGTATCCTCGGAACGGACCAGGTCGAACCGGCCCGCCGCAGCCGGCGCAAGCCGCCGGGCCACCGCCTCGAGCACATCCGGCGCTGCGCCAAGAAGCACCTTGTGCCAGCCCGCCGGTATGTCCGCCCACCGGGCATCGGTCGCGTCCAGACGTTCACGCGCGAGCTGGGCCTCCAGGGCTTCATTGCGCCGCACCATCCAGGCCCTCCCGGATGCCAGCACCTCGACCCCCAGCTCAGGACATGCGGCCACCACCGCATCGAGCATCGGGGAGGGATCATGGGACAGGTGGATGGAACGCAGGGGTGTTCCGTCCGGATGCCATGCGACGAGTGCGCCGTTGTGGAAGATGCAGGGCAGGTTCGCAGACAGGTGCGGGAAGTTGGCGGAGGTACTTTTCTCCATGCGCCCCGTCGCGACACCGAACCGCCCGCCCTGTGCCACAAATGCGTCGATGGCCTCCCGATTTTCCGGTGGCAGGCAGCGTTCGGGCGTCAACAGGGTGCCATCGAGATCCGACCATAGAAAGATCCCGGCATACCGGCCATGCGGCGCCGGCGGCAGCAGGATGTATCCGGAAGCGGGCGCATGGCTCATGCCCGCGTCTCCTGGGCCGGCTTGCTGAAGTAATCGGTCAGGTCGATGTGCGTTCCCTGCTTGCACAGGGCGAAAACGGAATCGCCCTCGCGCACGATGGTGTGCCCGTTGGGAATGTAGGAGCTCTCCCCCCTGACGATCGAGATGAGGACACTTTCCGTCGGCAGCGTCATGTCCTTGATCTTGCGGCCGCATCCGGCGGATCCGGCCACGACCGTCAGCTCGACGATGACCATGTCGCCGCGCTGCAGCCGGATCATCGTACGGACGCCGTCGGAGTCGATCTCCTTCTCGATGAGCTCGGCAAACAGGGCGGTACTCGACAGGGTGAGGTCCACACC
>JAEXRM010000134.1 GCA_023440865.1 Bacillota bacterium
CTTTCGGGACGGTCGCAGACGATGAAAGGAATGGCGGATGGAACCCTGGAAGGTGCTTGTGGTCGATGATGATCCGGATGTGCAGCAGGGCACGCAGCTGGTGCTCGACGACTTCGAGTACATGGGACGCGGCATCCATCTCATCCAGGCCCGCTCCGGCATGGAAGGCCTGGCCATGATGAAGGCGCATCCGGACATCGCGGTGGCGCTCATCGATGTGGTCATGGAGACGTCCACATCCGGGCTCGACCTGGTGCGGCAGATCCGCGACGACCTGAAGAACCGGCTCGTGCGCATCATCCTGCGCACCGGGCAGCCGGGTGTGGCACCCGAGAAGCGGGTTGTCGTCGACTACGACATCAACGACTACAAGGAAAAATCGGAGATCACGTTCCAGAAGCTGCAGACCAGCATCATCACGGCGTTGCGGGCATGGCACGACCTCAAGATCATCGAGTCGAGCCGGGTGGGGCTCGAGAAGATCATCGACGCCAGCGCCGGCCTGTTCCGCCTGCAGATGATGAAGAGCTTCGCAGAGGGACTGCTCGAACAGCTGGTGTCCCTGCTCGAGCTCAACCCCGACGCCCTGCTGGGTCATGTGTCTTCCATGGCGGCGGGTGCGAGCGATGCCCGCGATTTCCGCATCTACGCGGCGATGGGCGACTACAGCCCCTACGAGGGCATGACGCTCGACGATGTGCATGATGAACGGCTGGCAGGGGACGTCCGCACGGTGATGGAGACGCAGGACAATTACCGCAACGGGGAGCGGCTCACCCTGTATTTCCGCACCTCCACCGGGGCGTGCACGATCATCCACATCCAGGGCATCAACGTGCTGTCGCCCATGGATGAACGGCTGCTGGAGGTTTTCTGCGCCAACATCTCCATTGCATTCGACAACCTGTGCCTCAAGTCCGAGATCGAGGACACCCAGCGTGACCTCATCCTCAGCCTCGGCGAAGCCATCGAGATGCGCTCCATGGAAACGGGCGCCCACGTCATGCGCGTTTCGGGCATGTCGAGGATTCTGGCCCTGAAGCTTGGCATGAGCGAGGAGGAAGCGGAAAAGCTGGCCATCATCGCACCGATGCATGATGTGGGCAAGATCGCCATCGCCGACGAGATTCTCTGCAAGCCCGGCAGGCTGGATACGGCGGAGCTCGCGGTCATGCGCGAGCACGCCGCATATGGCGCCCGCCTCCTGGGCCGTTCTCCCCGCCTGCTTTTCCGCGAGGCCGCCATCGTCGCGCAGGGGCATCATGAGCGGCATGACGGCAAGGGATATCCCGCCGGTCTTTCCGGTGACGCGATCCATCCGTACGCGCGCATCGTGGCGCTGACGGATGTGTTCGAGGCGCTGGTGAGCAAGCGCGTCTACAAGGAGCCATGGCCGCTCGAACAGGCATTGGCCTATATACGGGAGGAAAGCGGCCATCAGTTTCATCCCCAGACGGTGGATGCTTTTTTCCAGGCGCTTCCGGAGATCATCCGGCTGCTTGAGCAGAGCGGGCCGCTGCTGCGGGCGACGGAACGGGAGGTGCGGTGATGACGGCGAACGATCGGAAACCGGCGGGCGGAGTCACGCTCGATGATCTGGTCGGCGTATTCAACGGCCTTCCGCTTGCGGCGATCATTCATGACCCCGAGGGGCGCATCCTGGAGGTCAATCCGCGGATGCTGGCCATCTACAAGGTGACCCGCGAGCAGGCGCTCCAGTGCACGATCGGCGATTTGAGCGCGCCGCCGGTGGATTGGCCGCGCCTGCTGGCGTTGTGGCGCGACGTGCTGGAAACCGGCAGCATGGATCTTGAATGGCATGCAAGAACCGTCAACGTGCCCGTCGGCTTCATGGCGCGGGTGCACCTGTCCGCCATCAGCTGGGGCGGTGAACCGGCCATCCTGGCGGCGATCCAGGACATCTCCGAGCAAAAGCGCATGGAGGCCCTGCTGCTGGAGAGCGAGCGCAAGTACCATTTGCTGTTCGAGCACATGGGGCATGGCTTTGCCCTGCACGACATCATCACGGACGGGCAGGGACGTCCGGTCGATTACCGGTTCGTCGACATGAATCCCGCCTACACCCGCATGACCGGGCTTGCCTGGGAGGCCTGCGTCGGCCGCACCGTCCGTGAATTGCTGCCGCACATCGAAACGTACTGGATCGACACGTTCGGCCGTGTTGCACTGACGGGGGAATCGATCCACTACACCAACCATGCCGAGGATCTGGGCAGGCATTACGATGTGACCGCGTTCTGCCCGCAGGTCGGACAATTCGCGGTGCTGGTCGAGGATGTCACCGAGCGCGTGGAGCAGCGTGAAACGCTCCGACGCGCGGTGTCCGACCTTGAGGAGGCGAACGCGGAGCTGGAGGACCTCAACCAGAACCTCGAGCAGATCGTGAGCCAACGCACCGCGGATTTGCAGGCGGCGAACCTGTCCCTGCAGACCCGCATGGAGGAGCTGCAGCAGACGCAGGGCGAACTCATCCGGTCGGAGAAGCTGGCCTCGATCGGCGAGCTGGTCGCAGGCATCGCCCACGAGATCAACACGCCGCTCGGGGTTGGCGTGACGGCCGCGTCCTTTCTCGAGAGCTCGATCGACGAGGTCCTCAAGGCCGATACGCCGCTGGCCGTGGATCCGGCTTTCCGGAAGGTGTCCTCGAAATGGAAGGAAACCGCGCGCATCATCCTGTCGAACATGGACCGGGCGGCCAAGCTCGTCAAAAGCTTCAAGCTGGTGTCGGTCGACCGCACCAGCGATCCGCGCCGCGACTTCAACCTGCGCGACTACATCGACGAGGTGCTGGTCTCCCTGCATCCGATGATCAAACGCAGCGGCAGCGCGACAGTCAACGACGTGCCCGAGGGAATCACCGTCACCGGGTATCCGGGCGCGCTTTCCCAGGTAGTGACGAACCTGGTGACCAATGCGCTGCGCCATGCCTTCCCCGACCGGACGGGGACAATGCGGATCTCGGCCGTGGTCGAGGATGCATTCGTGAACCTGTCGTTCCGCGATGACGGTGTCGGCATTCCGCCGGAGAACCGCGGCCGGATCTTCGAACCGTTCTTCACCACGCGCAGGGAATCCGGTGGCAGCGGCCTGGGATTGTTCATCATCCAGAATCTCGTGGTGAATCGCATGCAGGGCACCATTTCCTGCCTTCCGGTTCCATCGGGCGGTACGGAGTTCATCATCCGGTTCCCGGTCGCGGTGCCTGCTGTGGAGGACGAGACCGGGTCGTGACCGGCGCATGCGGCATGCGCGCAGCTTTCCCCGATGCACAAGATGCGCTGAATCCGCTTGCCGGTTCAGCGGGACGGACGGAGGCACGTTATCATGGCATATCTGCCCATTCGACGATTCATCATGCCGGAGGTCCAATTCGGCCCCGACTGCCGCGCGCAAGCCGGCATGCATCTTCAGCGGCTCGGTGTCGCGCGTGTGCTGCTGGTCACGGACCGCGGCGTCATGGTGCAGCCCTGGATGGACGCCATCCATCAGTCGCTGCGTGAGGAGAACATCCAGTGCGTGGTCTACTCGGACGTATCGCCCAATCCGCGCGATACGGAGGTGCGTCGCGGTGTCATCCGCTATCTGCGGGAAGCATGCGACGGCATCCTGGCTGTCGGCGGCGGCAGCCCGATGGATTGCGCAAAGGCGATCGGCGCCATGGTGACCAACAACCGTGATGTGCTGGAATTCCGGGGTCTCGATCTCATCGAGCGGCCGCTGCCGCCGATGGTTTTCATCCCCACCACCGCAGGCACCGCGTCCGAGGTTTCCCAGTTCGCGATCATCCTCGACACCCAGGAACGGGTGAAGATTGCCATCGTCAGCAGACAGGTCGTCCCTGACGTCGCCCTTGTCGACGCGGATACGACGATGACCGTGGATGCGCGGCTGGTGGCTGCAACCGGCATGGATGTGCTGGTGCACGCGATGGAGGCGTATGTGTCGACCAGCCATTCGAGCATGACGGACCTGCAGGCGCTGGACGCCGTCCGGCTGGTCGCGGCGCATCTGCCGGTGCGCATGCGCGATCTGGGCGATGCGGACGCCCGCAACGGCATGATGCAGGCCAGCATGGAGGCCGGATTGGCTTTCTCAAATGCCATCCTGGGTGCCGTGCACGCCATGGCGCACAGCCTCGGCGGCCTGCTCGACCTGCCGCATGGGGAGTGCAACGCCATCCTGCTGCCACATGTCGTGGCGTTCAACTACGATGCGGAGCCGGAACGGTATGACCGTCTTGGCCTGCTGCTCGGCGTGCCGGAGGATACGCCGGCCGTGGAAAGAAAGGAAGCGCTGCTTGAAAAGCTCCGCGCCATCCAGCGCGTGGCCGGCATGGATCACGGGCTGGCCTCCGTGGGGGTGAAGACCGCCGACATTCCCCAGCTTGCCCGCAAGGCGCGAGAGGATCCGTGCATTCTGACCAATCCCAAGGCCTGTACCGAGGAGGACCTGCAGGGCATCTTCCTATCGGCGATGTGACAAAGCGGTGACCACATGCCCAAAACACGCGCGTACGAAGCCGCGCGTGTTTTTTTGCTTTTTTTCGCATCGGTCGCAGACATGCTGTGATTTCAAGAGTATAGCTACATGATATCAAAACGATATGATAATCCGAAGGATGGGCCGAAAGCCCGAAGGAGCGTGTCATGAAAGAACTGAATGTGAAAGTGGCGAACGGGTATGCGCACCTGCTGTTGAACCTCGTCCTTGCCATCGCATCGGTGGCGGCGTTCATCGTCGGCATCGCCGTCGGGAACGGCCTGCTCATCGCCCTGGCCTGTGTGCTGCTGGTGGTCTGGATCTTCCACCTGCCCGGCTTTTTCACCCTGCAGCCCAACGAGGCCATGGTGCTCATCCTGTTCGGCACGTACAAGGGCACCGTCAAGGATTCCGGCTTCTCCTGGGTCAATCCGTTCATGACCAAGAAGAAGATCTCCCAGCGCGCCCGCAACCTCAATGGTGAAAAACTCAAGGTCAACGACCAGATGGGCAATCCCATCGAAATCGCGGCGGTGGTCGTCTGGCACGTCGAGAATACCGCGCAGGCGATATTCGATGTCGAAAACTACGGGGATTTCGTCAAGGTCCAGAGTGAATCCGCCCTGCGCCACCTGACCAACCTGTATCCCTACGACCTTCCCGAGGAGCATGAGGGTGCTTCGCTGCGCGGCAGCGCCGACATCGTGGCCGAAGCGCTGAAGGCGGAGCTGCAGGAACGACTCGGCCGGGCCGGCGTCATCGTCGAGGAGGCACGCCTCTCGCATTTGGCATATGCGCCGGAAATCGCCCAGGCCATGTTGCAGCGCCAGCAGGCCGCCGCCATCATCGCCGCCCGCCAGAAGATCGTCGAGGGTGCGGTCGGCATGGTGCAGATGGCCCTCAACCGCCTGTCCGAGCATGAAATCGTGCAGCTGGACGAGGAACGCAAGGCGGCCATGATCAGCAACCTGCTCGTGGTGCTTTGCAGCGAGCGGAACGCGCAGCCCATCGTGAATGCCGGTTCCATCTACTGAGCCGGGCGCAGGACTGCGGATTGACCGGTACCGGAGGGCGTCATCGTGGCCAAGCGTGAAGTGAAAAACCTGTTGCTGCGGCTGTCCCCGGAGATGTGGGATGCCCTCGCCTCGTGGGCGGAGGATGAGCTTCGCTCCGTCAACAGCCAGATCGAATACGTGCTCAGGGAGGCGCTGGTCAAAAACCGGCGCCTCCCGCGGGCACGCAAGGAAGCAGGGGATACCGGCAGTCATGCGCCGGAGTCCCCTGCCTGATGCAGGTCGGTACGCTCATCCGGGCCGTGCCGGAAAGACATGCCCATCCGTCCCGCCCTCATCCCGCGCGCCATTGCCGGTACAGTCCGGCAATGACCCGCTCGATGGGGGCTTTTCGCGTTTCCATGTCCAGCACGCCGGGCAGGGTGGACACCTCCGCGAGCATGGTCGCAACCGGAACCACGTTGGCATCGAAGGCGTATTCGTGCACCGATTCCTCGGAGGCCAGCCAGGTGGCGGAGGCCAGCACGGGCGCCTCCGGCCCGTCCGTTGTCAGGCGGATGTGCCGCTGGCTGCCGGTGAGCGTGCGCAGGTCGTCGAACCCGCCGTCGAAGGCGACCCTGCCTTCGGACAGCAGGACGATGCGCTGGGCCATTTCCTCCAGGTCGTCCATGTCGTGGCTGGTGACGACGATGGTGGTGCCTCTTTCGCGGTTCACGCGCTTGAGGAACTCGATCATGTGGCGCTTGGCCAGGACGTCGAGGCCCAGCGTGGGCTCGTCGAGCAGGATCAGCTCGGGCCGGTGCAGCAGCATCAGGCCCAGGTCCGCCCGCATGCGCTGGCCCAGGCTCAGCTCGCGGGCGAAGGTCTTCATCAGGTCGCCGATGTCGAGCAGCGCCACGACTTCCTCGCGCGTCTGCTCGTATGTTTGGCGTGGTATATCCCAGACGGTCGCCTTCCAGTCGAAGCTCGTTGCGATGGGGTGATCCCACCACAGCTCGGTGCGCTGGCCGAACAGCACGCCGACCCGCCGCATCAGCGCGATGCGGTCCTTCGCCGGATCGAGGCCCAGCACGCGCACCTCACCCCGCGTTGGCTGCAGGATGCCGCTGAGGATCTTCAGCGTGGTGCTCTTGCCGGCGCCGTTTGCGCCGGCGTAGGCGACGAATTCTCCTTCGGCGATGTCGAGGGAGACATCGTCGAGTGCCGTGACGACGCGCTTTTCGGGGTGCAGGAGGCTCTTCAGGATATCGCGCGCCTTGCCGGAGCGCTGCCACTGCACATATTCCTTCGTGACGGCGCGGATGGAGACGGCGCCGCCCTGCGCTTCGCATGGCGTAGCGCCCTGTGCGCCGGTTAGCGCTGCGGGTTCATGGGTGGCGGTACCGGGCGTGTTCACGGGGGTTCCGTCCTCAACGACGGTGGGCGTGGTCTGTATATCGGTTCGATCCGTATTTCGCATAATGACGCAATCCTTTCCGAAAGACGATGGTGGCGGCCGAACCCACAAACAGGGCGGCCAGGACGAGGAAGAACGTGGTCAGGCCCGCGGCGGGCAGACCCAGGATGCGTGCGGCGGGCAGCCAGGCGACCAGGCCAGCCGGCAGTACGGTGCAGTACAACAGTTGCAGCGGCGCGGGCAAGCCTCCCAGCGGGAACCGCTTGGTCGCGTCAAAGAAGCCGACCGCACTCATGCAGATCTCCTCGGCCGCAACCGGTGCCCAGAAGGCGGAGGAGCCGATCAGGAACGAGAAGGCGAGGATGAGGCCGAGCGAGGCGAACAGGCTGCCGATCACCGCCGGGATCCACAGGGGATTCGCCGCCAGACCGATGCGGTGGGCCGCCACGGCTGTCACGGCCACGCCGCCCAGCAGCACGCTGCTGCCGGTGAAGGGGATGAAGCCGGTGCAGAAGATCTGGACGGGCAGCGGCACCGGCTGGATGAGCATGTGGTCGAACTGGCCCCGTCCGATGACGCGGCTGATCATGCCGTTGTTGTTCATGCCGAAAAAGAGCATGAACAGCCCGTCGATGCACGTGGCGTAGCCCAGCAGGAACAGCACCTGGTCCCCGGTCATGCCGCCGATGCCGCCGAAGCGCGCCGCCATCAGCAGTACGCCGGCGATGCCGGAGACGGTGCCGATGACATCGGTCAACATGACCAGCAGGCAGGAACGGGTGTCGCGCAGCAGCCACATCAGGTCCATGCGTGCGGCAAGGGCAAGCAGACGCAGTGCCATGCGCGGCACCGACGTACCGCGGGATGCTGTGCCGGCACGGGTTTTGGACGCGGCAGCCGCAGCGCCTGCCAAGGTGTCGATTGTTTGGATTTCAGCCGCCATACGCCACCATCCTTTCCTCGCTGTGGTGCCAAAACCACAGGGCGAACGGCCACAGGACAAGGTTCCAGGCGATCTGCAGCAGCAACGGCCGCAGCGGGTCGCCGCTGCCGATGAACAATGAAAGCGGCGCACTGGCAAGGGAGCCGAAGGGCAGCAGCTCGAGCACGTCTCCCAGACCCCACGGCAGCAGCCGGAAGGGAATGAGGGCGCCGGAAAAGAGCGTGAAGAAGGCGTTGCGGATCATCAGTGCCATCCAGCCCGCGTTCTTGATGTACAGGGACAGCGAGGCGAAGGCCAGGTCGAGCGCGAATCCGAGGCAAACCGCAAGGACCAGGCTTGCCGCGAAACACAGCGCGGCGAAGGGCGTGGCGGGCAGGATGCGCACACCCAGCAGCGGGGCGGCGACGAGCATCGGAAGGGAAAAGAAGAGCAGATGGGGAATCCACCGGCCCATCGTCTCCGCGACCAGCTGCGCCACGACCGAAAGCGGGCGCGTGTAGCGGTTGGCCAGCGTTCCCTCCCAGAAGGACATGGAGGCGGGAGACACGATGTTGAGCTGCTCGGAGAGGATGGCCGACAGCAGCACGTAGGTGAGCACCTGCGAAACGGTCAAGCCTTCCGTGCCGGCGCCTTCGGCCAGCAGGGAGCGCCACACGTGCAGCAGGACGATGGTGGAGACGGCGCGCAATATCCAGGTGCCAAGCACATTGAGAATGCCGCCGCTGAATGCCTGCGTGGCGCACAATTGGCCTGTTTGCGCCAGTGCGCGCAGGGTGGCTGCCAACGAAACGGGCTGCTTCCGGACGTTTGATTTTTCCATGAGTTCTCCTTTGCGGAGGGCCCGATGCGGGCGGGGCGGTCGACGACCGGCCAGGCGGCACAAAAAGGCCCGGAACGGCGTTCACCGTTCCGGGCCGGATGCAGCGAAGGGGAAGCGCTACAGGAGGCTCCTGTCGGAAGCGGACGATGAACGGCCTATGGATGTCGGCAAAAGGGTAGACTTCCCCCTTGGCATGGCAAACAGGCCGTTTTTGTGGAAGGAACCGGCAAACAGCAGCTTGGCGGGCGTCGCGTAATGATCGGGACGCAGGGTTCGTTTCATCGTCACACCTCCTTTCACAAGCATTCCGAAACGGCATGGGCGATTGGCGCATCCGTTCATTCCACATCATACCGATAGGGCGTGTTGGCTGTCAACAGCAAGAACGGTTCATATTGGGGATACCGCAGCGCGGCATCAATGCGCGGCGGATTCGCACGGGCTCCGTCAGGTCGCCGGGTTCGGCCGGCTTGCGGTCGAGGAGCCGAGCACAAGATCCGCTTCGAGCAGGATGCTTTCCGTCGGTCCCGACTCGTGGCGGATCTGCCGCAACAGCAGCCCCACTGCGGTTTCACCCATGAAGGTCTCCCGCTGGCGCAGATGGGTGAAGGCGTGCTCGCCCATGAAGTTGCCGGGGCTGTCGAAACAGACCAGGGAGATATCCTCGGGGATCCGCAGGCCGAGGGAGCGAACGGCGCTCGCTGCCAGCAGCGCGATGTTGTATTCGGCTGCAAACAGGCAGGTGATCTCCTTGCGGCTTCGCACCAGGTCCTGAATGGATCGGATGTCGTGCCGGATGCCCTCTGCCGTGCTCCGTCCCGGCAATGTGGCGGTGAGGTTGGACAACCAGACGGATTCGTCGATCGCGATGCCGTGCGCCGCATGACTTTTGACAAAGCCCTCCGTGCGGTCCTCGATGGCCGTGTTGTGGTCGCAGGAGGGAGAGAGGAAGCTGATGCAGCGGTGGCCCGCGTCGAGCAGGTAATCGGTGGCGCGCCTGGAGGCTTCGAGGTTGTCGGTGCCCACGAAGGGCGCGTTGAGCCCCCGGAGACGGCGATCCACGAACACCAGCGGGAACCCCTCGAGGATGAGGCGCAGGATCTTGGGCGCATAATGCTCGCCGTGCACCGGCATGATGAGGATTCCGTCCACGCCGAGCTGCATCACTTCCTCGATCGAACGTTCCTCCATTTTCTGGTCGCCGTAGGAGCGTCGCAGGATCAGTAAAATGCCCTGCTCCGCGCACGCCTTCTCGACGCCGGCCAGCAGGCCGATGCCGTAGGTGCCGTCAAAGTCCGGCATGATCAGGCCGATGAGCAGCGGGCGGCTCTTGTCGCCGGGCCGTGCGGCGGAATTGCCGGGACGCGCTTGGGGCGTGGCGGTGTCATCCGCAAGCATGCCTGCGGCGGCGCCATGCTGCACAAACGATCCCTTTCCGGGGATGCGCTGGATGCAGCCGGCCGTCGAGAGCATCTCGAGCGCCTTCTTGCTGGTGATGCGGCTGACGCCGTACTGTTCGGCGAGCTCCGCCTCGGAGGGCAGGCGGTCGCCTTCCTTCCAGGTGCCCGCCCGGATGCCGGTGCTGAGGTCCTGATAAATCTGCTGGTACAGCGGCTGGCCGGCATCGTTGCTCATGTGCGTCTTCTCCTGTGAATCGGCGGATTGGGATGTCGCTTGGGATACATATCAATATATCATTTGTGCTGTCGCGTGGTCAAACGCCCTCCAGCAGGGGACATGTCGACAGCTCGGCCGAATGGGGCCTGAACCGGAAGGTGCGGATTTCGAAGGGACGGAACCGGATCGTTTCGACAACCGTGCCACCGAGCAGGTGAAGCGTCGTTTCCTGCTGCCGCCCCAGACACTCATGGAAGCGCAGGATGAAGCCGTCGCCGTCCTCGGCCTGCTTGAGGCAGTCGAGCTGGATGCCGGGGCAATCGAAGGTCAGGACCGGAACGGGGCGGGAACCGCGGCCGGAGGGACAGAAGGGGATGGCGACCGGGGCCTCGTTGAACACCTGGGCCTTGCGGTCGAGCAGGCCGCACAGGGGCTCCAAGGCGCCGGCCTCGATGCGGAAGCGATGGACGCGTTCCCCCTGGTCCATGCGCGGCGCGAAACGGTGCTCGCGCAGTGCCTTCGTGGTGCAGTCCCCCGCAGAGAAGCCGGCCGAGCGCAGCAGCGTCAGCCCGATGGAGCCGCGGGCCGCATTCGAGCCGTACAGGCCGGCGTTGATGACGGAGAAGGCGTGCGAGCCGGAGGTCAGCGCCGTCCACTTTTGGGCGACGACCTCCTCGCCGGTGCCGGCGAGCCGTTCGCGGCCGAAGGCGATCTGTCCCCAGTAGTCCGCGCCCTCGAGGGTCGTGTCGATGCACAGCTTCACATACCGGTCCTGCTCGTTCCAGTACAGGCGGGTCTCCACGTCGAAGGCGGCGCCACGCCTGGGCAGCAGGTAGCGCTGCACGGCGCGTGAATGGCCGTAGCCGAACACCGCTTCCACGACCGTGCGGACGTCGCCGTCCTCGATGATGCGCACCGAGGGGACGACGGCCTCGAACAGGCCGGAGAAGGCGCTGCCCTCATGCGGGGAAAGCAGGGCGAAGGCGTTGCGACCGGTGAGGTCGCAGGGCGCGATGCCCCAGGCGTTGTACGTATCCTCCTGGACGATGAGGCGGAAGCTGCCGGGCCGGAGGAACTCGGTGCCGTCGACGCGGCAGGCGTCCACGAGGCCCGTATCCGGATTGATGACCACGCGCAGCGTGCCGTTGTCGAACACGAACGGCGTGCGGGGCGGCAACGGGGCGAACGTCGGCCTTGCCGGCACCCGGTGGAACCGGACATCCATGCGGGTCATCGCGAACGGCGCCAGGGTGGCCTCCACCGCCGCCTTCTTGCGCCAGTCGATGGCGAAATTGCTTGTCTCCTTTTCCGCCTGGGTTGGGACCGGCTGTCCGGCGACGTGGACGGTGGGATACAGGAAGTCTTTCTCCCAGTTCTGCTTCGGTGTGCCGAATTCGATCTCCGTGATGCCTGAAACCGGGAACGGATGCGGATTGTAGACTAAAACCACCGAGGTGCCGTCCTCGACGGGGGCCTCGCCGGCCGAGAGGGCGAGGAAAGCCTTGAGACGCGCCGCCGACAGCTCCTGCAGGCCATGCTCGAGCTGGCGCAGGGTATCCTCCTCGACCGGCTGCGAGCCGGAACCGGGGAGCGCGTCATGGAATTCGGAGAACAGCAGGTCGAGCTCCGCCGCCTTGAGCGGCGCTGCGTCGTACGGCAGCAGGCCGGTCATGGCGGCTGCCGCCGCCATGCGCTCGGTGAGGTACAGCTCGTTTTCGAGCTGGCGGTGCTTTTGCTTGACGCGGATCTGGGATGTGTAGCAGCCCGGAGCGACCGGGTTGAGGCCGGATGCGACGACCGGCAGCGTGCGGCCGGTGGCGCGCAGCGCGGTCATGTAGGCTTCCGGGGTGGAGTGGATCAGCCGGTGCGGGGGCAGTGGGGACGAATCGCCCGAAAGCCTGTCGGACAGCTCCGTCAGATCGGACAGGTCCTTGCGGGACGGCCCGCCTCCATGGTCGCCGACGCCCCACAGCCAAAGCGTCACGGACTCGTCCGCCTTATCTCCCAGGAATTGTGTCAGCTCCTCCGCAGCCTGCCCCCAGACCGAATTGTAGTTCTCGTCGGACCGGTGCACGAGGATCTCGGAACCGTCGAGACCGCGCCAGGTGAAGTCCTGCGAGGCGAACGGGTACCAGACGGCGGCGGGCCGGCACACCAGATAGCTGTCATATCCGGCCTGGACGAGCACCTGCACGAGGCCGCGCGAATGGCCGAAGGAATCGAAATTGATGGCGGTTGTCGGTCGGACGCCGAACTCGCGGGCAAAGTAGCTTCTGCCGGCGAGGATGTTGCGCACGAAGGATTCGCCGGCCGGCATGTTGCAGTCCGGCTGCAGGTGCCAGCCGCCCATGATGTGCCAGCGGCCGTCCCGCACCTTGAGGCGGATCTCCTCGAACAGGTCGGGATCGTGCGCCTGCACCCACCGGTACAGCAGCGCCTCGTTGTGGTTGAAGACAAAGCCGGGGTATGCGTCGGCCAGTGCCGACGCCGTGCGGAAGGTGGACAGCGCTTCGGTGCAACCCTCTTCCCACCGCCAGAGCCAGACGGGATCGAGGTGGGCATTGCAGATCATATGCACATGCTTCATGGTGGAACCTCGCTTCCGGATGCATTACGTTAAAATGATATACCAAATATATCATTCGATCGCCATGTCGTCAACCGCGCGCAGGAGGGGGCGAAATGAGATAAAAGACTGTCGGAAAAGGATTTCATGGTCAGTGCCCCATCAGGGCTCCCCGCGGGGTGCGAAAAAAACATGTTGCGGGCTGTGTTGACAAGACATATGCTGATATATACAATGTACTCATATTTGAAGCGAACATAACAATATGTTCTGGCATATCCGACAAACGGGAGGACCCATGACGACAGGAACCCTGCCGGAGAGCATCATCCGGGCCATGAACGACATCGAGCGGCGTCTGGCCGGCCGGCCCAAGCTGGCCGAACTCTTCCGGAACTGCTTCCCGAACACCCTCAACACGACCGTGTCGCTGGCGGAGGACGGCACCACCTTCGTCATCACGGGGGACATTCCCGCCATGTGGCTGCGCGATTCGTCCTCACAGGTGCACCACTACCTGCCCTTCGCCAAGGAGGACCCGCAGGTGCGCCGCATCCTCGAGGGGCTCATCCGGCGCCAGGCACAGCTCATCCTGATCGACCCCTATGCCAACGCCTTCAATGCCGAGCCCAGCAACGCGGGCTTCCCCGACGACATCACCACCCAGAATCCCTGGGTCTGGGAACGCAAGTACGAGATCGACTCCCTGTGCGCACCGGTGTGGCTTGCCTGGAAATACTGGAAGGAAACCGGCCTGACCGGCGCCTTCGACGAGACCTTCCGCCAGGCGATGTGGACGATCGTGCGCCAGTGGCGGCTTGAGCAGCGGCATGGCGAAGCGTCCGCCTATACCTTCGAAAGGCCGGACGCCGTGTTCTCCGACACGCTGCCCTTTGGCGGCAGGGGGCGCCCCGTGAACTTCACCGGCATGACCTGGTCGGGCTTCCGCCCCTCCGATGATGCCTGTACGTTCGGCTATCTCATTCCCGCGAACATGTACGCCGTTGTCGTGCTCCGGTACATCGCCGAGATGGCGCGCGCCCTCTGGGCGGACGAGGCCCTGGCGGGCGAGGCGGAGCGGCTGGGATCGCAGATCGACGACGGCATCCGCACCTACGGCATCTACCGGCATCCGTCCTTCGGCGACATCTATGCGTACGAGACCGATGGCTTCGGCAACTACAACCTCATGGACGATGCGAACGTGCCGTCGCTGCTGTCGATTCCCTACATCGGCTACGCTTCCGCGGACGATCCGATCTACCGGAACACCCGCCGGTTCATCCTCAGCCGCGAGAACCGTCATTTCCATGAAGGCGCGCAGGCCAAGGGCATCGGCAGTCCGCACACGCCGCCCGGCTACATCTGGCCGATCGCCCTGTCGATGCAGGCCCTCACGAGCGACGACGGCAGGGAAATCCGCGCGCTGGCCGAAATGCTCGGCGCCACGGACGCCGGCACCGGATTCATGCACGAGAGCTTCGATCCGAATCACCCCGCCACCTTCACGCGGGACTGGTTCGCATGGGCGAACAGCCTGTTTGCGGAAATGGTTCTGACAAAAATCGACCATCTGGCCATCCCCCCGGCGTTACCATGAACACCCGCGAGAGGAGGAACGCATCGTGACGGACAAGCTTGCCATCCGGCCCGCCGCACCACGATCCCCATTCGGTCGCAGACAGGACGCCTTCAGCAGGGCGCGCCGCACCGAGACCCGCATCGCCTACCTGTTTCTGATACCGACCCTCATCGGCTACACATTGTTCATCATCTATCCGCTGATCACCTCGTCCATCTATGCCTTCACGGACTGGAACGGTCTGGTGAAGCCGCATTTCGTGGGCTTCCGCAACTTTGTCTTCATGTTCACGAAGGATCCCACCTTTTACCCCTCGCTCAAGGCGTCGCTGTACTACGTGGTGCTGACGGTGCCATTCACGCTGATCTTCGGCTTCCTGCTCGCGGTGCTGCTGAACAAGTCGATGCCGCTGGTGAGGATGTTCCGGACGCTCTACTACCTGCCGACCATCCTGCCGGGTGTCGCGTCGATGTACCTGTTCAAGTACATCTTCGCACCGAACCAGACCGGCCTCGCCAACCAGCTGCTGTCCCTGCTCGGCATCCAGAACCAGCTGTGGCTCTCCAGCCCCACGCAGGTCATGCCCTCGCTGCTGATCTACGCGCTGTGGGGTGTCGGCGGCGGCATGATCATCTTCCTGTCGGGCCTGCAGTCGGTACCGGCGGAGCTGTACGAGGCGGCGACGATGGACGGTGCATCCGGCTTCCACAAGATGTTCGCGATCACCATCCCCATGGTGTCCCCCGTGCTGTTCCTGCAGCTGATCACGGGCATGATCGGCGCGTTCCAGGTCATCACGCCCGCCATGGTCATGACCAACAACGGCGGTCCGAAGAATGTGACCTACTTCCTCAACTTCGCCATTTACACCAGCGCGTTCACCAACCGCCAGTACGGCTACGCCTTCGCCCTCGTCTGGATCATGTTCTTCTTCGTCATGTTCTTCACCGCCATCACGTTCAAGGTCTCCAACCAGTTCGTCTACTACGAGAATGACAACGGCTGACCTTTCCTTGGCGGGATCCGCGGAAACGCCTGTGAGAAAACAGGTTGAGAAATCGAGCATGATTGCGGCCGATCGGGCGGGCAACGCACCGTACGGCGCGCGGAGGAGAAGACGATGTCCCAGGCTGCGCTTCCATCCAGAACCCCGATTTCATCCAAGACCCGGCAGGAGCTCCACACACGGGCCCTGCGTTATCTCATCCTCGGCATCCTGTCCGTGACGATGCTGTTCCCGGTGTTCTGGATGCTCACCGTTTCGGTGAAATCCAACGACGCCGTGTTCCAGATACCGCCGCAGTGGTTCCCGACCGAGTTCGTCTGGGGCAACTACGCCAAGGCCTGGGAGTTCATGAATTTCGGCCGGTCCTTCGGGAACACCCTGTTCATCGCGGTGCTGTGCGCCATCGGCCAGGTGCTGAGCAACCTGTGCGTCGGATATGCGCTTGCCCGCCTGAAGTTCCCCGGCCGCAAGCTCATCTTTTTCCTGATTGTCGCAAGCATGATGCTGCCCGGCCTCATCGGCCTGATTCCCGTGTTCCGCTTCTTTACGAAGCTGGGCATGTACAACACGTTCTGGCCGCTGATCATCCCCGCCTTCCTCGGGAACCCGTTCTACACCTTCATGCTGCGCCAGTTCTTCCTCGGCATTCCGAAGTCGTTCGACGAATCCGCCAAGATCGATGGCGCGAACCACATGCAGATCCTGCTGCACATCCTGCTGCCGATGGTGAAGCCTGCGATTGTCGTCATCATGATCATGACGCTGCAGGGCGCCTGGGGCGATTTCCTCAATCCGCTGATCTACCTGGCGGACGAGTCCAAGTGGACGCTGGCGCTGGCCATCAAGTCCTTCACCGGCTCCTATGCCACCAGCTGGAACTATTTCATGGCCGGCAACGTGATGTACCTGCTGCCGATGCTCCTGCTGTTCATCGTCGCGCAGAAGTACTTCATGGAGGGGCTCGGCTCGCTCAACAACGCGGGGCTCAAATGAGCGGTTGCCGGGGCGTCCGGTCACCCGGCCGGCCGCCCGCACGTCGGACACCGCGCAACCTTTGTTTTTGGAAAGGAGGAAGGAGGACGCGTCCCTGACAACCCACTGTGATGACAAACCGCTGCCGGAAACAATTCAATGGAGGGAAATGAAATGACGAGCAGAATCAAGAAGACCGCCGCCCTGTTGCTTGCCACCGTCCTGCTGGCCGTGTCCGTCGCGGGCTGCGGTTCCACACCTGCCGCACCGAGCGCCTCCGCGTCCGGATCGGCCACACCCGCCGCCTCCAGCGCATCAGCGGAAGCCTCCGCCTCTGCCGAGCCCGAAAAGCCGATGGAAGCCACCGTCACGTACATGGACTGGGAAGGCAAGGAGATGATGGGCTCCATCGAGAAGGCCGTCGCCAAGTTCACAGAGGTGAACCCCGGCCTGAAGGTCATCAACATCCCGGCGCCGCTGCAGGACTACGGCACGAAGCTGCAGCAGATGATCGCCGCCAATGCGGCGCCCGACGTGTTCCGCGTGGGCAACGACATGGCCATCAGCTATGGCGCCAGCGGCCTCGCCTATGACATCACCGCGTATTGCCAGAACGACGCGGCCTTCATCGGCGGCTTCTTCCCGACCTCGGTCGAGACCTTCCAGTACAATGGCAAGCAGATGGGCCTGCCCTCCCTGCTGAACTGCTACGGCGTGTTCTACAACAAGAAGCTGTTCGCCGACGCCGGCGTGGCCGAGCCGAAGGCCGGCTGGACCTACGATGACATGTTCGCCGCGGCCGACAAGCTCAAGAACACCGACAAGGGCATCTTCGGCATGTACAACATGGGCATGGACGCGTTCGCGCTGTCCCAGTACACGGCATCCGCCGGTGGCAAGCCCTTCATGGATTCCTTCTACCCGGTCTCCCATGTCACCATGGATCCCAAGATGTCCGAAGTCATCACCAAGATCCAGGCGGCCGCCAAGTCCGGCGCCGTCCCGCCGATCGGCGTGGACCAGGGTGACATCGTGGCGAAGTTCATCGCCGGTGAAGTGCCGATGATGTGGTACGGCCAGTGGGTCGCCGACCAGCTCATCCGCACCGCGCCCGACCTGCAGTGGGGCTATGCGCCGAATCCCGCCCAGAACAACGACCAGTTCCACACCATCCTGGACGCGACCGGCTTCTCCATCTCCGCGACAACCCCCCATCCCGACGAAGCCTACCTGCTGCTGAAGTATGTGGTCGGCACCGCCTACAACGACGTGCTGCCGGAGTTCCCGGTTGCGCCCGCCGCGTATGTGGACGCCTCCAGGACCTACTTCGAGAAGCTGAAGGCCACCGGACACGGCGACCTGGCCGACGGCCTGAACGTCCAGCTGTCCGCCAAGAACAAGCTGCTGGTGCGCTTCCTCGATCCGTGGTCGGGCGACGCCAACAAGTACGGCGCCGACTGGACGAGCATCCTCGACGGCACCAAGCCGCTGACCGATCTGGACGCCTACGCCCAGAACATCAACGACGTCATCGCCAACGCGACCGTTCGCTGAGCACGCGGACGCCAAGGATGATCGTCCATGCCTGACGGTTATCATCAGGCATGCCCATCCGGCGGGCATCATCCGATTGTCGACATCCGCAGGCCATCTTCCGGCGGCCGTCAGCAGGCTGCCGGCATCCGGCCATCATCCTCCGACCACCGACAACAGGACCCGTCCGTGCGGCAACGCGCGGGCGGGTCCTTCCCTGTCGGTCATGCCATGGGCAGGGCCCTTGCGGTTGCCGGCGGAACAGGCGCGCTTGCCAACCGTCGTCCGCTGCAGCACAGGCCGGTTGACATGCGTGCTGACCAACGGCATATAATGGGGGTGCAAGCCGGTTATCGAGACAGCAGGGGGCCGCCGTCCGGTTTCATCCAGACGGAACGCGGCAGACAGGAGCATGCGCATGGTTCGCTTTGGCATTGTGGGTTCAGGCAAGATCACCGAGGAGTTTGTGGCAAGCGCCCGCGTGACGGGCGTGGCCGAACCGGTCGCCATATGCTCGCGTTCTCCGGAAAACGGTGCGGCGTATGCGGCGAAGCACGCCATGGGATATGCTTTCACCAGCCTCGAGGCCATGCTTGACAGCGGAACCGTGGACGCCGTGTATATCGCCAGCCCCAATGCGCTGCACGCGCCGCAGTCGGTCTCCTGCCTCGAACGGGGCGTGCCCGTGCTTGTGGAGAAGCCGGCGGCGTCCAATGTCCGCGAACTCGACACCGTGCTCGCCCTGTCCGCACAGAAGGGCGTCGCGTACATGGAGGCGCTCAAATCCACCCTGGTTCCCGCGTTTGATGTCGTGCGGGCGTATCTGCCCAGGCTTGGCCGCATCCGCCACTACTTCTCGAGCTTTTGCCAGTATTCCTCGCGTTACGACGCGCATCTCGCCGGCGAATACCGCACCACCTTCGACCGGACGCTGTCGAACGGCTCGCTGATGGACATCGGCATCTACAGCCTGTATCCCGCCATCCACCTGTTCGGGCCGCCGCAATCCATCCAGGCCTCGGCACAGCTGCTGTCGACCGGGGTGGACGGAGGCGGCAGCGTCATCCTCGGATACGAGGGCATGGACGCCGTGATCCTGCACGCCAAGAATGCAAGCTCCTGGCTCCCGACGGAGATTCAGGGCGAGACGGCCACGCTGCGGATCAACAAGATCAGCCAGCCGAAGAAGGTGGAGATCCTCTTCCGGGATGGCTGGGTCGAGGAGCCGCCCATCGAGATGCCCGAGCCGTTCATGTGTTATGAGATCCGCGAATTCGTGCAGGTCGTGGAGAGCGGCCGGACGCAGTCGGACATCAACACGCACGCGCTTTCGCGCGAGGTGCTGCGGGTGATGGACGAGGTCAGGCGGCAGACGGGGGTCGTCTATCCTGCCGATGCGGTGACACCGTCATCGGCCGTGACGCCGTGACGCCTTCGGGCCTTCACGCCATGACGCGCCTGAAGCCGTGACGCCTTCGGGCCTTCACGCCATGACGCGCCTGAAGCCTGGTGCCGTGACGCCGTCGGACGTTGTCATGACATCAGACGCTTCACCTTCGCCAGGGCCGCCTCGATGACCTGGTCCATGTTGTAGTACCGGTATTCGGCCAGCCGTCCCACGAACACGAGTCGGCCGCCCAGCTCCTCGCGCGCCATCTCGGCCAGGTAGAGATCACGCTTGTGGATGTTCTCCGGCGTCAGCACCACATAGCTCGGCTCACCCTCCGCGCTGGGGTATTCGCGCAGGATGGTCGTCACCGGTGCCGTTTCGCCCGTGAAATGCCTGAACTCGGTGATGCGCGTGAAGTCGTAGTCGTTGGGGTAATTGACGACGGAAACGGGCTGGAACTGCTGCATTTGCAGCGTTTCAAACTCGAAGCGCACGGAGCGGTACTCGAGCTCTCCGTGCTGGTAGTTGAAGAACTCGTCGAGCTTGCCGGTGTAGACGATCCTGGCGGCGGGCAGGATCGCCCGGATGGCGTGCCAGTCCGTGCCGGTCATGACGGTGATGTTCTCGTGCCGGAGCATGCTTGTGGCCATGCCCGTGTATCCGGCGAGCGGAATGCCCTGGTAGCGGTCCGAGAAATACCGGGGGTCGCGGTTCTCGCGCACCGGAATGCGGGCCGCCACTTCGGCCGACAGCTCCTCGGGCTCGCGGTTCCACTGCTTGCGCGTATACTCGCGGAAAAACAGGTTGTAGAGCCGCTCGCCGACCTGGGAGACCACCTGGTCGCGGAAATTGACCGGCGGTGTGCGGAACGTCGCCTTGGCGACTTCCTCGGCCAGAAAATCGTGCACCTCGTTGACGGAGATGTCCACGCCGAAGACCTCGCACAGGGTGTCGCGGTTGATCGGGAACGGCAGCAATCGTCCCTCGGCATAACTGAGCACCTTGTGCTGGAAGTGGTTGAAGGCGGTGAAGCGGTTTGCAAAATCCCAGACCGCCTTGCTGTTCGTATGGAAAATATGCGGTCCGTACTGGTGGACGGTGATACCCGCCTCGTTGCGATGATCGAAGCAGTTGCCCGCCAGGTGCGAGCGCTTTTCGACAACCAGAACCTTCCGGCCGGCCTCCGCGAGGGCGCGGGCCGCCGTACAGCCGGCAAAGCCGGCACCGACCACGATGACATCGGGTTGCATCAAATCCCTCCATTCCATTGGGTGGAACGAAACGCAGTCGTGACACACGCCGATCGCGTGCACTACCGTTATACCCGTCGGGAGGCGTTTGTCCCATGCGGCTTCAACCGGGAGAATCAATCGATTTGCTCGATGACCTCCGGATTGGTCATGAGGTTGTCATACAGGCGCTTGTACTTCGCACCGAACAGGTCGAGGGTGAAGTGCTTGAGGACATGCTCGCGCCCCGCGCGGCCCATCTCCCAGAACTGCTCCATCGAAGTGTCGCGCAACAGGCGGTACAGCTGTTCCTCATCGCCGACATCGAACAACAGGCCGGTTGTTCCGTCCACGATCGACTCGCCGTTCCCGCCCACGCGCGATGCGATGATGGCGGTGCCGCTGGACATCGACTCGAGCGGAATGTAGGAGAAGGCTTCATCCCAGCGGTTCGGCAGGACAACCACGTCGCTCTTGGCGTAGAACTCGGCCACTTTGGCCTGGCTGTTGAGGTAGCCGACCCAGTTGATTTCCGGATGGTTGCGCGTGCGCAGCTGCAGGGCGGACTTGAGGTTGCCCTCGCCGATGATGTTCAAACGCACCTTCTTTTCCTTAGCCAGGCGGATGACCACGTCGATGAGCATGTCGATGCCCTTCTCATGCATGATCTGGCCGACAAAGGAAATCTCGAGCGTATCGTGTGGGGTGCGGGGCAGGGGCGTGAACACCTTTTCGTCGACACCGGCGTACAACAGCACGATGCGCTCCTTCGGCAGGCCGCCCATTTCCTCGAGCTGCCTTTTGACATACTTGCTGATGGCCACGTAACAGTCGGATTTCGAGAGATTGCGACGCGACGCCACGAAGAAGCCGTTCATGATCTTGTCGACGAAATACTTGCGGGATCCGACCGACATGTGGATGGTGGTGACCATCGGCACCTTCATGCGACGCTTGAAGGTGGCGGCCTTGAAATCGAGCCGGCCAGCCGGGTGATGGTGGTGGATGATGTCCGGCTGGTACTCGTCAAGCTTGCCGATGGCCTCCCTGACATGCTTGGGCCACGGAAGCACCTTGCCGATGAGCCAGGAATCGAGCTCGTGGACGCGGATGGGCTGCTTGCGCCATTTGCTTGAGGTGATGACGAGGTTCTCGACACCGCCGGTGCGTTCAAAGTAGTTGTACTGGTTGAGCGCATACGTGGCGAGGCCGCGAACGCCGGATGTGATGTGTGCCACCTTCATAGGTTGAACAGCTCCTTCGCATGGCTGCCGGCTTGTCCTCCGACAGTGCGCACGTGGCGGTGGCAGTGGATTGACCGACTTTTCCTGATCATTATACAGGAGACGCGGAGGGATGCACAGTAGCGGACGTCCTGTATCGTGCGAGATGGTCGTCCAGCTTCCTGGACAGCGCCGCCAGGCGGACCGCCTGCGCGCAGAGCGTGGCGATGCGTTCGCGCTGGTCCGAGACGTCGCGGGCGATGTCAGCGGCATGATGCGCCGCCGTGTCCACCGTCGGGAGCATGCCGTCCAGGTCGCCGGCCATTGCCTGTATGCCGGTTTCCATCGCTGCGGCGTGTTGCCGGATGTCACGGGCGAGCAGCTTTGTCGCGTCCGTGAGGACGGAGAGCCGGTTCATGGAGGCGGTCATCTCCTCCAGGGCGGCATGGCCGAGGGCGATGCCGTTCAGATCCTGCCGGATGGTTTCCAGACTTTCGCGCACCGCCTTGCCCGTGTCATCGGACAGCCCCGCGATGTCGGCGACAGCCTGGTTGGTCCGCCTGGACAGATTGCGCCAACACCCTTGTGGCATCCGTGATGCGAACGGCGGTCGCATCATCCCGCTCGAGCTCCTGCGTGATGGCGCGGGCAAGCTCGGCTGATGTCCGGCTGCTTTCGCGGACGGTTGTCATGAAATCGCCGAGCTGTTGCATGAACCGGTTGAAATCATCCGCCATGCGCCCGAGCTCGTCGTTGCTCGCCACATCCATGCGGCTGGTGAGATTGCCAGCGTGCGCATCCTCAAAGCGTGCGTGCAGCTGGCGGATGGCTGCGATCAGCGTCATCCTGCCGATGAGGAAGGAAAGACCGCCCACCGCGACCCCTGCCGCGACGCAGGACAGTGTGAACCAGATGCCGGCCGGCTGGGACCTGTACAGGGTGAACAGGGAGGCGAACGGTGGGAAGATCAGTCCCATCAGGATGCCTGTCAGCATGGAGAAAAGAAGATAACGGCGGATGACGCTTTTCCGTGTCTTCATACACCCTCCGGAAAGTGTGGTGACATGCCCTCTGTGTCCCTGGTGAGTCTGTATCACGCAAGCAGGCTGGCAAGCAGAAGGCTTTCGGATCTTTCCGGAATGGAACGGGTTGGCCGGTTCATGTCTTACCGCAGCAGGATGCTCATGCCGTAGTCGAGATGTGCCTGCACGAGGGCGTGCGCCAGATCGCCGTCCTGCTGCAGCACCGCATTCCACATGGCGGCGTGATCGTCATGGGAAGCCTGGATGCGGCCGGGATCGCGGCGCAGCACGGTGAGCGCGCTCCGGAACAGCATGTCCTGGAGGCGGTCCATCGTGCGGATCATCTCCTGGTTGCCATACAGGCCCACGAGCAACCGGTGGAAGGAGGAATCGTGCCGGGTGAAGGTGATCAGGTCGTTGTCGCGGACACAGGCCGCCTGTGCGGCTAGATTGTCGGCCATGGCTTCGCGGTCGGCGGCGGAAAGGTGCATGCCGGAGAGTTTTCGGGCCGCATGGCATTCAAGGGCGATGCGGAAGTCGAAAAAATCCTTTGCCTGCCGCAGCGTGATTTCCTGCACACGGATGCCGCGATTGGGTGCGCAATGCAGGTAGCCCTCCTGCTCCAGACGGTCCACGGCGGCCCGGACGGGCGTGCGGCTCATGGAGAGGGTCTCGGAAAGGGTTCGTTCCGTCAGCAGGGCCCCGTCGGGGTAGGTGCCGTCGAGGATGGACTGCTTGAGCAGCTGGTAGGCCTGGTCCTTGAGCGAGGCTTGCGGCATGGCGTGACTCCCTTCGGCATGTTTTCATCCTTGACCTTACCCGTAGTGTCCCCGGCAGCCGATGAGGAGGATTTCGTCATCGACAGCCCGGCACATCAACAGGTTCTACGGCATGTGTGCCAACGCGGCAAGGCTCTCGGACAGCCATGCATGCTCCAGCGCGACGGTGTCGGCAATACTCCCCTGCCACGGCACCCACTGCTCGAGCACGATGCCCGGCGCTTCGCGGCCCTGTGCGGCTGCGTGATCGCGCACCGCGGCAATGACCGAGGCGATGTCGAGGTGTCCGGAACCGGCGGGCGCGCCCGTGATCTCGAACCCCATCTGATGCGGATGGCGGCGGATGATGAACTCTTTCAGGTGCAGGCACAGGGTCAGCGGCGCCAGCGCGGCGACCACCGGTTCGGGCCCCTCCAGCGCACCGAAGGAGTTGACGGTGTCCAGGCAGCAGCCGATGCAGGCGGCGGCTTCCGGCAGATGGGATCGCAAGCCGAGGATGAGATCCGCCAGGGCCTGCGCCCGGTGCATGCCATGGTTCTCGAGTGCGATGGCGATACCCTTTTGCGCATACGCGGGCAAAACGGCCGCGAGGTCGGCCCGCACGGCGTCCATGTCCGGTGAAAGCGCCAATGTGCGGACCAGCCGGGCGCCGAGCCGCTCGGCGATCGCCAGGTGGCGCAGCATCCGGGCGGGTTCCGTGCCGCGGGTGCCGGTTTCCAGACGGATGCCGGCATCGGCGGCCATGGCCGCGAGGCGATCCAGCTCGATCGGCGGGAGCGATTCCAGCGGCACGTTGTCCGCAAGCTGGACAAGGGGGCTGCTCAGGGTCGCGGCGCGCGCGACGAGTGCGAACGCGTCGAGTGCCTGTTCGGGCTGCGGCCAGTCGGGCACGCCGATGGCCCATGTGAGGGCGTAGGAACCGATGCCTGGAACCATGAAGTGTCCTCCTCCCGGCTGGTGCGGTGCGCATGGGAATGGGTGGGGAAATGCGGAAAAACAGCCATGCACGCGGGAATCAGGACCAGGGTGCGCCGGTGCGTCGCGGACCGCTCTTTCCCCATGGTATGGGAACACGCTGCCGCTGTCAATGACAAAAATACAACTGGTATACCGCTTGTATTCGAAAACGGACCGTGATACACTGCGGCTGACGGAACAAATCCCAACGGCGGATCGGGGAACACCGTTTCTCCGTATTCAGGAGGCATCATGGAGACCATGGACACCCTTCGCAGCCAGACCATCGCCCTGATCGGCGCCGGCGGCAAAATGGGCTGCCGCATCACGAACAACCTCGTCCGCACGGACCTGCGCTTCCTGCCGGTCGAAACCGGCGAGCGGGGCATCGGGAACCTGAAGCAATGGGGCCTGACCCCGGTGCCGCAGGCAGAGGCCGTGCCGGCGGCGGACATCGTCGTGTTCGCGGTGCCCGACGTGCTCATCGGGAAGATTGCCGGCGGCATCGTGCCCGCCATGAAGCCGGGCTCCCTGCTGATGCTGCTCGATCCGGCCGCGGCCTACCTCGACCAGCTGCCCATCCGCGAGGACATCGGCTATGTCGTGTCGCACCCGTGCCACCCACCGGTCTTCAACGACGAGACCGATCCGGAGGCGCGCCGCGACTTCTTTGGCGGCGTGAAGGCGAGGCAGTCGATCGTCACCGCGCTGATGAAGGGACCCGAATCCGATTTCGTGCGCGGCGAGGCGCTGGCGAAGCTGCAGTACGGCCCCATCCTGCGCTCGCACCGCATCACGGTGGAGCAGATGGCCATCCTGGAGCCGGCCATGGCCGAAACCGTCTCCTCCATGCTGGTCACCCTGATGGGCGACGCCCTGCGCGAGGCCGTGAAGGCCGGCGTGCCGGAGGAGGCCGCCTACGACTTCATGATGGGCCATGTGAACGTCCAGCTGGGCATCGTGCTCGGCCGGGCCGGCTACAACTTCTCCGATGCCTGCCTGACCGCCATCGAATACGGACGGAGCCGCATCATCCGGGAAGGATGGGAATCGGTGTTCCAGCCCGGCAGCGTCCGGGAGCAGATCGACATCATGCTGCATCCCGAGCGGCTTTCCAAAGGCGGCACGCAGGGAGGGAAGGCATGAGGACATGGAAGATCGGGGTGGTCGGCACCGGGTGGTGGTCCGACAAGCACCTGGGTGCCTGGGCCGCCGACCCGCGCGCCGAGGTGACCGCCCTTTGCAACCGGAGCCGGCCGAAGATGGAGGCGCGCGCCGATGCATTCGGCATTGCGCGGACACGGCTCCACACCAGCCTGGATGACATGCTCGAGCGGGCCGACATCGATGTCGTCGACATTGTGACCGGACCCGAGACGCATCTCGAGTTCGTGCGCAAGGCCGCGGCGGCCGGCAAGCACATCCTGTGCCAGAAGCCCTTCGCCCGCTCGCTGGAAGAGGCGGAGGCCATCGCGGAGGCGGCCGAGGCGGCCGGCGTGCGGCTGATGGTGACCGAGAACTGGCGGTGGCTCATGCCGTTCCGGCTGCTGCGGGAACAGGTGGAGTCCGGCCGGATCGGCCGGGTCATCGGCGCGCGCTATGCGCACAGCGACTGGTACACGCCGCGGATGGCCCCCGGGGCGGTCCTGCCCCAACCCTTTTTCCGCGACATGCCCCGGCTGCTGTTCTACGAAATGGGCACCCACTGGTTCGACACCTGGCGCGCCCTATTCGGCATGCCGAAGCGCCTGTACGCGGAAACCACCCGCATCAGCCCGCACATTGCCGGGGAGGATGCCGGCGTGGTAACCCTCGGCCATGACGACTGGTTCGGCACGCTCGACATGAGCTGGGCGACGCGCCGTCATCTCGATGCCGCCCCGAACGACCCGATCTGGCCCCTCAATCATGAAACCTTTGTGATCGAGGGGACGGAAGGCACCCTCCGGTATCTGGCGGACGGCCGCATCGAATACGTGTCGGCGGATGGGGCGAGTCGCGCGATGCTGGCCGACAAGACAACCCTCGACCATCCGGCGAGCCATGTGCTGCTGTCGCGCCACTTCCTCGACTGCATGGAAACCGGCGCCCCCTTCGCCACATCGGCGCGCGACAACATCGAAACGCTGCGGCTGGTGTTTGCGACCTATGAAAGTGCGGAGAAACATGAAGTGATCCGGTTCGGATGAATCGGCCGGTGTCTGGGGCATGCCCGCCGACTTGCCTGATCCACCCCCCGCGGATCCGCCGGACCATCACCCCGCAACCGATCCAACGCGGCCAGGAATGGCCGTACAAGGAGGCGCCCATGCGCATCATCGACGTCCATGCCCATCTGGGGGACGACTGTGTCTTCGACGAATGCTTCACGGCGGCGGACCTGCTGGCCAAGCACGCCCGCTGCGGCATCGACCTGAGCATCGTGCAGCCGGGCACCTGCTTCGACCTCGGGACCGTGCGCGCCCAGCACGATGCCATCGCGGCGCTGTGCGCCGCCCATCCGGGCCGGTTCGCGGGCATGGCCAATCCGAACCCGCACCTGCCGGAAGCCGCATACCGGGATGAGGTGACGCGCTGCATCCGTGAACTGGGCTTCGTCGGCCTCAAGCTGCACCCGTTCGCCCATGCGGCGCCGCCGGGCGGGCGCGACCAGCGCAAGGTGTTCGAGGCGGCACGGGAGCTGGGTGTTCCGGTCATGGTGCACACGGGCGCCGGCATTCCGTTTGCGAATCCGTCGAACCTGCTGGCTGTCTGCGAGGCATTCCCCGATGTGCGGATCGTCATGGCGCATTGCGGCATGATGATCTCCTCCGGCGAGGCGTGGACCGTGCTGCAGCATTGTCCGAACACCTGGGCGGACGTGTCCTGGACGCCCGGGTTCCAGATCGAGCGCATGGCGGCGGCCTTCGGGGCATCGCGTCTGCTGCTGGCGAGCGACCATGCCGAGAACGCGGACACGGAACTGGCCAAGCTCCGGGCCTGCCGTCTGCCGCAGGCCGACATCGACCGGATCCTGGGCGGTTCCGCGGAAGCGTTGTACCGCCTGCCCGCCTCGGCGTAGCCAAACCGGTTGATTTCCATCAGGATGACACGCCGATGACCGCTGGAAACAGACGCAGGTCCGTATCGGACAGGAAGGAACAAATCATGATGAACCGCACATTGCCGCTTTTGCGCGTCGCGTCGGACCGCAGGCACCTGGTCACGGGAGACGGCGACCCCTTCTTCTGGATGGGGGACACCGCCTGGGAGCTGTTCCACCGGCTCAGCCTCGACGAGGCGCGGGAGTACCTCGATTGCCGGGCCGAGCAGGGATTCACCCTGCTTCAGGCGGTCGCGCTGGCGGAGCTGTCGGGCATCACCGTGCCGAACGCCCACGGACGCCTGCCCCTGAAGCAGAACGCGCAGGGGCATTGGGACCCGGCCTTGCCCGATCTGGATGCGGAACCGGGTGAAGCGAGCTACTGGGACCACGTGGACCGCGTCATCGACATGGCGGGCGAACGCGGCCTGTACATCGGCCTGCTGCCGACCTGGGGCGACAAGTACAACCGCATGTGGGGCGAGGGACCCGAGATCTTTACGGCGGAGAACGCCGAAATCTTTGGGAACTGGATCGGACGCCGGTACCGTGACCGGACGAACCTCGTCTGGATCCTGGGCGGCGACCGGCCATTGCTGACCCGCCGGCATTTCGAGATCATCCATGCGATGGCGCGCGGCATCAAGGGCGGCGATGAAGGCCGTCATCTGATCACCTTCCATCCAAGCGGGGCCCATTCCTCCTCCGAGTCGATTCATGCGGAGGACTGGCTCGACTTCAACATGATCCAGTCCGGCCACGGCCGTGACCAGCTGTGCAACTGGACGTTCATCGACAAGGACCGCGCGCTGTCGCCCGTCAAGCCGACGCTGGACGGCGAACCCCGGTATGAGGACCATCCCGTCGACTTCAATCCGAAGAACGGCTACTTCGATGCGACGGATGCCCGCACCGGCCTGTGGTGGGCAACCCTGGCCGGCGGGCTGGGCGTGACCTACGGCCACCACGCGATCTGGAGCATGCGCACGGAACCCGAGGCATACTGGCCGCTGACCTGGCGGCAGGCATTGCGGCGGCCCTGCGCGCAGCAGGTGCGGCATCTGCGGAGCCTGCTGCTTTCCCGTCCGCTGGTGGGTCTTGAACCGGATGAATCCCTATTGGCAGGCCAGTACGAAGGAGCCAACCACATCGCCGCCTCCCGCGGGGAGCGCCATGCATTCCTCTACACGCCGAACGGGTTGGAGATCAAGGTGCGGCTGGGCGTGCTGTCCGGCACGCGGGTGGCCGTGTCCTGGTACAACCCGCGCACGGGAGAAGCTACCCCGATCGGCACCTTTGCCAATGAGGGGGAGAAGGGGTTCCGGCCCGAGACGAGCGGCCGCGGGGAGGACTGGGTGCTGGTGCTGGACATCGTGGATTGAGGCATCACTTGCGATTGCGGAACATGAAGGCGGCCACGCTTGCCCCAAAGCGCGTGGTCGCCTCTTTCTGTCTTCGGACCATCCGTTTAGGAGTTGATCCGACATGTCCCTTGACATTTCCCGCCCGATGTCCAACAATTGAATAAGATGCAAATGCGAATCGTTTGCAACAAAAAGGAGAGCATCCATGAAACAATCATTCCGGTTTGCCATGATGCTGCCTCTCGCCCTTGCCATGATGCTTTCCGGCTGTGGCGGCACCAGCCCCGCCGGCGCCGTGTCACAGGGCCAGGCCGCATCACAGGGCCAGGCCGCATCACAGGGACAGGCCCCGCAGGAAGACAAGCTGCAGGTGATCGCCACCTTGTTTCCCCAGTACGATTTCGTCCGCATCCTTGCGGGCGGCCGGGTGGAGGCCCGCCTGATCCTGCCGCCCGGTGTCGAACCGCATGCATTCGAGCCAACCCCGAAGGACATCGTTGCGATCGGCGGTGCCGATCTCTTCATCTATACGGGCGACGCCATGGAGCCGTGGGCCGGTCACATGCTTGCAGGGTTTGGAACCGGCGGTCCGCAGGTGGTGGATGCCTCGGCGGGCATCGAACTGGCCTCGGAAACACCGGCTGCCTCCGGGGAGGACCCTGAGCACGAGGCAGGGGAATCCTCGCATGGGGAGGCGGAGGACGACCACGGGGCAGGAGACGCCGCGCATGGGGAAGAAGACCATGCGCACGGTACCGACCCGCACATCTGGCTGGATCCGACCCTTGCCGTCCAGATGGTGCACACCATCGCGGACGCGCTGGTGAAGGCCGATCCGGCCGGCGAAGCACTGTACCGCGCCAACGAGTCCCGGTATGTCGCCGAGCTGGAGGCCTTCGACGCGGAAGCGGAAGCGGTGTTCCGGCAGGTCAAGACGAAGACCATCGTGTACGGCGGGCACTTCGCCTTCGGCTATTTCGCACGGCGGTACGGTCTGGAGCACGTTTCGCCCTACACCGGGTTTTCTCCGGATGCGGAACCCACACCCCGGCGGATCGCCGAATTGATCGACCGGATGAAGGAAGCGGAGGCGACCACCATTTATTTCGAGGAGCTGGTGGATCCCAAGGTGGCGGAGGTCATTGCGGAGGCGACCGACGCGGAGATGGTGCTGCTCCATGGCGCGCACAACGTGACCACGGAGGAGCTGAAGGCCGGCATCACCTACCTTGGCATCATGCGGGAGAACCTGGCGAAGCTTGGGAAGGGGCTTGGCGCACATGAGTGAGATGGTTTCAACGCCCATGCCCGAGGCAGGACAACCCAGGATTTCTCCGACACCACTCGTCTCCGTCCGGAACATCGCGGTCCGGTATGGCCGGAACGAGGTGCTGTCGGATCTCTCCTTCGATGTGGCGCCGGGCGACTACATCGGCATCGCCGGGCCCAACGGCTCGGGCAAGACGACCCTGATCAAGGCCATGCTCGGCCTCCTTCCCCTGACGGCGGGCACCATCTCGCATGGGGACGGGGCGGCGGTCTCGCTGGATGGCCGCATCGGGTATCTTCCCCAGAAGGTATTTGCGGATGACGGCTTCTTCCCGGCCGAGGTCCGGGAGATCGTGTCCATGGGGCGACTCGCCGGCAAGAAGGGGTTGCGCCTGCTGAACCGCTCCGATCGGGACGCCGTCGATGCCATGCTCGACAAGCTCAATTTGGCGGATCTGCGGAACCGGCGCATCGGCAGCCTGTCCGGCGGCCAGCAGCAGCGGGTGCTGCTTGCGCGGGCATTGGTCGGGAACCCGGTGTTTCTGTTGCTTGACGAACCCACCAGCGCGCTCGATCCGAAGGTCCGGGACGAGTTCTATGACATTCTGTCCCGACTGAACCGGGAAGACGGCACCACCATCCTCCTGGTGTCCCATGACATGGGATCCATCGGCCGCTATACCCGCAAGCTGATGTACCTGGATCGGCAGATCCTCTTCTTCGACACCTGGGAGGCCTTCTGCCATTCGCCCGACATGACCGCCCTGTTCGGGACGCTGTCCCAACACAATTTCTGCTGGAGGCATCCCCATGAATGAGTTGTTCGCCACCCTGCAGGCGGCGTGGTCGTATGACTTCGTGCGCAAGGCCCTCCTGGTCGGCGTGCTGATCGCGCTGTGCTGCTCCTTCCTGGGCGTGTTCCTGGTCCTGAAGAAATTTGCCATGATCGGGGACGGACTGGCCCATGTCAGCTTCGCCTCCGTCGCCATCGCCTTGCTGCTCTCCGCGTCTCCGCTGCCGGTCTCCATTCCGCTGGTGGTGCTGGCGTCCCTGGCCATACTCAAGCTTTCGGAGTCGGCGCGGCTTCATGGGGATGCCGCGATCGGGCTTGTCTCCTCGTTCGCCGTGGCGTCGGGCGTGGTGATCGCCAGCCTGGCCAACGGGTTCAATGT
>JAEXRM010000144.1 GCA_023440865.1 Bacillota bacterium
ATGGCATGCCGTCCCAGACATCCATGGATCCTTTCGCTTCCCAGCCGTCATCCACCCCGACCATGCAGCAGCCTGCGCAGGGACTGCCGCCCCAGCAGCCGATGCAGGCATCCTCCTTCGCAACGCAGCCGCCGCCCTACCCGGCGCAGCAGTCGCCGTACCCGGCACAGCAGCCGCCATATCCGGCCCCGGGCATGGCGCCCGGATCGCAGCAGGGCTGGCAGCAGCCGCCGTATCCGACCCAGCCGTCACCGCCGACCGGCAAGCAGGCCAAGGCGGCAAGGCCGGCGGCATCCCCGCAGGGCTCCGGTGAGAACGCCACCCCTGCGAAGAAGCTGCCGATTCCCACCCTGGTGCTGTTGGGGTTGTCGCTTGTCATCCTGGTGATCTGGTTCATGTTCTACAATTCCCCGAACCTGCCGCAATTCGACTTTTCAGCGGCCACAGCCAACGCGGCGGTCTTCTCGTTTCTGCTGATGTCGATTCTTGCCGTTGTCGGCGCGGTGCTGTTCCGCTTCCAGCTGCGTGGCAAGAAGCTGGCCGTGCTGGGTGACGTGTTCATCGGCATCGTGATGCTGGTCATGCTGTATGGCATGTCGGTCACCGTCCTGTCGGAGAAGAACATCCTCTACAAGCTGTTCATCGGCATCACGGGGGGATGAGCCCGCCAAAGGGCCGGATATGCGCATGGCGGCCGGGAGAGGGGGGCGGCTTCCTACTCCCGGCCGTCCGGCCACCGTACGGCGGTGAATGCCTACGGCTGCAATGAATCCGTTTGTCAGGCCGTTTCCGGCGGAATGTGGCGTGAAAAAAACGCAAAAACCTCTTGCATATCATCCGGGATGCCTGTATAATTCATCTTGCGGTTGCGGTGAGCGACACCGACGAGCGAAAGTGGTGGAATTGGCAGACTCGCTAGATTCAGGTTCTAGTGTACGCAAGTACGTGCGGGTTCAAATCCCGCCTTTCGCACCAAAAAGGGTTTCGGAGATGATCTCCGGAACCCTTCCGCATTTTTGTCCTCTTGCGGGCCGCATCACACCTGCCTGGTTGATACGCCTGCCGCCTTGTTGCCCGTGACGCGCAACGAGGTGCTGCCGGCAGCGCGCCGCGCAACCAGTTTTCTATCATTATTCCGTCATTTGTCAACAATGTGCAGACCATATGCGGTTTTTGCGCGTTTTCCCCATTTCGTTCATCTCGTTCCGTGCGATATGATAGGGGTGCCTCCGACGATGGAACCGCCTGCAGAAGTTGTTGCCGCGGAACGCCGTCAGGGTTGCAGCAAACCGAAAGGACGGAATCGGCAATGAGTGAATCCAGTGTTCTGATGAAACGGATCGTCGAAAACATCGGCCATGTGCTCGTCGGCAAGGAAGCCGCGTCACGGCTCATGGTCATCGCCCTCGCCGCATCCGGCCATGTCCTGATCGAGGACGTGCCGGGCATCGGCAAGACCACCATGGCATCCGCCATGGCCAAGTCCGTCAGCCTTTCCTTCAACCGCATCCAGTTCACCCCGGACATCCTGCCCTCGGACATCACGGGTTTTTCCATCTTCAATCCCAAGACCGGCGAGTTCGACTTCCGGCAGGGCAATGTCATGAGCCATGTCATCCTGGCCGACGAGATCAACCGCACCTCGCCCAAGACGCAGGCCTCGATGCTGGAGGTCATGGAAGAACGTCAGGTGACGGTAGACGGCAAGACCTACAAGGTGCCGGATCCGTTCATGGTCATCGCCACGCAGAACCCCGTCGAATACATGGGCACCTATCCGTTGCCCGAAGCGCAGCTGGACCGGTTCCTCATCAAGATCTCCATGGGGTATCCCGAACGCAGCGACGAAGTCGGCATCCTGTACCGGTTCCAGGAGGCAAATCCGCTCAACGCGCTGCAGCCCGTCGCCGACAGCGGGCAATTGGTGGCCCTGAAAAACCATATCCGCACCATCCGGGTCGACCAGAGCCTGGCCGGCTACATCACCGACATCACCGGCGCCACCCGCAGCCATGAGCATGTGCTGCTCGGCTGCAGCCCGCGCGCCTCGATCAGCCTGTTCCGCGCCGCGCAGGCGGCCGCGTGCTACGAGGGGCGCGATTATGTGGTGCCCGAGGACATCCGCGATCTGGCGGTGCATGTGCTGTCGCACCGTGTCATTCTGCGCCAGGAAGCCCGCATCAAGCGGATCACCGCCGATCAGATCATCCAGGAGATTGTGTCCCACAAGAAGATCCCCGTGCTCAAGTGAGGTACGGCTCCGGTCGTGGAGACTGCCGGACCGCGAACGGCAATCCTCATGGCACAGCGGCCGGAGTTTCCTGCATGCGCGATTCTATGTGACCGAGGTGAAAGCCCATGAGCTGGCATGAAGCCGATCCCGCCATGCCGGCGCGCGAGAAGGCCCTGTTGCGCAAGAACTGGATCCGATGGGCCTTCCTTGTTGGCGCCTGCCTGTTCTACGCCTGGTTCTACACCGGTTTTCTTCCCTACACGGTGCTGTACGCCGTGCTGCTGCTGCCGGTGGTGTCCTTTCTCTGCCTGATGGTGAACCTGTTCACCTTCCGCATCGGGGAGAGCCTCAACGAGCGCACGTTCGTCAAGGGCGACCGCGCGAAGTATCGTCTGGTGCTGGGTAATGAAAGCCCCGTGCCGATTCCCTATGTCACCATCACCATGTATCTCGAAGGGCGCATCCTGTGCAGCGAAATGAAAAGCATGCACATGTCGCTCGCCCCGTTTGCCAAGCGCGAGTATGTCTACGAGCTGCCGCTGCCGTACCGGGGAAGGTACGAGGTGGGGGTGCGCGACATCGTCTTCCGCGATTTCCTGGGCATGTTCTTTCTGCGACATCGGCCTCTGGAGCGCAAATCCATCCTGGTGAGGCCGCGTGTGCGCATCCTGTCGCACAAGACCATTCCGGCCGCGATGGTGTCGGAGGGCAATGTGCTGGCCGGCCTGTTCGAGGCGGGCAACGACGAAATGATCGACATCCGGCGCTACGCGCCGGGCGACAGCCTGCGCAAGATGCACTGGAAGCTTTCGGCGAAGTCCGGCAACCTCATGGTGCGTGACATGCGCAACGAGCTCGACAACGACATCCTGTTCCTGCTGGACGTGTCTGCGCCACCCGAGCAGAACGCGGAGACACTGGCCCGCGAAGACTGTCTCATCGAGGAGGCGATCGCGCAGGCGCAATACCTGCTGTCGCGCGGCATGCCGGCGCGCATCTGCTTCTGGCGCGAGGAACCGGTGGTTCTGCGGGCGGCGACGCCAGGTGACTTCATGAAGGCCTACGAGCTGCTCAGCGAAGTCAAGTTCAACCAGGAGGGCCGTTTTGAGGATGTCGTGGACAACTTCCTCGAAACGGGCGCCCACCGGAGCCTTGCCTATCTGTTCACCGTGCAGCTGACGCACGGCATCATCGAAAAATGCATCGTGCTGCGCCATCGCGGATATGATGTGGAGCTGTACTACCTGCTGGCGCCCGATGCCGCTGGGCCGGACACGAAGGCGAACATGCGCGGCATCGCGGACCAACTGGCCCAGAACGGCATCCGTGTGTTCCGGCTTGTGCCTGAACCGATCGATTCTGAGGAAGGGGGGCGCGCGTCATGAAATGGCTGTCCAGATTGGCGGAGCCCGGCCTGCGCGCCTTCATGTCGCTGGCGTACATCCTGCTGTGCCTGTCGGCGTTGACGAACATCCTGCTGGCACCGGTCCCGTTCCTGCAGTACGCAGGCATCGGCCTTGCCTGTTACGTCCTGCTGCGACTGTGCACCGGCAGCAGGCCGGGACGGGTCGCCGGCATCGTGACCCTCTCCGTGTCGGTGCTGGGCCTGCTGTTCCTGATGCTGGACAAGGGAGCGATCCACAAGGCTTTTCTGGCGTGGATGGGCGACTTTGGACGGGCATGGGAAAAGCTGTACTACTTCGAACCTTTGGCGGGATCGCGCTATGCTTCATACCAGCCGGTCATTCTGGTGCTGCTGGCCGCATTGACGGCGTTCGTCGCCTGGTTCTTCCACGAGCGCCGCTTCCGCTTTCTGCCGCTGGTGGGATATGCCATGGCATGCCTGCTGCTGTCCTTCGAAATGGCCGCCAAGGAAGCTCGCGCGCAAATTCTCCCGTTCATCGTGCTTTCCGTCTGCCTGCTGGCAGGCAGCGTCTATGAAAGACGCAGGCGCGAAGGGGTGGAGAACCCGGACAGCGGGGCCGGACGCATCATGCTGCAGGCGGTGCCGGTCGCAGTGGTCGCCCTGCTGCTGACATTCCTGTTCGAGAAGCCGGACGAGCCGCTCCGCTGGAAGTGGCTCGAGACGAAGGTCAACGACCTGTACACGCGCATCGAGGAGAAGTTCACGCATACCGACACCGAGTTTTTCAGTCTTTCCGCGACCGGACTGAGCGGACGCGAACACCTGCTGGGTGGTCGCGTCCGGCTGTCGAACACACTGGTGATGGAGGTCAAGGCCGACAAACGCGCCTACCTGCGTGGCGCCGCCTACCAGAACTACACGGGGACCTCCTGGATGCTGGTGGATCCGCAGTACGACTATCAGGCGGCCGGATATCCCGAAAGCGCGCAGGACCTCGACGAGCTGGGCGGACTGTACCGGGATGTGCCGCTGTCGCTGCTGTATCCATCTTCGATGGAGCCCGGAAATGCCAGAGGCGAAGGAACCGGCACGCCCGTTATGGATACCGAGACGGCCGCTCTGGTGGAACGTCTCGCCACCGGTGAGCTCGATCCGCTGCTGTTTCCGACCCTGCCGATGGAGGTCACGTTCCGCAACTTCACCACCCGGACGCTGCTGACACCGCTCAAGACCGTGTTGCCGGTCAAGGGCACCGACGGCGGGGCCCTGCCCGTTACGGAAAACAGCCGCGGGATCCTGGTCTCATCCCAGTTCCTCGGGTCCGGATCCCGCTACACCTTCTCGTACCGGCAACCGATGTACGGCGATGAGATTCTCCAGAAGCTGCTGCCCCTCTCGCATGCCGGCCTGTACGAGCTGGCCCTGCGCACCTACCTGGATGCCTGGAACGAGCTGGACACCCTCGACGCCGGCGAACGCAGCGATCCGCAGGTACAGGCGACGTATGGACGCCTGCTGACCCCCAATCTTGTCGACGACAAGGGGGACCCGTTGCCGGACCAGAGCTTCGAGACAGGCCTGAGCTACTGGGCCGCCCATCCGGATCCGTTGACGACGCCCGCCTACCAGCAGCTGTCGCAATGGTATCAGCGTGCAACCGAGGTCCGCAAGAAGTACACGACCCTGCCCGATACTGTCACAGAAAGAACGCGTCAGTTCGCCCAGGCGCTGACGGAAGGAATGGTCACCGATTACGACCGGGTTCTTGCCGTGCGTGACGCATTGCGCGAGCTGTATCCGTACACGCTGGTCATGCCCCGGCTTCCGGAGGGCGAGGATTTCGTCGACTGGTTCCTGTTCGAGAACCGCAGCGGGTACTGCACCTCCTATGCGTCCGCAATGACCGTTCTGCTGCGGACGCTTGGCATTCCCGCCCGATACGTCGAAGGATACGTCCTGCCGGAAAAGGAGAAGGAGGAGGACCTCTATCGGGTCACGAACCGGTTTGCCCACGCCTGGGTGGAGGTTTACTTTGAAGGCTTCGGCTGGCTTTCCTTCGAGCCGACGCCGGGTTTTGCCGGAACGACTGATTTTCTGGCGCAGTCCGTCAATGACATGTCCGGTTCCTATGATGGCGGCTACATGCCGGATCTGGAGGAGTTGATGCGCCGGTATGGCGGGAATCGGGACGACCTGGGCCTTGAGGACGGCGACCTCGGGCCGGTCGAGGTCCGCAAGCCGCTGCCGCCGCAAACGATCGCCCTGCTGGTACTCGGCGCGCTGCTTGCGCTGCTGCTGCTGCTCGACATCGGCTCGCGCGTGACGGAGGCGGTCCGCATCGGCCGTTCTCCCGGCCGCCGCCAGGTGGTGGCCCGCTACGGCAAAATGCTCGAATGGCTCGCCCTCACCGGCATGACGCTGGAACCGGGAGAGAGTCTGACCGAGTTTGCGGGACGGGTCGACAACGAGTATTATTTCCCGGAAAGCTCGTTCGCCGCCCTGTCGGCCCTGTTCGGCCGGGTGCGCTACGGGGCGAAGGAGCCCACGCGGACGGAAGTCCGCCTGATGAAGGCCATGGGGCGCGAGCTGCGCGCACAGCTTGTACGGGAGCTCGGCATCCGAAGAGTCATGCCGCTGCGGCACCTGCTGCTTCGGATCTGACATCCTGTCATCCTGTCGGGATAGCATTCGCTGTATCCAGCTGAATCGCCCGGTTCTTCTATCTGCCTGAACTGCCCGCTCCCGGTTTCTGCGGAGGGCTCCTTGCGCTGGCAGCTCCCAATGCCGTTCATGCACGCTTCCTCAATGATTCAGAAGGTTCCTATCACACACCGGATGCCCCTGACATGACCATCGATCTCTCTGCTTCATCCGCCGCCCCGTGAATGCCACGCTGGTTTGACAGCATATGAACCCTTCCGGTAAAATGAAGCGTCAGGGACGCGCAGTGCGGCCATGCCGGCCGCGCGCATACGCCCGTTCAAGAGCCACCAGCCGTGACAGAAGGGGAAAACGTGAACACCATTCGCAATGACATCCGCAATGTGGCCATCATCGCACACGTAGACCATGGAAAGACCACGCTCGTCGATGCCCTGCTCCGCCAGAGCGGCACGTTCCGCGCCAATGAGAAGGTGGCCGAGCGTGTCATGGACTCCAACGACCTCGAGCGTGAAAAAGGCATCACCATCCTGTCGAAGAACACCGCCGTCAAGTACGGCGATACCCACATCAACATCGTCGATACGCCCGGGCACGCCGATTTCGGCGGCGAGGTCGAACGCGTTCTGAAAATGGTCGACGGCGTGCTGCTGCTTGTCGATGCGTACGAGGGGGCCATGCCCCAGACGCGCTTCGTGCTCCGCAAGGCGCTGGCGCTGCACCTCAAGCCCATCGTTGTCATCAACAAGATCGACCGCAAGGAAGCCCGTCCCAACGATGTCATCAACGAGATCTTCGACCTGTTCGTCGAACTGGGCGCCGACGACGAGGCGCTCGACTTCAAGGTCATCTATGCCTCGGCGCGCGACGGGTACGCCATGAAGGAGCTCGGCGATCCGCAGGAGAACATGGTTCCCCTGTTCGACGCCATCATCGAGCACGTGCCGGCACCGGAGGGCAAGCCCGCCGCACCGCTGCAGTTCCTCGTCTCGAGCCTCGACTATGACAATTTCATCGGCCGCATCGCGGTCGGCCGCGTCGAGCGCGGCACGATCCGGCGCGACCAGCAGGCCGTGCTGATGAAGCGCGACGGCACGCAGCAGAACGTCAAGGTCTCGGTGCTGCAGTCGTTTGCGGGTTTGAAGCGCGTCGACGTGCAGGATGCCTCCATCGGCGAGCTCGTCTGCGTCTCCGGCATCCCGGACATCACCATCGGCGAGACGATCTGCGACAAGGAGTGCCCCGAGGCCATACCGTTCGTGGACATCGACGAGCCCACGATCTCCATGCAGTTCATGGTCAACAACAGTCCGTTCGCCGGCCGCGAGGGAACTTATGTCACTTCGCGCCACCTGCGCGACCGGTTGATGCGGGAGGTGGAGACGAATGTTTCCATGCGCGTCGAGGAGACCGATTCCGCGGACTGCTTCAAGGTGTCCGGCCGCGGCGAGCTCCACCTGTCGATCCTCATCGAGACGATGCGCCGCCAGGGCTACGAATTCCAGGTCTCCATGCCCGAGGTCATTACCATCGAGCAGAACGGCGAGACCTACGAGCCCATCGAGCACCTCGTGTGCGACGTGCCAGAAGAGTATGTCGGCGCCATCATGGAGAAGCTCGGCACGCGCAAGGCGGAAATGACGAACATGCACGCCGGCGCCGAGGGCTACACGCGCCTCGACTTCCTGATTCCGTCCCGCGGCCTCATCGGCTACCGTTCCGAGTTCATGACCGACACCCGCGGCAACGGCATCCTCAACCATGTCTTCCACGGCTATGAGCCTTGGCGCGGCGAGATCCGCAGCCGCAACCGCGGTTCCCTCTGCGCGTGGGAACCGGGCGAATCGGTCACCTACGGCCTGTACAATGCGCAGGACCGCGGTTCCCTGTTCATCGGACCCGGCGTGCCGGTCTACGAGGGCATGGTCGTGGGCGAGTGCTCGCGCAACGAGGACATCACGATCAATGTCTGCAAGAAGAAGCATGTCACGAACATGCGCGCGTCCGGCTCGGACGAGGCGCTCCGCCTGGTCCCGCCGGTGCAGATGAGCCTGGAGCAGTGCCTGGAGTTCATCGCCGACGACGAGCTCGTCGAGGTGACGCCGAAATCCATCCGCATCCGCAAGAAGATGCTCGATTCGGAAATGCGCGCCAAGCTCAAGAGCCGCGAGAAGAAGTGACCGGTTTGCCGGCTGAGCATGCGTGCGTGTGCCAAGGCGGATGCCCGGCACACACGCGTCGGCCCCGGCAAGCAGTTGAACCGCCGACGTAGACAGGACGGCTCCGTGCCGCTCCGCACAGTGAGGAAATGCCGTGACCGGAAACAGGAACACGGGCGTCCGGAACAGCACCGCGCCCGCACAAGCCCAGCGTCCCGCCCGCAGGAAGCGCGGCTTCTTCTTCCTGAAGCTGCTGCTGTTCATCCTGGTGTGCCTTGTGGTCGCGATGTCGTTCATGAAGGTGGGGTACAACTACATCACCGACGGCGTCGCCCAGGATGCCGCCATTCCCCGCGACAGCGGCGGCATCGAGTTCAGGGTGCCCTACGGGTCCTCCACGGACGCCATCGCCAAGCTGCTCGAGGATGAGGGGTACAAGGTCAATCCCACCCGATTCAAGCTGCTGTCCAAGCTCATCGGTTTCGACGGGCTGTACAAGGCGGGACGGTATGTCCTGACGAAGGACATGAACGAGTATGCGCTGATGCTGCGACTGACGGGCGACGCGCTGAAGAATCCGTCGGTGGACATCCGCATACCCGAGGGCATGACGATTGTCGAGTTGGCCGACTACCTCAACCAGAACTACGGCGTCGTCAAGGAAAAGTTCCTCAAGCTCGCACAGATGCACCTGACGCAGTTCCCCTTCCAGGAGGAGCTGACCGTGTCGGAGGACCGCGCCTACCCGCTCGAGGGATACCTGTATCCCGACACCTACAAGCTCGATGAGGGGTGGGACGAGGAAAAGCTCGTCCTGCGCATGCTCGACGAATTCAACCGCAAGTTCACCGACGACGACCGCAAACGCGCCGCCGAGCTGGGCATGACGACCGACCAGATTGTCACGCTGGCATCGATCATCGAGATGGAGGCGCTGCTGCCAGCCGATCTCAAGAAGATTTCCTCGGTCTTCCACAACCGTCTCAAGAGCCAGGACCTGCAACTGCTGCAGACCGACGCCGCCATCCAGTATGCCCGCATCATGGCAGGGAAGGGTCGCACGACGAGCGTGCTGTATGAGGATCTTGAGATCGACAGCCCCTACAACACGTACAAGCATCCTGGCCTGCCGCCGGGCCCCATCTGCTCGCCCCGCCGCGATGCCATCGAGGCGGCCCTGTATCCGGAAGACACGAAGTATCTGTATTTCTTTGCAACGCCGGATGGAACGAACATCTACAATGAAACCTACAACGGCCACCTCAACGACCAGAAGAAGTATGGGGTCAGCGGCCAGTAAGCCTGCAGGCGATCGCGCCGGGAGCCGTCATGAACAACCATGAAATGGAAACCGGCATGGAGAGCTTCCTGCGACGCATGCTGCGTCCCGCGGGGGGCTTTCTTGCCGAGATGGAGGCCGATGCCCGTGCCCGGCACATTCCCGTGGCGATGCCGGAGACAGCCGCACTGCTGCGCTGGCTTTCTTCTGCGATCAGACCGGCGCGCGTGCTCGAGATCGGCACCGCGATCGGGTTTTCGACCGCCCTGCTTGCCTCGGGGCAGCCGGAGACGGGCATCCTCGACACCATCGAGCTGGACCCGGACCTCGCGGAGGAGGCCCGGCGCAACCTCGATCGGCTCGCTCTTGCCGGACGGGTCCGGGTGCTAACGGGTGACGCCCGCGATATCCTGCCCTGTCTGACCGTCCCGTACGATCTGGTATTCGTCGATGCCGCGAAGGGCCAGTATCCCGAGCTGCTGCCGGATCTGACCCGCCTGGTTGCGGCGGGAGGAACGCTCGCCTCGGACAATGTGCTGTTCATGGGGTTGCCGCATGCGACGGACAAGGTGCCGCACAAGCACCGGACGATTGCCGTGCGGCTGGAGGCTTATCTGAAGGCACTGTGCACAAACAAGGATTTCGAGACGGCCATCCTGCCGGTCGGCGATGGCGTTGCCCTGTCGTGCCGCAGGCATTGCGGCGACACATGCCCCTGAAGGAGTCGAACCACATGCAGGCATCCTGCTCCCACGCAAAACCGGAACTGCTGGCACCCGCCGGCAACATGGAAAAGCTGCGCACCGCCCTGCGCTTCGGCGCCGACGCCGTCTATCTCGCCGGCAACCGGTTCGGGTTGCGGGCAGGGGCGGACAACTTCACGCTGCCGGAAATGGCGGAGGCGATGACCCATGTCCACGGTCTAGGTCGCAAGGCCTATCTGGCTGTCAACATCCTGGCGCACGACCAGGACATCGACGCGCTGCCGTCCTGGCTGGAACCGGCGCTCGCGACCGGGCCGGATGCCGTCATCTGCGCGGATCCCGGCGTCATGCAACTGGTGCGGGACATCCGGCCCGACATGCCCGTTCACCTGAGCACCCAGGCGAACGCAACCAACCGCGCGGCTGCCCTTTTCTGGCACAGGGCGGGCGTTTCCCGCATCGTGCTCGCGCGTGAGCTCTCCCTGGCCGAGATAGCCGGCATCCGGGAAGCCGCGCCGCCCGGTCTTGAGCTGGAGATGTTCGTGCATGGCGCCATGTGCATGGCCTACTCGGGCCGCTGCCTGCTGAGCCGCCACCTCGCCGGCCGCGATGCCAACCGCGGCGACTGCGCCCAGCCATGCCGCTGGTCCTACGCGGTCATGGAGGAAAAGCGGCCAGGCGACTATTTCCCGGTGGAGCAGGATGAACGCGGCACCTATCTGTTCAATGCGCGCGACCTGTGCCTGCTGCGACGCATACCGGAGCTGATCCGGGTGGGCGTCGCGAGCCTGAAGATCGAAGGCCGCATGAAGAGTCCCTTCTACGCGGCGACCGTCGTCAAGGCATACCGCGAGGCGATCGACGCCGCCTGGGAAGGCCGGTGGGAGGCGTCGGACCTGGTCCGGTGGGAACGGGAGGTTGCCTCGGTCAGCAACCGCGGGTTTACGGAAGGCTTCCTCGACGGGCGGCCGGGGCCGGAGGCCCAGCGGACGGATCGGGGCGGGTATGACCGCACCGCGGACTTCGTGGCTATTGTCCCAGAGGCGGCGCAGACCGGGCAAGATGCCCACGGTGCCGACGGCGGCCACGCCCGCCTCGAACAGCGCAACCGTTTCACCCGTGACGATCTGCTGGAATGCCTGCCCCCCACGGGGCGCGCATTTCCCGTCAGGATCCTTTCCATGGCGGATGAGGCGGGTCAACCGATCGATGTCGCCCCGCATCCGCAGATGACGGTGCTTGCGGTGCTTTCCGCGCCGGTCCCGCCCGGCAGCCTGCTGCGCCGCCCGCTGTCCTGAAACCGCGAATTCCGACCCGCCGCCGGCAGCAGGGTCCCGCGGCATCCGTCCCTGCGGCATGTCCCTTTCCTGTTTGCCCGAATTCAGACGCTTGAGCGTTTTGAGCGTATCAAGGATTGGTAAGCAGCACAGAGAGGATACCGGTTGCTTTTTGGCCGGTTCTGGATTATGCTGATGGAAACAAGGTGTACAAATCAAGGGAGGGCGTATCATGGCAGCATTCTTCGATGATGTGAAGAAACTCGGCAAGAGCGTGGCGGAAAAGGGCAAGGATGCCATCGAAATCACCAAGCTCAACTCCCAGGTGAGTGCGGAAAAGGACAAAATGAAGGACATGTTCGCCAAGATCGGCGAGCAGGTGTATGTCAACTTCCGCAATGGCAACGACCAGGGCTTTGGCGAATGGTGCGTGCAGATCCAGGAAGCGGAGATGCGCATCGAGGAGCTCAAGTCCAAGATCATGGAGATCAAGGATGCCTCCAAGTGCCCCAATTGTGGCGCCGAAGTATCCAAGGATGTGGCCTTCTGCCCCAAGTGCGGCTCGAAGGTCAACTGACGTGAATCCGTCGACAGGCAATCGAAGGACGCTCTGAACAGGGGCGTCCTTTTTTTGTCCGATCCACACCCGGGAGTCAGGACGGATGGGCGAAGGGATGGTCCGGATGGAGGGAGGAACGCATGATCCAAAACCCGACGGGAGCTGCCATGGACAAGAAGGCCTGGCGCATCATGATGCGCACGCTGTTCGCATCCGTCTCACCGCAGGAGCGCATGGCGTTCTCGGATGCGATCTGCGCGGCGCTTGCCGACGCCGCGCCGGGCGAACCGGAAGGGCGTATGCTTGCCGCGTTCCATCCGCGCATCGACGAGCCGGACATCCGGACATACATCGACCGGTGGCGGGACCGTGGCGGCAGGGTGTGCCTGCCGGTCTGCGCGGAGGACGGGAACGGAAGTCCGCAGCTGTTGTTCCGGGAGGTCCGCAATCCTGCGACGGAGCTGCGCCGTTCCGCGTACGGCCTGTACGAGCCTGTTGAGGAGGCCCCCGCCGTGCCCTGTGCCGCGATCGACATCGTGCTCGTGCCGGGAGCCGCCTTCGATCGCCAGGGCGGAAGACTCGGACGGGGCAAGGGCTATTACGACCGTTTTCTTGCGAACTGTCCGCAAGCTGCGACCATCGCGCCCGCATTCCCCTGGCAGATTGTGGATCAGGTGCCCGTTGAGCCGCATGATGTGCGGATCGGATGGCTCGCCACCGCCGACGGCATGATCCGGTGCGGTTGATGCGACGCTCCTGTTTGTCCCGCCTGCCTGTAAAAAGAACAAGCTTTCTCTTATGGCGATAGTCCGGCACATCTGGTACAATGATGTGGCAGCCGCACGATATCGTAGCGGTCGAACCTCAGCGCACCGATGCGGACATGGACGGAATGGTCCGTCGACTCCGGCCGTTCCGCATCAAGCCGCGTCGAGCCGACGGAGATCCGATGAATCAGGAAGCCAGAATCCCTTTCACCCACCTGCATGTCCACACCGAGTACAGCCTTCTCGACGGTGCCGCGCGCATTCCGGCGCTGGTTTCCCGTGCCAGGGAACTGGGCATGAGCCATCTGGCCATCACCGACCACGGCGTGCTCTACGGGGTGGTCGACTTCTACAAGGCCTGCCTCGAGGCCGGCATCACGCCCGTCATCGGCTGCGAGGTCTACACGGCGGCCCGTTCCCGTCTCGACCGCGATCCGCGCGCCGATGCCGACCAGGGACATCTGGTCCTGCTCGCCGAGAACGACGAGGGGTACCGCAACCTCATGCTGCTGGTTTCCGCCGGCTTTACCGATGGGTATTACTACAAGCCCCGCATCGACCTCGACCTGCTCGAGCGCCACCACGCCGGGATCATCGGGCTGAGCGCCTGTCTTGCGGGCGATGTGCCGAACGCGCTGCTCAAGGGGGACTATGAACGGGCCCGCACCCTCGCGCTGCGACTCGATGGCATCCTGGGACGCGGCAACTTCTACCTGGAGCTGCAGCACAACGGCCTCGACGAACAGCGCGAGGTCAACCGCGAGCTTGTCCGCCTTTCCGGGGATACCGGCATCCCGCTGGTCGCCACGAATGACGTGCACTACATCCACCGCACAGACGCCCGCGCACAGGAGATTCTCATCTGCATCCAGACGGGCAAGACCGTCGAGGACGAGGACCGGCTGGTCATCGAAACCGACGAGCTCTACCTCAAGTCCCAGGCGGAAATGGCCCAGCACTTCGCCGATGTGCCCGAGGCGCTGAAAAACACGCAGCGCATCGCCGACCGCTGCCGGGTGAACTTCACGTTCGGCAAGCTGCACCTGCCCGCGTTCCCGGTCGCGCCGCCCCAGACGCCCGAATCGCTGCTCGAACGCATCACATGGGAGGGCTACGCACGCCGGTACGGCACCGACGACGCCCATCGCGAGCGGACCCGCTATGAGCTGTCCGTCATCCGCCAGATGGGCTATGTCGACTACTTCCTCATCGTCTGGGACTTCATCCGCCATGCGCGGGAAAAGGGCATCATGGTGGGACCGGGGCGAGGGTCGGCCGCCGGCAGCATCGTGTCGTACTGCCTTGGCATCACGAATGTGGACCCCATCCGGTATGCGCTCATCTTCGAGCGCTTCCTCAATCCCGAACGCATCAGCATGCCCGACATCGACATCGACTTCTGCTACGAACGCCGGCAGGAGGTCATCGACTACGTCGTCGCGAAGTACGGCGCCGACCGGGTTGCCCAGATCATCACGTTCGGCACCATGGCGGCGCGTGCCGCCGTGCGCGACGTGGGTCGCGCGCTGGCCGTGCCGTACGGCGATGTGGACCGGGTCGCCAAGATGATCCCCATGATGCCGGGCAAGCATCTCTCGATCGAGGACGCCATCGGCATGAACCGGGAACTCGAAAAGGTCTATGAGGAGGACCCGCGTGTCCATGAACTGCTCGATACCGCCAAGACGCTCGAGGGCATGCCGCGCCACGCCTCCACCCATGCCGCCGGCATCGTCATCGCCGGGGAGCCGCTGACGAACCTGGTGCCGCTGTACCGCAACGGCGACCTCATCTCCACCCAGTTCCCGATGACCACCATCGAGGAGCTCGGGCTGCTGAAGATGGACTTCCTGGCGCTGCGCACCCTCACCGTCATCCGTGATGCGGTGATGCTGGTGAAGGCGTCGGGCGGGCCGGCCATCGACATCGACGCGATCGCCTTCGACGATCCGCAGGTGTACGCCATGATCGGCCGCGGCGAGACGGCCGGCGTGTTCCAGCTGGAAAGCCAGGGCATGACCCGGTTCATGACGGAACTGCAGCCGGGCAGCCTCGAGGACATCATCGCCGGCATCTCGCTGTACCGCCCGGGTCCGATGGACCAGATACCCCGCTACATCCGCTCGAAGAACAATCCCGAGCTGGTCACCTATGTGCATCCGCTGCTCGAGCCCATCCTCAATGTCACCTACGGCTGCATGATCTACCAGGAGCAGGTCATGCAGATCGTGCGCGACATCGCGGGCTATTCGCTGGGCCGGTCGGACCTGGTGCGCCGGGCCATGTCCAAGAAGAAGAAGGAGGTCATGGACGCCGAACGGCGGAACTTCATCTACGGGCAGACCGACATGCAGGGTCATGTGACCATTCCCGGCGCGCTGCGCAACGGCATGGACGAGTCGACGGCCAACCGCCTGTTCGATGAAATGATGGACTTCGCGTCCTACGCGTTCAACAAGTCGCACGCCGCGGCCTATGCCGTCGTGGGCTACCAGACCGCGTGGCTGCGGTGCCACCATCCGGTGGCCTTCATGTCCGCACTGATGAACAGCTTCGTCGGCAGTCTCGCGAAGGTGTCGGAGTACGTGCTGGAATGCCGGAAGATGGGCATCCGCATCCTGCCGCCGGACATCAATGAAAGCCTGGGTTCGTTCACGCCGGCGGGCGGCCACATCCGCTTCGGGCTTTCCGCCGTCAAGAATGTGGGGGCCAATGTCGTGCAGGCGCTGGTGGCGGACCGGCAGGCGAACGGCAGGTTCCGTGACTTTGTCGATTTCTGCGAGCGGCTGGCGGGCCGCGAATTGAACAAGAAAACCGTCGAAAGCCTCATCAAGTGCGGGGCATTCGATTCGTTCGGCGTATTCCGTTCGCGCATGATGGCCCAATACGAGTTCATCATCGATTCGGTCAACCAGACGCGGCGCACCATGCTCGAAGGCCAGTTCTCACTCTTCGATGCGGGAACCGCCGCCAACTCCGAGGTCGCCGTCGCATGGCCCGCCATTCCCGAATACGATCCGCGCCTGTTGATGGCCATGGAAAAGGAGATGCTGGGTCTGTACCTCACGGGGCATCCGCTCGACGGTGTCGCGGACCTCATCGGACAGTACGCGACCGTATCGGCGCGCGATTTCCAGCCGCCGCTCGAGGGCGAGGTCGAGACAGTCCGTCTCAAGGACGGCCAGCCGGCCATCGCGGCGGGCATCATCACCGAGATGAAGTCCATCTCCACCCGCAGCAACCGCATGATGTCGTTTCTGACAGTCGAGGACCTGTACGGCCAGTTTGAGGTCATCGTGTTCCCGAACGTGCTGGAAAGCCAGGCCCCGCTGCTGTCGCGCGATGCGGCGATCTGGGTCGAGGGACGCGTGAGCGTGCGGGAGGACGAGGAGCCCAAGATCCTGGCGGAACGGTTCCTGCCGTTGTCAAAGGAAGGGCCGCTTCCAGCGCTGCCTGGCAGGGGGCGGAACGGAAACGGCGGAGGACGCGGTTTCCCGCCCGTCATCCGCGAGGCGGGCGACAGCCGTTACCAGCGCGGCAACTTGACAAATGGGCGCGCGGATGGCGGTACGGCCATGGGAAACGATGCCGCTGGGGAACGTCGGGCTGCGGCCGCCATGCCGGAAGGAAGTGTCCCGGGGAGGGATGGCGGGGCGCCACACGGATACAGCACCGAGGCAGTCAGGAAAACGGCCGTCCCGGAGCCATCGGCGTCTGGTGTGACCGCACAGGCCGGGCAAAGCGGCCGGGTGACGGTTCCCGATGCCGCGGCAACCGCCGTTCATCCGGGCGAAACACCGGCCGACGCAATCGTTCGTGCCCTCGGTGGCACACCCGTTCCGATCGGAGCGCCCGACGCGCCGGCATGCTTCCTCTCACCGGCCGTCGCGCGCCTGAAGGTCCGCATCCCTCCGGAGGCGCCGGCACAGGACAGGGCCGCCGTGCATGCGCTGCTGCAGTATTTCGAAGGCGGCATCCCCGCCCATGTGTACGAAACCGGCTCACGGGCGCCGTCGAGCCGGTACTGTGTGGAGATGGGTCTCGTTCTGGCCCGCTCGCTCATCGGCATCCTCGGCGAGGAGAATGTCAAGGCGGAACCGGCTTCCTGAATCCGCCGGCTGTCGGCTGATTCCTGCTTCCCGATGCACGGGCGCATGCGCTGGAACCATTGCGGCAAGCGTGTTGCAAGCGTCCGGTCGGGCGAATGTCCCCGTGCTTGCGCATTCGGGGGAAATCGGGTATCATGGTTCGTGTGAACGATCACGCCATGCGGCTTGCCGTCTTGGTTTCATCATCAAATCATGCGGGTGCCGCCCGGGCGGCAGACACCCGTGCCGCATCGCTGCAGGCCGTCGGCGGCCGCAGGGTGGGCGCGGCGGATCATCATCGGGGTGAGTGGCTTGGATCAGAAGGATACGGAGCTCGACAGGGCCCATTCGGACTATATCGTTGTGCAGGCGCAGGAAAACGGCGTGAACGTCATCGGTCTCACCCGGGGACGTGACACACGTCTCCACCACACGGAAATCCTCGACCGGGGAGAGGTGCTCATCGCACAGTTCACCGAACAGACTTCCGCCATCAAGATCCGGGGCAAGGCCCGCATCTTCAGCCGCTACGGCACCGTGGAATCGGAAGGCCGGCAGGGAGGACACGTGTAGCGATGTGGACAGTGGTGTACATGGCCCAGAACCGTGAAAGGGCAACCAACCTGCAGTCCGCGCTCGAACAGGCCGGCATCCTTGTCCGTGTTCAGGCGGCCGGCAAGAGTGAAAGCTCGAACGACTACCTTGAAGTGTCCGTACCGGAAACCGACGTGGAGGAAGCGCACAACATCATCATCGAAAAAGGTTTCTGACATCATGCCCGCATCCGTTCGGACAAGCGCAGGTTTGTTCCATTTCAGGGATTGCGGGCATTTTTGGGACGTTTTGTCCCGCAAATCCACCGGGATCTTTGCCGTTCCCGGCGGCTCGGCGGCACGACGTTCCAGTTTTCCATCAGGGACAGCAGGAGGAGATCGGAATGGGTGAACTGAAGACCATCGGCGTCCTGACAAGCGGTGGAGACGCGCCGGGCATGAACGCGGCCGTCCGCGCCATCGTCCGTACGGGCATCTACTACGGGTACCGCATGCTGGGTGTCCACAAGGGATACGAAGGCCTGCTGCATGGCGACATCGAGGAGATGACCCTGCGTTCTGTCGGTGACATCATCCAGCGGGGCGGTACCGTCCTGCAGACGGCACGATCCGCGGAGTTCGCCACGGAGGCCGGACTCGAGAAGGCCATGAACATCGCCAACATCTATGAGATGGATGCCCTGTGCGTCATCGGTGGCGACGGCTCCTACCGCGGCGCGCGCGACCTGGCGCAGCGGGGCATGAAGGTCATCGGCCTGCCGGGCACCATCGACAACGACATCAGCTGCACGGAGTACACCATCGGGTATGACACCGCGATGAACACCGTGCTCGACCCCATCGACAAGATCCGTGACACAAGCTATACGCACGAACGCAGCAGCGTGCTCGAGGTCATGGGACCCAAGGCCGGCTGGATCGCCATCAAC
>JAEXRM010000166.1 GCA_023440865.1 Bacillota bacterium
ACCGTTGGTGGCGGATGGGTGGCCCATGCCGCGGCGAGATTGATGATGGCGGATGGACGGCTCAGTCCGCAGCGATCTCCTTGCCCGGAACCAGCGGAAGGGTACGGCCGGAAACCTCGATGTCGAGTGGTTCGCCGTCGACCAGTTCGACACGTGTTCCCGTGCCGTCGACCGTGATCTTCAGCAACCGGTTGCGGAATACCAGGTGGAACGCGTAGGAAGCCCAGGCTTCGGGCTTGAAGGGGGCGAGCGACAGACGACCGTCGCGGATGCGCAGCCCGCCGAAGCCATAAATGATGCTCATCCAGGAGCCGGCCATCGAGGTGATGTGCAGACCGTCGTCGGTGTCATGGTTGTAGTTGTCCAGGTCGAGCCGCGCGGTGCGCAGGTACAGCTCGTATGCCTTTTCTCCCCGGCCGATCTCCGCCGCGATGATGCTGTAGACGCACGGGGAAAGTGAGGATTCGTGGACGGTGCGGGGCTCGTAGAAGTCGAAGTTTCGTGCCTTCTGCTCCGTCGTGAAACGGTCGCCCAGAAACCACATGCCCTGCAGCACATCCGCCTGCTTGATGAAGCACGAGCGCAGGATGCGGTCCCAGGACCATTTCCTGTTCAGCGGCAGGTCGGCCGGATCGAGCTCGGATACAAGCACCTGCTCCTTGTCGAGGTACCCGTCCTGCTGCAGGAAGATGCCCAGTTCCTTGTCCTCGGGCAGGTACATCTTCCCGGCCACCTCGCGGAAGCGGACGATCTCCCCCTCGGTGATGCCGAGGCGTTCGACGGCGGCCGCATGTTGTGCCGGGTACGCCGCCTGCGCCAGCGCGAGCGTGTCTGCCGCGTAGGTGAGGCACCATTGCGCCATGAGGTTGGTATACCAGTTGTTGTTGACGTTGTTCTCGTATTCGTTCGGACCGGTGACGCCCAGGATCATGTACCGGTCCTTCGCCTTCTGGTGGCTGGCGCGGCTGACCCAGTACCGGCCGATTTCCCACAGTACGTCGAGCCCGTCTCCGACCCGGTAGGTGTCGTCTCCTGTGTAGTCGGCGTACAGCTTGATGGCGTGGGCGATGGCGCCGTTGCGGTGGATTTCCTCGAAGGTGATCTCCCATTCGTTGTGGCATTCCTCGCCGTTGATGGTGACCATGGGATACAGCGCGCCGGCCGTGCCGAGCTTGCGGCTGTTCTCCTTGGCCTTCCCGAGCTGGTTGTGCCGGTAGACCAGCAGGTTGCGGGCGATCTCGGGGTGGCGCGTTCCCAGGTAGAAGTACAGGCAGTAGGCTTCGGTGTCCCAGTAGGTGCTGCCGCCGTACTTTTCGCCGGTGAAGCCCTTCGGGCCGATGTTCAGGCGCGCGTCGTCACCCGAGTAGGTGCAGTTGAGCTGGTAGATGTTGAAGCGGACGCCCTGCTGCGCCGGAATGTCGCCATCGACGGTGATGTCGCCCAGCTGCCAGATCTCCGCCCACTTGCGGTCGTGCGCGGCATAAAGCGCGTCATAACCGGCACGCTGTGCGGCAACGGCGGCATGCAGCGCATGCGCCTCCAGGGTTTCGGCGGCCTCGTAACGGTCGGACAGGACCGCGATGTACTTTTCCATCGTGACGGCCTGGTGCGGCTGCGCGAAGGCTGTCACGGAGACGCCCTGCAGCTCGCCGTCACGGTCGGTGAAGGCCTCGATGCTCCGGGGCGCGGTGCCGGCCAGCTGCCAGGCGGAGGCGGCGGAAACGGTGAACCGGGTCTTGCAGGTGCGCATCGTGACGGCGAATGCCTGGGGATCGGCTGTGCTGGAGACGAATTCCCAGAACTTGTCGCCGTAGTTTGCGTCCTCGTTGCGCACATCGCCGTTGAGGAAGGGCTCGAAACGGATTTCGGCCGGACGCGTGAGGGCCGTGACGCTGTAGCGGATGGCGGCGAGATCGGGCTGCGCATAACTGAGGAAGCGTTCGACCGCAAAAGCGAACTCGGCCCCGTCGGGCGCAACGAGCGTGAAGGAACGGCGCAGCACGCTGTGCTGCATGTCCAGCTCGCGCACATAGTCGCGGAAGCCGCATGTCGCAAGATCGACCGGCTCGCTGTCGATGAAGACGCGGATGCCGGTGATGTCGACGGCATTGAGCACCTTGGCGAAGTACTCCGGATATCCGTTCTTCCACCAGCCGACGCGCGTCTTGTCGGGGTAGTAGACGCCGGCGACGTAGGTGCCCTTGAGGGTGTCGCCGCTGTAGGACTCCTCGTGGTTGCCGCGCATGCCCATGCGCCCGTTGCCCGAGGACATGAGGCTTTCAAAAAGCCGGTTCTCGGTTGCCGAGAAGCCTTCCTGAATGATCTTCCATGCATCCTGCCTGAGCATGCCCATGCTGATCCTTCCTTCCTGACCGTGCATCCGGCGCGGTGGGACCGGCCGGCGTGCCTGTATGCGTGCGGTGCATGCCTCCTGCCGATGTCCTGCCGTGATGCGTAGAGCGCAAGCGCTTGCATGAAAATACTATCGCGATGGCGCGGGTTTGTCAACGCATGAAAAAGCCGCGTATCAATGTGTTTGATTGATGTATGAAACGGGTAACCCATCTGGTGATGCGTCTGATCAATTGACTTTGCACGGTTCATTCCCTATAATGAGGGCGAAAATAGTGCAAATTTGCACAAAAAACGGGGGCAGATCCCCGCAATGTGAAAACCATCATGGGAGGAAGCAGTCATGCCGATTCGTGCCGCCATCTTCGATCTGGACGGTGTCCTCGTGGACACGGCCAAGTATCATTACCTCGCCTGGTGCCGCCTCGCGCGCGAGCTGGGTTTCGCGTTCACGGAAAAGGACAATGAGCGCCTCAAGGGCGTTTCCCGCATGCGCTCGTTGGAGATCCTGCTCGAGACGGGCGGCATGGCCGGACGTTTCACACCGGAACAGATGCATGGGATGGCCGAACGCAAGAACGGCTGGTATGTGGAATACATCACGCACATGGACGCGTCGGAGATCCTGCCGGGAGCGGCCGAATGCCTGCGCGCGTTCCGGGCGCTCGGCGTGAAGACCGCATTGGGCAGCGCCAGCAAAAACTCGGGGCTCATCCTCGACAACCTGCAGCTGCGCGACCTGTTCGACACCATCGTGGACGGCACGCGCACCAGCCGCGCCAAGCCCGATCCGGAGGTGTTCGTTCTCGGCGCGCGCGATTTGGGCGTCGATCCCGCCGAATGCGTGGTCTTCGAGGACGCGCAGGCGGGGCTGGAGGCTGCGCGTGCCGGCGGCATGAAGGCCGTGGCTGTGGGAAAGCCTGAGGACCTGAGCGGTTACGACGCCATCGTGGCGGGGTTGTTCGAGGTCGATCCCGCAGCGCTCATGAGACGGCTGGGGTGATTCCGCACGCACGGCGGATCCGGGGCGGCTTGTCCGTTTTGGATGTGAAAAAGGAGGTCGGCAGGCGATGCCGATCTCCTTTTCCTGGTTCTCCATGAGCGCGATGTCAGATGCCCGGACCCGCATGATCTTCCTGGCGTGCATCCGCCGGACAGTACCGGCGCAACAGTGGCAGCACACGCCGGAACAGCGCGTGGAATCCGCCGGTCTCTTCGGACAGGGCATACTTGCCGGTGGACGCCGGGGCAGCCGATTGCGTCGGTTGGGCCGACGCCCCGACAGTGCCCATGCCGCGTCGCGCCTCATCCTCGAGGTCATGATAGTGCCGGCCGCTGCGGATCTCCACCGACAGCGCATCCAGCGGGAACCCCCGCGTCACGCGGCGATGCGGCCTGTCCACGATCAGGAACGGATCGCTCTCAAGGTCACGTCCCTCATAACGCAGCCAATGCGCGTCATCCAGCACCAGGCAGATGGCATTGCGGTAGCGGGCGGTGACCGCGCCGCCATGCCGCCTGGCAAGCGAGGCATAATGCTCGATCATCGCCGCGTCGTCCAGCCGGATGCCATTGCGCCGCCGGATGTGCACACCGGGCTGGTCCTCGTCGGCAACCCCTTCCAGATACAGTCCGGAATCGCAGGAGAACACGGGCCTGCGCAGCTGGCGCCAGTAACAGCGTGCCTTCGCCTCCGCGTTTTCCATCGGGGACCTTCCGTCCTCCGCCGGTTCCTCCGCCACGTCGAACGACCCGGACAGGCCGCATACGGCAAACGGGAGTCCCGCAAGCTTGCGCCGCATCGATTCCAGCTTGGCCGGGTTCCGGGTGCCGTACACCAGCAGGGGAGCCGACACGGATGGGATCGTTGCATGCAAGCTGCCGTCACGTCCCGGTGCGGCAGGCGTATCGGTGCCGGCGTCCACGGCGCGCAGGTCGGCTTCATGGGCCGCCAGAATCGCCGTATCCAGATGTTCCGCAGCGCGTGCCGCTGTTCCGCACAGGAGCTCCAACGGCAAGTCGCGCAATGTGATCCACTCGAGCCCTTCTCCCATGGTGGAGGCTGGATGGGGCAGCAGATCCCCTTGTGACGGTGCCGCAGCCACCCGGTACAGAAAACCCGGCCGTGTGCCCGTATGCAGCATGCGGCCGTCGTCGAGCAGGCATGCGGTATCCGGCTTGTGCGAGAAGATCCTTGCCAGGTCACGGGTTTGCGTGATGGTGCTGCCGGCGCGGAGCGTGGTGAGCCGCTCGGGCGACCCGTGATACCATTCCATGATCGGTTCCTTTCCGTCGGGGGGCCATTGTGGGTTCCATTGCGGCTTCCATTGGAGCTCTGTTTGGGAGCATGTTTCCCTATACCTGTTCCCGTTCCAGCAGTTCAGCCGGCAGATCCGCCAGCACTGACGGCACGCCCGCAAGCGACACGAAGTACAGCCGGTGCAGCGCACGTGTGCAGGCCGTGTGGAGCAGGCCCTTTTCCGCCGGATCCGCATACGCGTCGGCCGTGCCAAACAGCAGGGCGACACTTTCAAACTCCAGTCCTTTCGCAAGCCAGGAGGGCAGCACCAGCAGCCCCTGCAGCTCCTTGCCATACGTTTCGCCGACCAGGTGCAGCGGGAATCCGCCCAGCGCGGCCGCCGGCGGCTTCTTCTCATACTTCGAGGGCACATGGGCGTCGTGGTGGGCGAGCAGCGCCGCGTGGACGGTTTCCGCCTCGGCCATGGTGCGGGTCAGCAGGGCCATGGTCTTTCGGCCCTCCGCTGTCAGCTCTCCCAGCAGGGGAAGCAGGCGGTGGGCCAATCCGTCGAAACGATCGGATTGCTCGGGCGATGCGCTGGCGGCGCCGACCGCGCTGGTCAGCAGGCGCGGCAGCGGTCCGGGGCGGCCGAAGTGCTCGACATCTGCCGGTTCCAGCCGGAACCGGTCCGCCAGCCGGCTGATGGGCAGCGTGCAGCGGTAGGTGCGCCTGAGTGTGAGGACGGCGTGATCGTCCGGCGCAAGCAGGGCGGCGGCCGCATCGAGCCGGCCCACGGCATGCTCGAGCCGGATGTTCTGGTTCGCGTCGCCCAGCAGGGTGAAGCCGGCGCGCGGATACAGCAGGCGCAGCGCGGCGTATTGCAGGCGTGAGAAGTCCTGCGCCTCGTCGATGAGGACGTGGCGCACCCTCGTGTCGTTCTCGCACAGGCTGGCGGCCAGGGAAAGGTACAGGATGGGGGCCAGATCCTCGAACGGCACGCAGCGCCCCTCGAGGCGCGTGACGGTTTCCGCCGCCTGCCGCGCCGGAATCGAGGTGCAGCGGGACAGGAACCGCCGGTACAGCCGGATGGGATCGACCGTGGTGGCCGCGTCAAGCTCCTCGCGCAGGCGCTGCAGCTCCTGGCGGACGGCCGTGCGCCCCATGACCCGTGCTTCGACGGCATTGAGCGACGGATCGTCCGCCTCAAGCTCGGTGGCCCGTTTTTTCATGCGGACCTTTTCGATGGCGGTCAGCTGCTCGCCGATGCGCAGGCGGATCCGCTCGAGCCTTCGTCCGATGCCCATGGAACGGAAGTCGACCGCATACAGGCGCGCGAGCTCATCTCCCGACACAAGAGTGGTTCCTTCGAAAACGAGGTCGGGAAAATCGCAGCGCTCCGCCATCTGCGCGACGAAGGCCTCGAGCTCCGATAGAAACGCGGGCGCGGTTTTTTTGCGCAGGTCCGCAAGGCGTACGGGGTCGGGGCGGACGAGTGTCGATTCCATCAGGTCGGTCGCCGTCTCGATCCGCCAGCTCTCGAGGGGCAGCGCCTGCTCCGCCAGCGTTGTGAAGGGGATGCCCTCGATGCGCTCCTCGCCCAGCTCCGGCAGGACATCGGCGATCGATTCGCCCAGCAGGGCATTGGGGGAGAGGATGACGAGATTCTCCGCCTTGATGGTGTTGCGGTGGCGGTACAGCAGGTAGGCCGCGCGGTGCATCGCGATGGAGGTCTTGCCGCTGCCGGCGGCGCCCTGCACGGCCAGCACGCGGGTGTCCTCGAACCGGATGGCGCGGTTCTGCTCCTTCTGGATGCTGGCGACGATCTGGCGCATGTGTCCGCCGGAAGCGCCCGCGAGGATCTCCTGCAGGATGTCGTCGTTGATGGCAAGGCCTGCGTCGAACATCAGCACCAGCCGGCCGCCCTCGAGCCGGTACTGACGCTTGAGGGTCATGGTGCCCCTGACGATGCCCGCAGGGCTGCGGAACTCGACGGAACCGGGCTCCCAGTCGTAGAACAGGCTCGAAACCGGGGCGCGCCAGTCGTGGACGAGCACCTTCGCGGTATCGTCGTCCATGAGGGTGGAGATGCCGATGTAGATGGGTTCCGGTGTTTCTCCCGCCGCACCGAAGTCGATGCGGGCAAAATAGGGGGACAGGTACATGCGGTCGAGCCGTTCGACCTCGCGGCGGTTGAAGGAGGCCATGGCCATGTTTTGCTTGAGCTGGCCGATGAACTGCATGAATTCGGAGATGCCCTCCAGATCGCGGAAGTTGCCGATCTCCTCCCACATGTCCCGGTTGATGCCGGCTTCCTGTTCCGTCAGGGAGCGGATCTCCTTCACCTTGGCATCCAGCAGCGCGGCGATCGTGTCGCGGATGTACGCAAGGTGTTCGGTTTCCTTCTGCCAGTGCGGATGGTTCTGCATGCGGCTGCCTCCGTTCCTGCCCGATTCACCGGTTTGGCGAAGGGGCGGCTCCCACCGTCCATTGTACCACCACGCCATGGAGGCGGCACGCGGCCGTGGGGATGCACGACGGATGCCTGCCGCTTCAATGGCGCGAAGTCCATCCTACCACGCACGCCAGGGAAACGGCAGTCTTTTTCCGCATGGTGCGGATGTGATACAATGGTTGTGGGGATGAGGCTTGCAGCCTCTTTTTTCATGACCCCGCCGCGCATGGCGGAAGCATGCGCGGACAGGACACGCAGGGAGAAACCGACATGGGTGGGAAACGAATCCGCAACTCCGCCAAGGCGCTGATCATCCAGGACGGCCGCATGCTGGCCTCGCGCATCGAGAACGCGGGCGGGTACTACTATGTCATGCCCGGCGGCGGGCAGGAGCCCGACGAGGTGCTGTCCGACACCATCCGGCGTGAATGCGCCGAGGAGCTGGGCCTGAATGTGGAGCCGCTGTCACTGGCCTTCGTCGTCGAACGCACGGAGGGCGAGTCGTTCCACCGGGTCGATTTCGTGTTCGCCTGCCGTCCTGCGGGCGCGGCGGAAGGCGTTGCGCCCCATCTCGACCGCGAGCACGCCGGGTACGAATGGCTGCCGATCGACACACTCGACACGGTACCGCTGTATCCGGTCAAGCTGCGTCACGCGGTGCGCCGCTACCACGCCGGCGAGCGGACCGAGATTTACCTCGGCCACGACCTGTAGGCGGCGGAAAACTCCGGGAACAGCGCTTCCAGCGGACGGGGTTCTGTATTTTCTGTTCCACGCGCCACTGCATCACGCAGCATGTTGAAACCGAACCTGTGTGCCAGCGTATAGGCAAGCAGGCCTGTCCAGAACGCGGGGGTATCGCGCCAGGCGGGGTCATACCCTGAAAAGAAGGCATGCAGCGCTTCCCGGTCGCGCCCCAGCAGACCGAACCACAGGGCGGGCCATTCATAGGCGACCGGCGCCATGCAGCCGTCCGCCAGGTCGATCAGGGCCCCGATCCGCCATTGGCCGGCTTCCTCCACGACAAGCAGGTGGTCTTCCGTCAGATCGGCATTCACGAGCGACAAGGGTGCATGGGGGGCTGGAACCGCATTCGTTCCGGCTGCCGCATCCTGTGGATGAAATGACTGCAGCCGGGCGATGTCTCCTTCGGGAAACACCTGCTCCTCCCGCAGCCGCGCCAGGGTTTTCGCCGGCTGTTCCCGCCACTGCAGCCGCCATGCGTTTTCCGCAGCAGCCGCGTCCATGCCGTTCACGGCGGACAGGGGCGTCGCATGGATGCCGCCGACCAGCCGGCCCGCTTCCCGGCAGAGCTTGAGCCACTGGTCGCGCGGCATGTGGCTTCGCACCTCGCGGGCGGCGACGCCGGGCATGCGCTTCATGATGAACCAGGGCCAGTCCGTGCGGTCGTGGAGAACCCCGGAGGCCACGATGTCGGGAACCGGCACGCGTCCCGCCAGCGCGCGGCCGATGGCCAGCTCGGCATGCTGGTCTTCGCGGCACTGCGGCGGCGCGAGCTTGATCACCAGTTCCCGGTTGTCACCGGTCTCCAGCATGAATACCGCGTTGGTACCGGGAAAACCGCTGGTGACGCGCTCGACGGGGATCCCCTCGCGGTGGCAGATCTCCCGCACCACGGGTTCCCACAGGTCCGTATCCACAAACATGCGCGACCATTCCTCCCAGGTTGGCGACTCCGGCAGGAAGGCGGTGCGGCGGGATGCGTCCAGTTGGGCGGGTTCAGGTTGCGACAAGTGCGTCATGTGTGTGTCCTCCTGTGGGGATGTGATGGTGGCCGCCAGTTCCATGGTATCATGGGAAAGATGCCGTGTGTGCGCGAAAACCGGCTTGACCCGTTCTTGCGGGGGATCCGCCGCTTTGCGGATCACGAACGGTGCGACGGGCATGCCATGGATCCGTCGCCGTGACGACCGGTCGCGAAGGGAGTGCCGATGGAGACCACGTTGTATTTTGTTCGCCATGCCCGCCCGGATGTCACTGTCCGCGACGAGTCAACCCGCCCCTTGACCCCCGGGGGAGCCGAAGCGGCCGAACGGGTTGCCGACTTGTTTGAAAAGGTGGGCATCAGCGCCGTCTGGTCCAGCCCGTACCTGCGGGCCATCGGCACGGTGCGCCCCCTTGCGCTGCGGAAGGGGTTGACGATCCGAACCGACGCGGATTTTCGGGAACGCAAGGTCGAGAACGGGTGGATCGACGATTTTCGCTCGTTCTCCCGCAAACAGTGGTCGGACTTCACGTTCCGGCTCGACGGCGGCGAGTGCCTCGGCGAGGTGCAGCGCCGCAACCTGGCGGCGATGGAACGCGTGCTGGCGGCCCATCCTGGCGAGCACGTCCTCATCGGTTCGCACGGCACGGCGCTGTCCACCATCGTGAACCACTTCCAACCGTCCTTCGGGTACGATGCGTTCTGGACCATCGTCGACCGCATGCCCTGGATCGTGCGGTTCCGGTTTGATGCGGACAGGCTGGTGGAGATGACCGAGGTGCGGATGCCGGGGGCGGAAGGGGTTGTCATGCCCGATGGATGGGCCTGACAACCCATATGGTGGAACAGGTTGATTTTTGTCCCAACCAGGGTAAGAGATGCATAGGTCGGACGCACGCCATGCGTCACCCACGATGGAGGGACGAGAGATGAACAAGCATGTACGCCTTGCTGTGATGGTGGGTATCGCTGTTCTTGCATTGACATCCTGCGGTCGACCGGCTTCCCCGGATGGAAGCGCTTCCCCTGAAGTGATGAGTCCAAGCGCCGAGGCGGAAGCCACCGATTCGCCAGGCACGGAAACATGGAACGGAACCGAGAGCAGTCCGGAAATCACGCCGGAAAGCAGTCCGGAGATCATTCCGGAAAGCAGTCCGGAAAGCAGTCCGGAAAGCAGTCCGGATGGTGGCATCGCCTCTTCCGGCCAGGCGCAGGCGGACACAACCGGGGCCGGAGCGGATGGCGTCATCACGCTCGAATCCGTCAAGCAGGCGGCACTGGCAGCCGGATATGCGGCCGAAGACATTCCGGCGATCGATGTGCATCAGGAACCTGTTCCGGTCAGGGGCATATACGTGAATTATGCGGATGACACCTACCAATCGCAATGCCCGGTCTATGAGTTCAAGGATGATACGGACACCATGGCCTTTGCGAGGCAGGTGAACGACGCCGGATACAGCCGTTGCATCGTCAATGGAAAGTTGCTGGCGATGACCGAAGCGAAATATGGCGTGATCCTCCATGACAGCGAAAAGGCAGTGCTTGAGTCATTTTTGGCCGGTTCATTCTTGCCGTATGCCGAACCGGCCGCGCCACCGGTCAGTCAGGACAAGGATTATGCCGGCGCGGCATCCCGCATCGGGGTGATCCAAAAAGCCATCGACAAGCTGGTCAACCGATCCGTCGTCCTTCATATGAAGTCGCTTCCGGAAGAGGATGCGGGCATGCTTCAATCCATCTCGTTTTCGTTGGTCAACTCGGCGGATCTGTCAGCGACCGCATCGCTCTGCGAGGATCAGGCAGAAATCGATTCCGTGATCGGCACGTGGCAGCTGTATGGCTGCGAGGATGTGAAGATCCTTCACGACAAGCCGCATGATTATACGATGACGGGCAAGAGAGCCGGAATGGATTCTTCCTTTGCCATCCATTGCGTGTACTCTCCCGAGAAGGATTCCCTCAGCCTTGTCGACAAGGACGGGAAGGACTACGCGGAGTTCTTCGAGTTTGTTTCGCTGGGGCAGGATCGATATGCGTTCCAGACCTTGTATGAACGGGCCGTCGTGTCGTATCGCGATGGAGAAATTACCTCCCTCGCGTACTCGCTCAAACCCCGATCGCGCGAACTCGCGTACCAGCCCGGCAAGGATCCTGTCTTCCCCGATGGGAACGGCGTTGCGGACGCATGGGTACTGGCGGCCGGCGAGGATGCATTCGAACAGCTGATTGCATATGACGGCGCAAAGCTTCAACTGTCCGCGGTGGATTTCACGGGAACAAAACGCACGTATGAAGTGAATGTCCAAAAGGAGTAACCGGATACAGGTCAAGAAGTCGTGGCGGGCGGGGGCATTGTCGCTCCCCGCCCGCCATGTTACAATGAATCATGCAATGGCTAAAACGAAAAAGCATCATCCTGATGTCCAATCGATGCGGGTTCTTCATGATGATGGAACCAAAACGGGAGGGATTGCATGTTTCAGGAAGTGAACGGCGCCACGCTCCATTACGGTGAGTACGGAACCGGGGAACGGTACATTCTATCCGCACAAAGCGGGTTTGACCTCGATGAGAAGGGGTGGCCCATGGATTTGGCGGACGAAGGGTTCCATGTGTTCACGATCCAGATCCGCGGGTATGGGAAGTCAACCCATGTCACGGAGGATCTCGGAGCGGACTGGTACGATACCTGGGCGGACGACGTGTACGAATTTGCCAGGCGCAAGGGCATCGCCCGCTTCCTGTACACGGGGCAGTCCCATGGCGCGGGCATCGGCTGGCATCTGTGCCTGCGGCATCCCGAGGTGGTGGCGGGCTTTGCCGCGCTTGTCGGCGGTCCCCATGCCCGCAAGGGCGGCGAGGTGTCCCCGGGGCGGCTCGAGACCATCCGTTCGGCCGGTGATCCCGCCGCACGCATCAAGGCGGCCGAAGGCGTCCGTGGCTATTACCTTTCTCTTGCCTCCCGGTTCGCGGACGATCCGGAACGGCGCGCCGAGTATGAGGGAAAGGCCCAAAAGGCATATGATGCGGCTTTGCAGGCGACCCCGGAAGAGCTGCGGCTGAATCCGCGGAAACCGCTGGCTTCCTGCAAGACCGACGAGGAGGCGTATGCGCTTCTGTCAGAAATCGATCTGCCCGTCCTCATGATCAACGGGCAGCAGGACAGCGTGGTGCCCGTAACGGACATCCTGTGGCCGATCCGTGTGATCCGGCATGCCAAGTGCATCATCTACCACGATGCGGACCACAGCATCCATGACGACTGTCGGCCGGAAATCCGAAAGGACATTGCGCGGTTCGCCGCCGAGGTCTTCTCCACTGAAACCCGCAAGTGAATGCTGGCTGTCTCACCCCGAAATCATGACTGCACAGAAGCAAGGAGGTTCCCCATGCGTTTCGCCATGTCCAACCCCGCCCACGGCAACCGGGCCTCGATGGTCCGCTCCTTCGAGTCGATGAACAGGATACCGGCGCCCCAGGGCCTGCGTGCGGTGCAGGAATCGCTGCTGGAAGACCGCGCATTCTCCTGGTACGAATACGTGCCGGTTTCCTATGACGGCAGCCAACCCGTGCCGCTCGTCATCCAGCTGCATGGCGGCGGCAACGACGGCATGCGTTGGTCGAACTACACGATCTGGCACCTGATGGCGGAAAAGCAGGGCTTTCTGGTCGTCTACCCGAACTCCCCCGTCCCCGGCATGTGGACCTGCGGCGACGAGGATATCGCCTATCTCGAGGCGCTCATCGGGCACCTGTGCGGCAAGTACTGCGTGGACAACACCCGGATCTACATGCAGGGCATGTCCAACGGTGAGATGATGACGCTCGCCTTCACGATGCGCCACCCGGAGATGCTGGCCGCGGCCGGCAACCTGACGGGGCCCTCGCCGGCGGAGATGATCGACGACGAGCGGCCTGTCGGCGCGCTGCCGCTGTATCAGATGCGCGGCGAGAAGGATGTGTTCTTCCAGCTGCCCGATCCCCTGCCCAGGGACATCTATGCCAAGCGATACGGGATGAACGACTTCAACCGCGAGATCTGGCTCGAGGCGAACGGCGTGCAGGGCCTGCCGAGCCTGACCATCCGCGGCAAGGACAACTATCTGGTTTACCAGGGCACCCATGCGCCGATCATCAACCACGAGATCCAGAGCATGGGCCACCGCGAGCCGACGGACTCGGCGCAGACGATGTGGAATCTGTTGTATGCGAACGCCCGGCGGGTGGACGGCAAGCCCGTGGTGGAACTGCCGCCGGCGCTGCTGGCGGGCGATGCGGACGGCGTCGCCGTCGCGATCGGCAGCAACCGGGTGTACAAGGCCGACCACATCGAAACCATGCATCCGTCGCCGTTCGGCCATGCGCGCTTCCTCGCGCCGCCTGCGAACGAGCCGCACTTCAACGCGGTGAACATCGGAGAAATGTTCGAAACGCCCGAGGTGTATGTGCCGGTGGAGGGCCTTGGCGTCCTGTTCGGCGCCAAAACCGAACTCGTCGATCCGGGCATGTCGGCGCGTGCCGTGTTCCCGGATGGAACCGAATACGTGTTCCACGCCGACGCCCTGCTCGTGACGCGCAACGGCGAATACCTCGCGCTGCGCAAGCCCAGCCTGCTGGTCAGCGGCATGTTCCTGGTGCCCCTCGGGGAAATCGCCACGGAGCTGCTGGGCAAGCGGACCTCCATGGTCGCCAACGTGATGTACGTCTCCGACCATCACGCGCAGCTGGGGCGGTACACGGCCACCATCCTGCTGCGGCTGCTCGAGGGCATTCCGGAGCTGTGACGGCGGATTGCCCCGGCGGCATGCAGGTCGACCGTGGTGCGGGCAACGCATGAAACGGAGGACGCAGGAGGGACATGGACATGGGAAAGCCGGCGGAAAAGCCGTTGGAGAAGATCCTGACGCTGCACGTGAAGGTTGGTCCGATGATCGACATGGGCCAGGGGCCGCATGGGCATCTGCGCGTCATCCCCATCGTGGGCGGCACCTTCGAGGGTGTCCTCTCGGGCGAGGTGCTTTCGTTCGGCGCCGACTGGAACACCGTACTCCCGGACGGGCTCAACCACGTGCATGCGCGGTATGGCCTGCGCACGGCGGACGGTGTGAACATTGCCATCGAGAACGAAGGGTACCTGCATGCGGGCTGGAACAACGGCGACCTGTGCACGCACCCGCGGTTCCGGACGGCATGGGGCAAGGGACTCGACTGGCTGATGACGGGCGTGTTCGTCGGACGGCTCCTTGTGTTGCCACCGGAGGAGAGCGCGGTCCGCATCGAGGTGTTCCGGGTCTGAGCATGCGGCGCCCTTCCCCGGATGGCCGCGCATCGCGCGCCTGTCAAGCCCCGACCCGCTTCATTCCCTTGAAACCGGTGATTCCGGATATTCCAAAGCATACTGCGAGGTTATGGCATGAAAAAACAGGAATCCCGGTCCACGCTGTGGACACCGACCTTCATCAGCCTGCTGGCGCTCGGCACGATCACGTCCACATCGTTCTACATGATGTCCCCGATCCTTTCGAAGTACAGCGTGCTGCTGGGCGCGACGCTGTCGCTGGCAGGCGTCATCGCCGGCCTTTTCTCGATCACGGCCCTGGTGGTGCGGCCTTTCGGGGCGGTGCTGGTGGACCGCATCAACAAGAAGGCCGTCCTCACCGGTGCTGTCGCCGTGATGGGTCTGGCCGCGCTGGGGTATTCCGTCTCGGAAAACCTCGTGCTGCTGGTACTGTTCCGCATCCTGCACGGATCCGCCTTCGCGGTCAGCGGCACCGCGTCCTCGGCGCTCATCGCGTCCATCGTGCCACGGGAACGCCTCGGCGAGGGCATCGGCTACTACGGCATGGGCAACATCATCGCGACGGCGATCGGCCCGAACATCGGCATCCTTGTCTCGAACACGCTCGGGTACCGCATCGACTTCATCCTTTCGGGCGCGTTCCTGCTGGTGGCTGCCCTGTTGATGAGCCGCATCCCGTATGCGGGCACCGGGGCCGCCTTCTCGCCGGAGAGCTTCCGCGGGGTGCGCCTGCGCGACCTGATTGCACCCGAGGTGCTGCCCCTGGCCATGCTCGGCGGCGCGTTCTCGTTCACCAACGGCATTGTGAGCACCTTTCTGGTGCAGGTGGGCGAGACGCGCGGCATCGGCAGCATCGGGCTGTACTTTACCGTCATGGCGGTGTGCCTGTTTTTCGTGCGGCCATTGACGGGCAAGCTGTCAGACCGCAAGGGGTTGGCGTTCATCCTGTACCCGGCCCTCGCGCTGGTTGCCGTGGAAGGGATCCTGCTGTCCCGGGCGTCGGTGCTGTGGGTCGTGCTGCTGGCCGCGGTGGCAAAGGCGTTCGGTCAGGGTGCCGCACAGCCCTCCATCCAGGCGGCGTGCATGAAAAAGCTCGACCCTTCGCGCGGCGGGGTGGCGGCCGCCACGTTCTTCATCGGCGCGGACATCGGCCAGGGATTTGGCCCGATGATCGGCGGTGCGATCTCGGAGCATTTCGGTTATGATGCCATGTTCCTCGTCTGCGCGGGACTGATGGCGGTCGGCGCACTTGCCTTTGCGAACCGGGCCCGTTTCGGTTTCGGAAAGCCTGTCGGCGGCACGGAGGCGGCCTGAGTCTCCTGTCTGCGCGCATGACCTGAGTCCCTGGCTTGATCCTTCCCTTGAGTCATCCGCCGCCATTTGGCAATCCCGTGAAAAGGACGCCTTCCGCTGTCCCGTCTCCCTGGGGAGAGGATGCGCGAAAGGCGTCCTTGTTTCAGCTCCTGCGGGAATCCGCCGTTTACGCCTTCGGGGCGCGACCCAGACGGATCATGTTGAAGGAGAGGGGTTTGAGGTTGGTCTCGATGAAGCCGTCATCGAGCCGGGTGTCGCGATTGAGGGCGGGCCGGATGCTGTCGGGCGTCTCGAAGGAGTTCGACGCCTCCAGATCCTCGCTGTGCAGCTCCACATGCTCGATGAGCCGATAGCCCCCGAAGCCGCGGACGTCCATGCGCGTCGCGACGGCATCGGCCGGATCGCGGTTGACCAGGAAGACGCGCAGCTCGCCGCTTTCCTCGTCCATGACGGCGGCGGCCTCGATGGCCTGCACGCCTTCATAGGCCGGGCACTGTGCGAACTCGTCGACGGCATAGCCGGGGACGTCGAACATGGGGCCGCTGACGGACGGCAGCAGCGAGATGCCGCGACCGTACCGGTTCATCAGCAGGTAGGGATAGTAGGTCGCGGTACGCCACACATGCTCGTTGTCAAAGGCGATCGCATTGCGGATGCCGCCGGTCATGCAGCCGATCTTGATGCGGTCGGCGTGTCGCAGCAGCGTCATGATGATCGAGGATGCCGCCAGCGCCCCGAGCATCTGGTTGCGCTTGAAGAAGGCGGGCGTGTCGCTGTTGCGCGCATTCGGATCGAAGAAGCGCACCTCGTGCTCCTTGCCGTTGGCCGTGAAGACATCGGAGGGTACGATGCCGTTGCTGGCCGGCCGCACGGGCTTGCCGGGCTTGTACATGGCGGCGTACTCGTCGAAGGAGAGCATCATGGTCTTGCTGCTGCGCCGGCGCGACTTCATGTAGTCGCAGACGGAAAGCTCGGTGCGGATGTAGGCTTCGAACTCGGAGGAGGCGTTCATCAGCGCGCCGATATCGCCGACCGGCGCGGCGTGGTAGTGGTGCAGCGACACATAGTCGACGCTGTCGTAGCATTCCTCCAGCACATCGACATCCCACTTCGGGTAGGTGGCGAGGTACGGGGAGCAGGAAACGCAGGCGACGGTTTCGATGGTGGGATCCATCCACTTGACCGCCTTCGAGGTTTCGTGCGCGAGCACGCCATACCCGTGCGGATCCTTCTCCCAGGAACGGATCTGCCAGGGTCCGTCCATCTCGTTGCCCAGATACCAGATCTTCACGCCATACGGGTCGGCGTGGCCGTTCTTTTTGCGCAGGTCCGACCAGTAGCTGCCGCCGGGGTGGTTCGTGTACTCGACGCAGGCGATGGCGTCGTTGATGTCTCCGGTGCCGAGGTTGAGCGTGTAGAGCGGCTCCACGCCGGCACGGCGGGCCCATTCGAGGTATTCGTCGTGGCCGAACTGGTTGGTTTCATACTGCCGCCAGGCCAGGTCGATGCGGGTCTTGCGCAGGTCCTTCGGTCCGATCGAGTCCTTCCAGTCCCAGCCCGAAACGAAGTTGCCGCCCGGCAGGCGCACGGCGGACATGCCGAACTCGCGCACCTCGCGCAGGATATCTTTCCTCATCCCCAGCTCGTCGGCTTCGGGGTGCGCCGGGTTGTAGATGCCACCGGAGATCCAGGGGCCGATGGGTTCGAGAAACGCGCCAAAGAGACGATCTTCCACCTTGCCGATACGATAGTCCGGCGAGAGAGTGACATGGGCCTTTTTGCTCATCGGTGCCGTCCTTTCCTGTTGCCGCTCCGGCGGTGGGCCGGAGCGGTTTCTCGGTTGCACATCGTGCAGCCACAATATCGTTTTAGCACAAACGGACGGTGGGAACAAGTCATTTGACAGGGACTTTCAACGTTGGATATAGTGGAGATCGGCAAAACATGACAGCATCCGCGCGCACGAGGCTCCCGATCCGGCTCCACGCGCGGTTTGGAAGGGCACCCACATGCCCGGTATGATGAGAAGGGCACCCGCATGCCCGGTATGACAAAAAGCAAAGGGGCGTCCATGGCCAAGACAAGCATCCGCGTGATCGCGGAGAACCTCAGCCTCTCACCCGGCACCGTGTCCATCGTCCTCAACGGGCGCGGTGACGAAATGCGCATCGCCCAGAAAACGCAGGAACGCATCTGGGAGGAGGCAAAGAAGCTGGGATACCAGCCCAACATCCATGCCCGGCGGCTGCGGCAGAAGGCGACGGGCAACGACACCGCCATCATTGGCGTGCTGTGGCCCTCCCGCTATTCGTCCGACATGCTGGTGCGTTTTTTCGAGGGCATCCAGGAAGCCATTCTCGAGGACAGCGCCGATGTCGAGGTCGTATACCGGCCCTACCATTACGGCGAGGTCGACACCATCGGCGAGGTATTCCGGAACAACCTGTTCAACGGGGTCATCGTGGTGGGAGCCTCCGACAGCGATGTCGAGTTCATCCGCAGCCAGAGCTGCAACATGCCCATCGTCTTCTTCAACCGGCAGAACGACAGGCACAGCTCCGTGTGCACCGACGACTACGGCGCCGGTGTGAAGGTGGCCGAGCTGTTTCATGCCCGCGGGCATCGCAACGTGTGCTTCGTTGAGACCGACCTGGCCATGCGGCATCTATCCGTACGCAAGCTCGGCTTCATGGATGCCTGCCAGCGGCTGGGCCTGCATGTCGTTCCGGAAACGCCCATCCGCGTCGGATCTTCCGAGGAGGGCGGTTGTGAAGCGGCGCATCGCATGCTGGCCATACCGGAACGGCCCACCGCTGTCTTTTTCGTGCACGGGGTCATGGCCGCAGGCGCGCTGTCCGTGTTTGCCGGTCAGGGCGTCCGTGTGCCGGAGGACATCGAGGTCCTGGGCTATGGCGACACGATGCTCAACCGCATGCTGCGTCCCGGCCTGTCGGTGCTCGACCTGCCGGTGGAGCGCATCGTAAAGAAATGCATCGAGCTCATCCTGGAAATGATCAACGGCCACATTCTCCAGCCGGTCACCGTGTACGAGGATACCGGTCTGGTCGTGCGCGGCAGCTGCGGCGGGTTTCCCGAGTCGCCCGGGCCGGTTCCTCCACAAGCCAAATCCGCTTCCGGATTGGGAAAACGCCGGCGGGGGTAAGTACGGTGCAGGGGCCTGCCGGGTGATGCGGGCCGACGGAGGAGACATCCATGTTTGACGAAAGGGAATCTGCATCAACCGCAACGGAAAAGCAAGCAGGCGACCGGCCCGTCTTGCTGGCCAGTATCCGGGATGGCCTGGAAGCCGGCATGGTCGAGTCGCTGTTGAACGAACATGGCATCCCCGTGCTGCGGAAGTATCCGCAAACCGGGCAGGTGCTGCACTTGATCATGGGCACCTCGCTGTATGGCACCGAACTGCATGTGCCGGCGGACCGGTTTGACGAGGCGTACGCCCTCCTCGAGGGCATCGGCGTGTTCGCCGCGCCGGACGACACGGATGGCGTCGGCGAGGCGGAGCCGGAGGAATGGCGCGCGGAGGCGGCCGATGCGTCCGGCCCGGACAAGACGGACGGGGAGGAGCCTTGATGCGCCCGATGACACAGGCACAGCTGGCCGGACACATCCGCGCGCACCGGCCCTTCAACCCGCAGGAGGCGGAGGACCAGCGGGTCATGCTGCGCCTGCTCGACACCTGGGACGACCTGCTCGGGCGCGCCAACCCCGTGGCCCATTTCACCGGTTCCGCCTGGATTGTGAACCGGGCGCGCACGAAGACCCTGCTGGTGCATCACGACCTGTACCGCTCATGGGCATGGACGGGCGGCCACGCCGACGGCGAGGCGGACCTGCTGTCCGTGGCCATGCGCGAGGCCCTTGAGGAAACAGGCCTGAAGGCGGTTGTGCCGATCCTTCCCGACATCGCGACCATCGACATCCTGCCGGTCTGGAGTCACGTCAAGCGCGGGCGTTTCGTGGCGTCGCACCTGCACCTGAATGCCGCATACCTGCTCGAGGCGGACGAGAACGATCCGCTGACGGTGCGGGAGGGTGAGAACAGCGGTGTGAAGTGGGTGCCGCTCGACGAGGTGGACCGGTATTCGTCGGAACCGGACATGTACCCGGTCTATGAGAAGCTGACGCGGCTGTTGGCCGGCAGGTAAGCGCCGGCCTCGGACCAATCGGCACAGCAGGGACGAGAGGTGCTGCTCGGCCTCTTGCAGGCTGATGCGGGGGCGTGGATCCGTGCGATCCATGCCCCTTTGTGCAGGCATGCCGCATGTGCGCTCCGTTTCCCGCGGGCCTGACATGTGGTGGCGCCTGATGCAGACAGGACACGGCAGGGCAAGCGTATGTGGAACAGGGGACGCGCCATCTGCTATACTGGCGGGGACGAACCGGCTGGTCGCGTGCGGCCTGCAGGCGTCGCACCCCCATCCGCCCCGTATGGATTGCCGCGGTGCGCGGGCGATGGATGGCGACAATACAGGAGGACAAGCATGAAGAAGATCTACCTGCAGAGTTTCGGCGAGGAAGTCGCCAATGCCGTGTCTCATGGCGCCATGGCCTTTCTGGCGCTGCTGTTCATACCGGTCGCATCGGTGGTGGCCTTTGCTCGCGGCGACGTGCTCGACAGTGTCGCGATCAGTGTCTTCTCTGTCTCCATCTTCCTGATGTTCCTGGGCTCCTGCCTGTACCATGCCATGGCCAAGGACTCGAAGCACAAGGAGATCTTCCACATCCTCGACCACAGCTTCATCTATGTGGCCATTGCCGGCAGCTACACGCCCATCGCGCTTTCGGTGCTCGGCGGGTGGCAGGGCTGGCTGGTGTTCGGCATCCAATGGGCCATGGTTGTCTTCGGGGTCCTCCACAAGAGCCTCTCCAGCCATCGGATCTCGCCGAAGCCGAGTCTGGCGATTTACCTCATCATGGGTTGGACGGTCGTGCTGTTTTTCCCGCTGTTCCTTGCCAAGGCGCAGATCGGTCTGCAGCTGCTGCTGCTTGCCGGTGGCATTTCCTATACCGTGGGAGCCGTTTTCTATGCCAAGAAGGGCTTCAAGTACCATCACCTGGTCTGGCACCTGTTCGTGGGACTTGGTGCCGCGCTCCATGCAATCGGCATCGTGTTCTTTTTTTAAGCGCCGGGGGGAGGCTTCCAGGTAATT
>JAEXRM010000183.1 GCA_023440865.1 Bacillota bacterium
GGACACCTCCATGCGCGTCCCGTCACGCGTCCCGTCACGCATCCCGTCACGCGTCCCGTCACGCACCCCATTACGTATTCTGTCACGCACCCCGTCACGCATCCCGTCGCACATGACTTCCTTCGGGCCGGCATGCCGCCAGGCAATTCATCACAGCGTTCTGCGGAGGAAGTCCTCAACGAGTCCCAGCAATTCCAGGCTCCAGAAGTTGCCCTCGTGCGGCGCGCCCTCGACGCGGACCAGCTCGGTGTGCACGTCGTGCGCGCACAGCACCTGTGCCATCTTCTCGCTCTGGTCGTAGGGCACGATGTCATCCCGATCGCCGTGCAGCAGCAGGAAGGGCGGGTAGGTACGTCCCGCCTGCACCAGGCCGATGGGATCCATCCGCTTGAGCCGCTCCGTCTGCTCCGCTTTCGTTTCGCCCAGCAGGCGGATGAAGATCGAGGGATTGCCGTTTTCATCCGTTTCCGGGATCCCGCGGTCGAAGATCCCGAACAGGTCGGACGGGCCGAAACAATCGACAACCGTTTTCACGGCATCGGAGAAGCCGGCATGCTCTGTGGTGCGGTAGGAGGCGTCGTCGCCGGTCAGTCCGGTGAGGAGTGCCGTGTTCCCGCCCGAGGAGGTACCCCAGATGGCGATGCGGTCCGCATCGACGCGGTAGGTGTCCGCCTGTTTGCGCAAAAACCGGATGGCGGTCTTCACATCCTCGAGGAACGCCGGCGCCTTGTGCCCGTCGACCGAGGAGCGGTGGACGAGGGTGGCGACGATGTAGCCCTTGCGGGCGAAATCGGCCAGCTGGGGCAGCTCGTAGCCGACATCCGGGAAGGTCCAGGCACTGCCCTGGACAAACACGATCGCGGGCCAGCGCGTGTCCGCGAATTCCGGCTCGCCGGCGGCCCAGGGGCTGAGCAGCTGCAGCGTGAGCGTCGTGCCCGTCTCGGTGGAATACACCACGTCGCGGGTCCAACGGGCAAAGCCGGTGAGGGTGGGGTTGTTGGGAATGGAATGGTATACCAGTGGGAACATGAGGGGGTCTCCTTTCGTCGCCATTTCCTTCGTTGGTTCGATATGCGGGCTGTGGATGTCGTTGTCATGGGTTCTGTGTCTGATCGCGTTGCGGTCCCTTCCTTCAATGGCTGGGCGTTCAATCGGTGATCCGCTCCTGCTGCCCCGTTTCGTCGGACAGCCATGCGGCGGACTTGGCGCGTGTATCATCGTCGATGGCGGCCTTCAGGTCCTTGAGGAAGGGGGAGAAGGCGACCTGCTGGGTGCCGTAGGTCAGGTTGAGGGCATGCTCCAGCGGCAACCAGGTGGATGTGTCGGCCTCGTTGTGCTGCATGAGCGTTTCGAGCTTGTCGAGCGCCTTGTAGAGCTTCGCTTCTTCCGTGGCCTGCGCCTCCATCTCGTGCCAGAGATCGGTCAGTTCCGTGCGGAACGGCTGAGGCAGCGAATCGAGCCACGCCTCGTAGACCTGCGCCTCGGCGATTTCATGCGAGCGCTCCTTGAGGAATGCGGGGATATCGCCGGTGAAGGCCTCGCCCATGTCGTGGAGCAGGCACATGCGGATCACCCGGTCGATATCGGCCTCCGGAAACTCATCCTTCACGAACAGGGCGAGCAGGGCCAGACGCCAGCTGTGTTCGGCGACGCTTTCGTGCCGTCCGGACGAGGTCCACGAATGGCGCGTGTTGTTTTTGAGGTTCTCGGCGGTCTTCATCAGGTCGAGCAGGCGTCGGGCGTCCATGGTGCCTCCTGTGATGGCGGGTGCGGTTCGGGTGCCGGTCCGATTCGACAGCGGGTGTGATGCGGGTGCCGTTTCGATGTGGCTTCGGGCGTGGTGCGGGTGCGGAATCGTCGCCTCAAGGCGCCGTTCCCGCGTGGAAACGAAGGTATTCCGCGGCGTGCGACGACCAGTAGTCTCCGTCGTGCCTGCCCGGGTTGAGGTGGTACGTCACGGGAACACCGCGTTCCTTGAGCGTTGCCTCAAGCAGGGCGCAGCCCTCATAGAAAGCATAGCTGTCCTCGTCGCCGCAGTCGAGCCAGACGGAAAGGCCGGCGAGGTCGGCGGTTTGCGCCTGTCGCAGCGGATCGCGCACCGCACGCAGTTCCGGCGTTGGATACAGCCAGTTTTCAAGCCCGCTCGGGAACGCGTCCACGAACAGCGCGGGGCTGTGTCCGCTGACACGGGAAAACAGGTCCGGATGGCCGAACGCCAGATGGAGCGCGGCACAGCCCCCCATCGACAGGCCGCCGATGAAGCGGTGCTCCCGGTCAGGCTCCGTGGAAAAAGTCGTGTCGACCCACGGAATGAGCTCGTCGATGAGGTAGTCCTCGTACCGCCCCTCGAACAGGCTGTCCGCGGGAACCGATCCCAGCTGGGCGGTGCGGTCGGCCGAGTTGATGCCCCAGCTGTTGTCGATGCCGGGCGCGACGATGATCAGCGGCGTGATCGATCCGTCCGCCACGAGGGCGTCCGCCTGCGTGTGCAGCCCCAGACCCGGGATCCAGCTTGTTTCATTGCCGGAGTAGCCATGCAGCATGTAGAGCACGGGATACTGCGCCTTCCCATCGTAGCCTGCCGGAAGATGCACGGTGACGGGCATGTCCTTGCCGAGCCGGTCGCTGTGGAGCTGCAGGACGCGCTGGTTCGATGCCGTGAGCGGCAGGGAGAGCGTGGGGGCGAGGGAACCGTCCACAGCCTGGACCGGTGCGGAGGAACGATCGTACAACTGCCAGGGATCCTCCCCTTCGAAGGTGACCGCAACGCAGCCGTTGTCGCGATAGGCCGGGTGGCCCTCCGCCTTGCTTAAGCGGAAGGAGCGCGTCGATCCGTCGGCGAGGAAGAAGCGGAACACGCTTGCATTGCCGTACACCCGATCGATCGCCTTGCCATAAAAGGCTTGCTGGAAGGCGGAAACGATGCCGGCGATCTCCTTCGGGTCCGTCAGATCCTTTGCGGGGTTCGATCCACGCGGATTCTCGTTGAAGTCGGGCACAATCTGCACACGGATCACATTGGCCGCCTGAACGGAGGCCTCCAGCAGCGGGGCTCGGGTTTCGGCCGGCGATGCGCCGCAACCTGCGGGCAACAGACAGAACAGCAGTAAAAGCAGGACAACCCATGCGGTCATGGGGAAGAACCCTCCTCCGGGAGTCGATTTGCTTCCTGTCTGTCGCATGAGATCCTCCTTTTCCGGACCAGCGGCGCTTTTCATGTCCGGCATCACCCGCGCATCGTGCTGCAGGTATCCTCCCAGCGCATCAGCCAGTCGTACTGCCGGTCGAGAAACTCCCTGTCGACGCAGTCGAGCCCGTAGAGCTCCAGAATCGTTGCCTGCAGCTGATAATGGTAGATGGCCAGCAGGTCGAACACGGCCGCCCGGTCTGCCTCCGTGACCGGGAGATGTTTTGTGTAGCCGGATAGGAAGCGCTCCAGCCGCGCTGCCGTCCGTTCGTATCCATCTGCTTCATACGTGAAGTAATCGGTCGCATTGCACACCAGTGCGATGTCGAAAAGCGGGAACGCGCGGCAGGCCGTGTCGAAGTCGAGGATGTACAGATCCCCGTTATCCGTCCGGTGCAGGTTGCCCACATGCAGATCGCCATGGCAAAACCCGCGCGGCAGCTCGCACACCCGGTTCCACAGGTGTTCACCGTGTTGTCGGAACGCGTCGATCCCGGCTTGCGGATACCCCATCGCCTGCTGCTGTGCCAGGTAGCGATCGATGAAGAAAGGCTTGTCGCGTGTGGGCAGCGGCCCCTGGTAATCGCGCATGGCCCGGTGCATGCGGCCAACGAGATCGCCAGCCTGCTCGGCATCCTGCTCCATGTCCGGCTCTGTGCCGGCGATGTGTTCGTACAGCACCGTCAGATGCGGGCCGTCGGGCTCCGTGATCCCGACGTATGGCCGACCGTCTGTCGTGGCAAGAATCCGGGGAACGGACACGCCCTGGTTGTGCAGATACACCTGGATGTCGGCCGCCGTGCGGGCGGTATCGGCAAAGGCCGGCTTCACGTCGCGGAAGAAAAACGTTTCGTCCGGTCCATCGACGCGGTAGGAGCGGCTGCCGCCATCGCGCAGGAATACGGCATCCGAGAACCGGTACGGATAGTGGGCCCGAAGATGGGTGAGGACGTCCTGGGCTTCCATATGTCGCCTCTTCCCGTTGCGGATCATCGCAAGCTGTCATTGCAAGAAGCCTCTCCGCAAGTCGTGTACATGAAGCCTCTCTGCAAGTCGCTGTACAAGGATCATCGCATGATGCCGGTGCAGGATGCCGCGTTCGCGCGCTGCTCCACGAACATCATCGCATCAATCCGCCAGCTTTTCAAACTGTGTGCCATTCCAGCGCCACTGTGTCGTGATCATGCCTTCCGCATTGTTGTAGGTCTGGATGCGGCATGTCTTTTCATCCACCTTGTCGAGCCGAGTGGCATATCTTCCGTCGGCATCGGAAATCGTCAGATACTGCCGGTCCTTGATGCCGAGGACGCGGATTTCATTCTCCGCGCCGATGGTGTAGATCCGATAATCGTTTCCGTTGCTGGAGCCGTACTGGCCGATCAGGAAATCCGGACATCCCTCGCCGTTGATGTCGTCGACCGGAATCTCGAACCGGTCGTTGAATGCCATCGGGTCGGTGGGATGGATCGGGTCGAGTGCCGTTTCGGACAGCACTTTGCCGGATGCGTCCACAAGCACCAGCTGGAATTCCCCTTCCCAGACGCCGCCCATCATCGGACCTGGGTTCCAGTCCTCGTAGTACCGCCCCTTGACCAGACACAGTTTCAGAAGCCGGTCGCCCACCGTGCCGGTGGCGATGGTCATCGGGCTTTCCACCTGGATGTCGGCAAGCGCCGCCTCGGGCGAGGCGGCAGGGGATGCGGCAGGGGATGCGGCAGGGGATGCGGCCTGCGATGAGTGCTGCGCCCCGGTTTGCGAAGAGGCCCGCGTCAGGGCCTGCGGTGCGCACCCCACCAGCAGCAGGGCGGTGCCGAGTAGCGTCGCGAAGGAGCGGATGCGGTGTTTTGCATATAAAGACATGTCGATTCCTTTCTTTCCATGATGTCCGTCCAAAGCTGCGGTGCATGGCGACTGGCAAGCGGTGGCAGGGGGCACATGTCGGGCGGAAAGTCCCAGGGACAAGGCGACAGGCGCATTCGCGGGGCCTTCAAAACAACGGGCGCTCCCGCAGCCGGTACAGTGCCCCTGGCTCCGCAGGCGGTACGCATCCGGCAGGTCCTTCCGGCAGCTTCGAGCCCTGCCTGGGATGAGCCTGCTCCAGCGGGAACCAGACCCGCATGGCGCCGGGCTCCCGGTTGTCCCAGGCATGGTAGGGGACCAGTCGCAGCGGGGGATGGCTTCCGTGCCGGATCGCCGTGAGTTCGACGATGCCGCCCAGGCGGTCCTCGCGCCATGCTGTCCGGAATGACTGGTTGGGCTGGAGCGTGACCGCATCGAGACCATCCGGATGATCCACACCCTCGGCGCAGTACACCACCGGACCGCGCGTGACGCATGCCATGCCGGCATCCGCGGCGACGGACGGATGGGCGGTGACCAGCTCCGCCGGCATGTCCAGCGTGAGCTGCAGACGGTCGCCGTCCCGCCAGCCACGGGTCAGGCTGGCATACCCGTCGACAAGCGCCGCGTCGACCGGATCGCCGTTGACCGTCAGGTTCCAGCTGTGGCACCAGTTGGGGATACGCAGCCGCAGGGAGAAGGGCCCGATGCGGGAAGTGGGACCATCCGTTTCGGCGGATTCCGCCCAACCGATACCCTTGGCCGTATCGTCCCGGCCGCACCGCACGGTGATGCCGACTTCCCCTTTCCATGGGTAGTCCGTCGCAACCTCGAGCGTGATGCTGCCGCAGTCCAGCGCGAACGCCGCCGTACCGCCCGCGTACAGGTTCACATGGATGAAGTCGGAACCCGACGTGTACAGGTATCCGGGCAGGGAGGGCAGGAACCGTGCCAGGTTCGACGGACAGCAGGCGCAGCCGAACCAGGCCTGCCGGTGGTGCGTGCCGTCGGATGCCAGCGGGTTCACATAGAAGAACCGGTCGCCGGACAGCGAGATGCCGGCAAGGATGTTGTTGTAGAGCGCCCGTTCCATGACATCCACATACGAGGCCCTGCCCGTCAGGATGTGCATGCGGTGCGCCCAGAGGAGCAGCGCGATGGCCGCGCAGGTTTCGCAGTAGGCTTCCCGGTTCGGCAGGTCGTAGTCCTCTGTGAAGCCCTCGTTGTCCTTGCTCGGACCGATGCCGCCAATCACGTAGAGATTGCGTTCCACCGTATGCGCCCACAGACGGTGCAGCGGCGTCTCGAGCGAGGTGTCGCCGGTTTCCGCCGCGACATCCGCGATACCCGCGTAGTAGTACATCGCGCGGACCGCGTGACCGGTCACGTGCGCCAGATCCCGCACCGGCAGGTCATCCTGGCAATATCGGGAACCCCAGTCGGGCCTGTCCCAGATCGCGCCGCGGCCATGCCCGTGCCCCCGTTCCTCGATCAGCCACAGCGCCAGATCAAGATGGTTCCGGTCTCCGGTTGCCTGGTACAGCTTTACCAGACCGATCTCCGGTTCCTGATGACCGACAACCCAGTGGCGCCCGGCCTCCTTGAGGGCACTGCGCATGTGGTCCGCCAGCCGGCACGCCGTGTCGAGCGCCTTGCGCTTGCCGGTGGCATAAAAGTACGCGGTGGCCGCTTCGAAAAAGTGGCCGGCGCAATAGTCCTCGTGCTTCTCCATGTCGGTCCACTTGCCTTCGGGCTTCTCGAGGGTGAAGTACGTGTCGAGGTAGCCGTCCGGCTCCTGGGCGGCGCAGATCGCGTCGATCCATGCGTCGGCCTTCGCCTCCAGCGCCGCATCGGGCTGCACGGCAAGAACATAGGCCATGCCCTCGAGCACCTTGTAGACATCCGAATCGTCGAAGTAGATGCCCTCATGGGGGCCGTGCGCTTCGCCCCGCAGCTTGGCGGCGGCATTGCGGAAGTTCGCGATGCGCGGGGTTTCCTCGCAGTGCCGGATGGCGACGGGCAATGTCACACGGGCCAGCGTTTCGAGGCGGGGGCCCAGGAACCGGTCGTTGAGGCGGACGGAAGGGAACGGGAGCGCGGTGCGTGCAGGCTTCATGACGACTCCGTTTCTATGGGGAGGGGGGGTGATCTTGTTCCCTCCCATGATATCGCTCGAAGCGACGCGCGAACAGTCCATGTGGGAACGGATTTCGACAGGAGGGGGAATTCGGTTGGGGCGGATTTCCTGCATCCGGCCGATGTGATACGATGGTTCCCGTGGCTGGCGCAAGGGAAGGGCTACCCGCATCGGATGCGGGCAATGCCGATGGCCGGATGCCCGCCGGCATGCCACCATGCGGAGGTGCCACATGAATGCCAAACAGAACGCGTTGATGGAGCAGTTCCTCGAACGGATCGATCCCGCCTGGCACGGCCTGTTCCGCACGGTGGCGGCGCATGCGGCCGATTTGGGCTATCCGCCCGTCAGAACGAATACTTCCGACTTTTGTCTCGACTTCCGCAGCAGCCGGCTCAGCCGCACCCTGATGAAGCTTGAGGAACACGAACAGAAGCATGACGGGTTCCGGTACAAGGAACGCGCCATGCCGGGGTTGCGGCTGCGGTTCCATGCCGCAACGGCCTATTCGCACATTTTCCAGGAGGGAATCCGGCGCGTCATCGAGGAATTCGACGGACGGTATGCCGGCTGTTACGGCTGTGGTGCCTGCAAGGGCGGGCTGCGCGGCTACACGTATGTCTATCCCGACGGTCGCCGCGTCTTCCGTTGCGGACGCGAGTTGATCTCCGTGTTCGGTTTCACGCCCGAGCATGCGGGGGAGCTCCTGGCCCTGATGGACGCGCAGCATGCACAGGATGCGGCCGAGGCGGCCGGGAAGGCATGAGCGGCAGTCGTTGATTCCTTAGGCCACATGCCACGGTTCCGTGTCGCTTGCACACGGGAATGATCGCCGCATCGCACGGCACAACGCAGCACAGTACGCACAAACGGAAGGAGCATGAAGATGGAAACACAGGACCGCACCCTTTTCGGCATCTGCCTGATCACGGAGGATGTCCCCCGTCTGGCGGCGTTTTATCAGGCGATCCTGCAGGTCGGAGGCGAAGGGGATGACATCCACATGGAACTGCGGACCGACGGCTGCGGCATGGCCATCTATGCGCGCGAAGCCGCCGAGCGCGACATGGGCTTCGATTTCCGGGATCACTGGGGCACGGGCGGCACCACGCTGATGTTCCGCGTCGCCGACGTCGACCGGGAGTACGAGCGCCTGCAATCGATCGTTCCGGTCTTCATGACAAAGCCCACGACTTATCCGTGGGGCGCCCGGGCGTTCCATTTCCGCGATCCGGACGGGAACATCGTCGATTTCGTCACGCCGCCGAAACGGTGAGGGTGCGGCTGGGATCGTATGTGACATCACGGGTGCCGGTCTTCGTCACGCCATGGCGGATTCCGATTCCCTGTGCAGCTGCTCGCAGAAATCCACCCATAGCATCCGATGTGCCGGACCGTCCAGGATGCGGTCTGCCAGGCATGTGATGTCCGCAATACCCTGCTCGAGCGCCATGGCATGGATGCGCCGGTACAGCGCGGCGGATCCGTCGATCTCATCCAGCGGCTGCACGCGGGCGCGGATGCGGTCAAGTCCCAGCAGATGCGCGGCATACGCCCGCGAGTGCCCGTCGATGAGCGCGTACCGGCCGTCGATTGCCGACACCGTGACCGGCGGCAGGTTCCATGCAAAATCCTCTGATGACAGTTCCCGCAGCCGCGCGAGCTTGTCGCCGTTGAGGTAGAGGTTGTTCGGCACCAGGTCCTTCAGGGACATCCAGGCCACCGGATAGGCAAAGCATGCCGCGTCGCGGAGCATGCGGTCCCAATCCCACCGCTGCATGCGCTCGAGCAGCGTGCGGGCGGTGAAGGTGCGGCTGAAATCCCCGATGGGAAGCCATGTATAGCCTGTATGCTCTTCGGACAGCACGATGCTGGCATCCCCGGCAAGCCGGCATAAGTAGAAAACGCCGGAAATCTGCCATGTGTCGTTCTTCATGACATCCCATGTGTCCAGCAGCCGCATGGGTTCGAGCGTGCAGCCCAGCTCCTCGCGTCCTTCCCGGATCATGGCCGTTTCCATGTCCTCGCCGAACTCCAGCCGTCCGCCGGGCAGGTCCCAGAACCGCTGGCCCTTTTCGTCCGAATAGAGTGCAAGAAGGGTCCCTTCCCTGACAATGATGCCCTTGACCGCGATCTGATGCAGCATGACCAGCCTCCGTTGCGGATGGAATGATTCCGCTTCTGACTGTACCAGCCGGAGCACGGTGCTGCAAGCGATGACCCGGGATCCGTACCGAGCCGGTGCGTGTCTGCAGGCAACCCGACGGAGCCCTTCATCGTCTGATTGAATTGGAACCCGAAGCGGAGATGGCCTACAATGGAGACAACCTGGTCTGCCGGGCCGTACCTTTGGCGCAGGTTGCATGACGTGTGACGCATGATGAATGGGGAATGACGAATGAAGCACCTGAAACGTTTGGTGAGTATTCTGCTGGCGATTGCGCTGGCTATTGGCTTGTTCCTGGTTGGTCGGCAGGCGGTGCGTTCCGTCGGGAACCTGCTTGCGCACCAAAGCGGAACGCCGACCGATTCGGCTTCCGGCGGCATCTTCGGCACGGGCGGCCTGATCGGCGGGGTCGTGGAGGCCCTGCAGCCGGTCACGGGCGAGGACGAGATCCTCGCGCTGCTGATGCGCCAGGACATCGGCGAGCAGCGCCGGCTGGGCGACCAGCTTGACACGCTCGTGCAGCGGCGCGACGCGACGGGCTATTACGCGAACCTGTATCAGGCCCTGGTGCGCGCGGCGGAGGGCGGCGATGCCGCTGCCTGCTACCGCACCGCCCTGGCGTTGTCCGACAGCGCGGCGGTGCGCCACCAGCTGGCCGATGCGCTGCTGGCTCAGGGTGACCGCGCAGGCGCGTTGACGGCCTATGTGTCCCTGCTGCCGGACGAGGAGGCGCTCGCCCAGGTGCTCGCCCTGGAGCCCGACCCGGTGGCCGCCTGCCGGATCCTGCTCGCCAAGTCGATGTGGGACAAGGCGCTGTCCGTGATCGAAACGGCGCGCGCACAGTCGCCGAACACAGAAGCGGCGCCGGTGCTTTCCGCGCTGGAAGCCGTGGCCACCGCCCAGGCCGGCCGGTATGCCGAGGCGCTGCCCCTGTTCGAGGCGTTGCCGGAAGCCGCCAGAACACCCGCGGCGTACGAACCCGGACGGGAAGCGCCGGCGACGACCATCGCCGCGCTGGCCCTTTCGTTCGACGCACCCACCAATGTCGCCTGGTGGCATGCCCGCAGCCTGGAGGCGACGGAGCAGACCGACAAGGCCATCACCGCCTGGCAGGCACTTGGTCCCAACGGCGGAGAACGGCTCGGCACGCTGCTGGAAGCGAAGAACCAGCTTGCTGCGGCCGCTGCGGCCTATCTGTCCGCGCCGGCGGCAACCGGCAAGTGGCAGGGCGCGAAGCTGTCCGAACAGCTTGGGGAAAAGAAAAAGGCCGTCGCCGCCTATCTGGAGATCGCTTCCGGGAAGAGCCGGTTGGCCGACGATGCCGCCTATCGCGCATACCTGTTGCTCAAACGGCAGAAACAGGCCGACGGGGAGGATGCGCAGCGGTGCCTGGACATCCTGAAGGCGTCTCCATCCTGGATGACCCGGCTGGACGAGGAGCGGATCTGGCCGGAGACGGTTCCAGGTTCACCGGTACGTCCTGCCTGGCTGGACCGGGTGGAACGGTTCGAGGCGAACAGCCAAATGGAACTGTCGAAGCTGGAGCTCGCGATCGGCAGCAAGGAAACGACTCCGGGAGAGAAGCTGTACCTTGCCCGGTGGTACCTGGATCGGGATGACCTGTACACCAGCGTCGTCTGGGGCATGCGTGCCCTCAAGGAGGAGCCGTCCGTTGCCGCATACCGGTTCGCCTATCCGCGCGCTTTCTCCGATGCGGTCGACAAGGCGGCGGCCGAGTTCAATGTGGATCCGCTGCTGATCTGGGCGATCATGCGCACCGAGAGCACGTATCGGGCGGAGGTGCTCTCCCGTTCCGGCGCCATCGGCCTGATGCAGATCATGCCGGCAACCGGGCAGGACATCGCCGGGCGGCTCAAGGCGACGATCACGGACGAGGACCTGAAGAATCCGGACATCAATGTCCGGTTCGGCGCCTTCTATGTCGGCGCCATGATCAAGCAGTTCGAGGGCGACTGGGACAAGGCGCTCGCTGCCTACAACGGCGGGCCGGGCAATGTGCGGAAATGGTCGAAGAGCCCGTTGCTGACCCGTGCCGAGGACTTCCCGACCGTGATTCGGTATGAGGAATCGCGGGAATACATCACCAAGGTGATGGACGCCTACTGGCATTACAAGTGGATGGAAGAGGATGCGCGGTTCCGCTGAACCGGGCATGGCTCGGGAGGTTTGCATGGCTTATACGGTGGCATCAATCATGGAGCGGCTTTCCGCCCTATCGAACGAAAAACGCATGGAGATCAACCGCAGGGGCGGCGTGACCGGCGAACAATTCGGCGTGCCGATGGGGCCATTGCGGGCGCTGGCGAAGGAAATCAAGCGCGATCATGCCCTCGGCATGGAGCTATGGCGCACCGGCAACTTCGACGCGATGGTGCTCGGTGCCATGCTGATGGACCCGAAGGTATTGACGGAGGCGGATTTCGAGGCATCGCTCGCGTCGGCCTACGTGCCGGTGCTGGTAGATGAACTGACATTGCGGCCCCTCTGCGAAAGCCCGCTGGCTGCGTCATTCTGCCTTTCATGGCGGAACAGTCCGGAAGACCTCAAGGGACGAGCCGGATGGAATCTTGCGGTCGATCGCGTGCAGCGGCATGTCTGTCCGCCGGACGAGCTGGGCACCCTGTTTGGCGAGGTGGAGGCCGGGTTGCAGACTGCGCCCGCCAACAAGCAATGGGCGATGAACTACTGCCTGTGCATGATCGGCATCCACAACGATGCCTGGACGGAGCGCTGCCTTGCGCTCGGGGAGCGGCTGGGCGTCTATCGCGACTTGAAAGTGCCCAAGGGCTGCACCTCGGCGTATGCACCGGAGTGGATCCGGGTGGGACGGGCGAAAAAAGGTGGATGATGGGATGCGGGTTCCCTCTATATTTTACCGTTTGGCTCATTTTCATATGATGATTTGGCTCATTCCTGTTTTATCGTTTGGCTCGTTCTCGTTTCCTGTTATGTCATGGCGTCCAACTCGGCGAGAAACGCGAGCATCCGCCCGTTCACCTCTTTGACGCTGTCCGTCGGCATGTGCGGGCGATGACCGCAGCCGGGAACGATCCAGGTCCTTGCCTGGGAGCAGCGTGCCTGGATATCCGCCAGCCGCTGCGCGGACGCATAGGCGTCCGTTTCGCCGGCAATGCAGAACATCGGCATGGTGAGCCGCTTCCAGTCGGCGTCCGACAAGGCGGGATACATCCGCCAGTCGAGCACGCTCTGCCGCATGTGGTGCGCCCAGTCGCCGCCGTGCGCGTCCAGGTGCAGGCTCCGGATCCGCTCGATGAAGTCGGTCTGGCCGTTCCGCAGCAGGGCCTCCGGCTCGAAGTCCTCCGATCCGGCCGGATCCGCCACGCCGCCGCACCCGATCGTGATCAGGCTGCGAACGCGCTCCGGATGACGGGCGGCCAGATGCAGCGCCACACCGCCGCCGAGACTGTAGCCGATCAGTTGCGCCCGGTCGATCGACAGCGCATCCAGGAAACCGATCATGTCCTCGGCAATGAGGGCCGTGTTCCAGTCACGGTTCACACTGGTCGTCCGCCCATGACCCCGGAAATCCGGCAGCAGACAGCGGTATCGGTGAAAGAACGGCTGGATCTGCCCGCCGAACGCGATGATGCCCCGGCTGTATCCGCCATGGAGAAACAGGATGGGCTCGCCAAGCCCGATGTCCTCGTAAAAGATGGCGCAGTCGCCAACCTGCACATGGGGCATGCTTCACCAGTCCTTCGTTTCGCTGACTGTAAACAGATGCTTCCTCAGGCCGTGGTAATAGTTGCCCCTGTCCGCCGTGAAGCGGAGCACACAGTAATCGGGATCCGTCGGACCGAGCGGGTAGTACTGCTCATCACCGTCATGCCAGAAGTCGCGCTTGGTGGCGTCGTCCATGCACACCTGCATCCGTCCGGTGAGCATGAGCCCGTGGAAGTCCGCGGCATCGACGAAGTAGATGCAAGCCTGCGGCCGCTTTTGAAATTGTCCGGTCCGGATGGCGGACACGTTCGTCGAGAACCAGAAGGTGGACAGTCCGTCGTTGCGGGCGCGGAACATGGTCTTGGCGTTGGGGAAGCCGTCTTCGTCGATCGAACAGACGATGGCGTCGCGGCTGGTGGCGACAAGCCGCTGGATGTCCTGCTTTACTTGCTGGTCCATGAATGGCACCTCCTGTAGGCGTATTGCGGATGTGGATCCGCATGGTCGCGTGGCGATGTGTGCATGCATCCTCCATCCGTCGGAACGGACGGAGTCGCGATTGCAATCAGCTCTCTGACTCGTTCTCCGATTCGAGATTCCGGATGATGCGACCGAGCATCGCCTCGAACAGGGCGATCTCCTTTTCGTCGAATCCTTGGTAGAACAGGGTGTTCATGCGCTCCGAAACCGCATCGTAAGCTTTCCGGCATTCCCGTGCCTTGGGTGTGAGGATGACGTGGATCTGCCGGCGGTTCCTGGTATCGGGCACCCGCTCGACCAGCCCACCCGCCTCCATGCGGTCGAGCATGCTCGTCAGCGTGGTCTTGGCCAGCGAGGTCAGACGGCCGATTTCACTGATCGTCAGCTTTTCGCGCTCCCACAGCACATACAGGATGCGCCCCTGCGCGCCGTTGAAGGCATCGACGCCGCTGTCCCGCAGCATTCTTTCGAAGGTTCGTCCCTGCAGCTGTTTGATTTGGGATACGAGGAAACCGCCCTGTGTCTTCATCCGCTCTCTCCATCTGGTCGAGACATATTACACGATATAGAATAGTACTATATAGAACTAAATGCAAGCATGGGAATGCCATGTTCCGGATTGCGCATGCCGTTCGTGTTGCCGCTTCGATGTGAGGTGGTTTCCCAGTCCTTTCCCGTATGCCTGCCGACAGGGGAACAGATCAGCGGAACGGGCTCCAGAAACGGTTCCCGTCCGCGAAGGTGACGAGCAGGCCTGCCGCGAACAGGAGGACGGTGACCCCGAGCACAAGGAAATCGCGCCGCGAGAACGGCCGCCCGGAGTACCAGGTGCGCGTCTTGTTCTTGCCGAAACCGCGCAGCTCCATGGCGTGGCTGATGACGTCGATGCGCTCGAGCGAGGAGAACACCAGCGGCATGAGGATGGCCGCGCTGCCCTTGAGACGGCGGTGCAGCGGTTCCCGTTTCGACAGTTCGATGCCGCGGGCCTGCTGGGAGCGGGAGATGTCCTGGTATTCGCGCTGCACGTCCGGAATGTAGCGCAGCGTCAGGCTGATGGCGTAGGCGACCGAATAGGGGACGCCGATGCGGTGGAGCGATGAGGCGAACTCCGTGGGATGCGTCGTGACCATCAGCACGATGGCGACCGGCGCAACCACGATGTACTTCAGGAGCACGTTCAGCTCGTAGAACAGCTGCTCGGCGGTGACGGTGTACCGCCCGATGCCGGAAAACAGCACATGGCGCGTGCCATAGATCAGGACGCCCTGTTCCGGCGCGAACAGGTAGATGGCCGCAAGGTTCAGGGCCATGAAGGCCAGCAGCAGCCGGAAGATGAAACCGACCTCGCGCAGCCGGGTGCGCGACACCGGGAACGCGAGCATGCCCAGCACGGCCATGGCAAGCAGGATGCGCGTGTCGAAGGTCATCATCGCGAGGATGGACCACAGCAGGAAGAAGAGGAACTTGGTCGCGCCACAGAGCCGATGGACGGCCGAGTCGCGGTCGATGAAGGAAAGCATGAAGCGGCTCACGGACGCACCTCCGTTCCGGTGGTGCCCGAATCGGCGTGATCCGCGTGCGGGCCCATGTCTTTGGTGGATGCGTCCGGGGCCGCTCCGCCGGCGTGCGCACTTGCCTTCGCCGCATGCACCGCTGAACGGACCGCCCGGTCGTGGCGGATGAAGTGCGACACGAAGGCGCGCGGCTGCGGCAACCCGGCGCGTACCGCCAGGTCATAGAGCGAGGTGCGCTTGAGGTTTGCCGACTCGATGAGCCGGTCGTCGGTCAGCACGTTGGCCGGGGTGTCGTCCGCCAGCAGGCGGCCGTCGGACACGACGAGCGCGCGTGTGGTGTATTCGAGCATCAGGTGCATGTCGTGCGTGATCATCAGCAGGCTCAGGCCGGTTTCCCGGTTCAGGTCGCGCAGGAATTCCATGATCTCGGTGTAGTGGCGGAAATCCTGGCCGGCCGTGGGCTCGTCCAGGATCAGCAGCTGCGGACGCAGCACGAGGATGGCGGCGATGGTCAGCCGCTTCTTCTGCCCGAAGCTCAAGGCAGACACCGGCCAGTTCCGGAATGGATGCAGGCCGCACACCTTGAGCGTTTCCTCGACCCGCACCTTCACCTCGGGCTCGGGCACCTTCCGCGACCGCAGGCCAAGCGCCACCTCGTCGAAGATCATCGGGAAGGAGATCATCTGGTTCGGATTCTGCATCACATACCCGATGCGTTCGGCCCGCTGCTTGATGGACGCCTCCGCAAGGTCCGAGCCGTCATAGGAAAGACGGCCGGCCACAGGTTGCTCGAATCCGCAGATGAGCTTGGCAAGCGTGGACTTGCCGGCCCCGTTCCGACCGACGAGGCTCACGCACTCGCCGCGGTGGAGCGTGAAGGAAACGTCCTCCAGCACCGATTTGCGGGTTTCGTCCTCCGGGTAGTGGAAGCGGAGGCCGTCCACCTGCAGCAGCGGCTGCGGCGCAGGCTCCGGCGTTTCCTCCGGCACCCGCGCGTCCCAGTCGCGGAGTGCCTGGGAGGGGGTGGAGGCCGGTGTGGCATCCAAATCCGGAGACTGCAAGCCCGCTGGCTCCGGATGGGATGCCAGTGCCGGTGGGGCGGCCTGATCGAGTGCCAGCGCATCCACGTGTTCCGGATGAAGCGCCTGTGTGATCGGCACGCCGGCATATCGCAGTGCGGCGAGGTACAACGGTTCCCGGATGCCCGCCCGCCCCAGCAGCCCGGAAGCAAGCATGTCGGCTGGCGGCAGGTCGGCGGTGATGCGCCCGTTCTTCATCAGGACGATGCGGTCCACCGGCCGGTGCAGCACGTCCTCGAGGCGGTGTTCGATGATGACGACGGCCTTGCCGGTCGTGCGGTGCAGCTGGTCGATCAGTTCGATGGCCTTCCTGCCGGAGGCCGGGTCGAGGTTGGCGAGCGGCTCGTCGAACAGCAGGATGTCCACGTCATCGATGAGCACGCCGGCCATGGATACCCGCTGCTTCTGGCCGCCGGACAAATCCTGCGGGGATTTGTGCAAATGACCGCCGATGTCCACAAGGGCGGCCGCGTCGGCGACTCGCTGTTTCATCTCCGGCTGGTCCACACAGTCGTTCTCGAGCACGAAAGCGATGTCCTCGCCGGCGGAAAGCCCCACGAACTGGGCATCCGGGTCCTGCAGCACGGTGCCCACACGCTTCGAGATGTCGAAGATGCCCAGGTTGCGGGCATTCTCGCCGCACAGCGTGTAGGTGCCGGTGCAGGCCCCCCGGAAGGCATGCGGCACCAGCCCGTTGATGCTGTGGGCGAGCGTGGACTTGCCGGAGCCGGAAGGCCCTACGACCAGCACCTTTTCGCCCCTGCGGACGGTGAGGCGGATGTCGTGGAGCGTCGGCTCGGACTGGCTGCGGTAGTGGAACCCGTATTGCTCGAATTGCAGGGCGATGGGCGGTAGCGTGTCCGGCATGCGTTCCCGTTCTCCCGAAAGCGGCGCCGGACCCTGTGCGGATCCGGCGCCACCATGGCTGTGGTTTCGTGTGTTCTGTCTCAGTGTCCGTGTTTCATTGTCATTCGGCCTTCAGGCTGCCGGCCTTCGTGCGGGTCTTCGAATAACCGAAGGCGAGCAGCGTGCCGACCACGAGGATGACGGCGGCATTGAGGCCGGCCGCGACGAGACCCTGCAGGAAGACCTTGTCGGCGGGTTCCTGGAACATGAGGATGTCGAGCGCCGGCGCCACGCCGACCCAGGCCACGAGGTTGGCGACGATCTGCATGACATTGAAGAGAATCGCTTCCTTGATGCCGAAGCCGCCGTCCTCGATGCGGTATTTCTTCCACAGCACGCCCAGCAGCAGGCCGAAGACCACATCGGCGATGACCCAGCTCCACCAGACGCCGAAGCCCCAGGTGAGGTCGGTGAGGGTGTGGCCGATGAAGCCGATCAGCAGGCCGGCGACCGGCCCGAAGATGCCGGCGAACAGGGCGAGGATGGCGGCGGCCAGGTTCAGGTTCGTGTTCGGCACACCGGACGGGATGGCGACGAAGCGCATCAGCACGAAGAAAATGGCGGCGCCGATGCCGGTTGCGACCATGGTGCGGATGCTCAGGAGCTTCTTGTTCATCTTGCGTTCCTCCCTTGTGTCTTGTTTCTTCGGGACAGGGACCGGCGCGATGGAAACGCGTGCCGGCGCCGCTGTGCGGCGGCAGCCCGAATCCCCTTCATCATATCGGGCTTTTCCGGTGGAATCAATGCGGAATGTCGCATCGGGCGGGGGAATCTGCATTGGTCCGCGGGGAGGGTGATGATGCGGTTCCGCCAGCTGTTTCCCCGTCGTGATGTGTGGAAGGTGGCGCCGCGCCCTCGCCGTCTGTTTCCGCACCGTCCGCCATGCCTGTCGCAGCGGCCGGTTCCGGTTTGAGCAGCAGTGCATGGTAGGCGGCATACGGCCTTGCGCCCGCCCGTGGTTCGTGGTTGCCCTGAACCAGGGCCATCATGGCCTCGCGGTAGGCGAGGGCCTCCGCGTCCGTCAGATAGACCGTTTCGTGGCTGAGCAGCGAGTGATGGGCCTGCGGGGCGGACAGGTTGTTCAGATCCTGCTGCAGCATGCGCAGCAGGGTGTCGAGCATCGGCCGGAACTCGACGGTGCTGCTGGCGTCTTTCGGTTCGACATGGATGGTCTCGTATGCGAGCACGTAAAACTTGGCCACAATGCCATTGATCATCTCGGTGTGGTCGAGGGTCAGCAGGCCGAGCCCGATGAGCTTCCTCACGTGAAAGGTGACCTTCGCGGCCGTGTCGCCGAGCCGGTCCGCCACCTGCTTGACCGTGGCGGGGCGCCCGAAGGACTTGAAGGTATCGAGGATGCGGATGCGGTACGGATCCGACAGCAGCTTGATGTCGGCCTCGTTCGTGATGGTGATGCTTCCGGGCATGTCATGCTCCTTGCGGCGGTTTCCGGGTACGCTTCTTCCAAGGCGACAGAGTCACCGGCACCGCCTGTTCGGGTAGCCGCCCGGGGCGGTTGCTGCTCATGTCTCTTCCGCGGGGCGGTTCTCCTCCAGTGTAAGGGTTTTCGGCGCCGCAGGCAATGAACGGTCCCAGACGAGGTAACCGGCTCCGAGCAGCACGACGCCGGCAGCGACGAACAGAAAGAGGGTCTCCGGGGAAACCGAGCGGGCGGCGACCCCGGACAAAAGTCCCCCGAGCGGTGTGCCGACGAGTGAAATCATGCCGAGCAGCGAGAAGTAGCGGCCTCTGGCCTCGGGTGGAATCGTCCGCATGGCATACCCCTGTACCGGTGCGGACAGGAATGGTACGGAGAAACCCAGCAGCAGCAGGGCGGCGCAGACCAGGAGGGTCGCGGTCATGCCTTTGGCCAGGGTCTGCCCGATTGCCGCGGCGAGCCCGTACCCGCCGCCGATGCACATCAGGCTGCCTGCAACGGTTCTTCCGATGGTGAGCCGCTGATGGAACCGGGCGACGGCCAGGCCGCCGATGCCGATGCCGACGGTCACCGATACGCCGAAGAGGCTGAGCGCGCCGGCGCCCAGCGGACTGATGCGGTCCGCGAACACCGGCAGCAGCACGTTGAAGGGTGTCAGCAGGAAATTCGTCATCGCGGCGATGAGGCTGATCACCAGCAGCCTCCTGTCGCTTGCCAGCATCCGCAGACCGTCTAGGAACATGCGCATTGCGGGCGTGTCGCTTCCTGGCGTTTGCGGGACCGGTTCCGGTTCCAGACGGCGCAGCGTCGCCGTCAGCCCGGCGGAGAGGAAGAAGGTGGCGCTGTCGACGACGAAGGCGCCCTGCATGCCGAAGGTGGCCAGCAGGATGCCGGCGCAGGCGGTTCCCGCCAGCTCCGAGAACGAGCTGGCCGACGCGTTCATGCCCTGGAAACGCACAAGCCCGTCCTCACCCGCCACCAGCGGGGCGATGGAGGCTTTCGCGGGGGATGCGAACGTCTCGCAGGTGGCATTGAAGAGGATCACCGCAAACGGGAGCCAGACAGGAAGCCAGCCCAGCAGCGCGCACAGGCCCAGCAGCAGGGTGCTTGCCCCGCGCAGCAGGTCGCAGGCAACCGAGATGGCGATGCGGCGGTGCCGGTCGACGAAAACGCCGGCATAGGGGGAGAAGAGCAGGTTCGGCACGAAGGAGGCGGCGAACAGCAGGCCCATGAGCACGGGATTGCCGGTTTCCCGGTACATGAGCCAGGAGATGGCCAATGTGTCGATGCTGTCGCCGAAGCGGTTGACGGCGCCTGCGGCGATCAGGCGGGCGGTGGGGGGGAAGCGGAGCAGGGCATTTGGTGCTTACATGTCATCACTCCTTTTAATAAACTTAACGATTAAATAAATTAAACGTTAAGCATAATGGAAAGTCAAGCCCCCTCTCTCCGATTGTGGGTGCCGGCAGGATGCGATACGATGGTGGCGTGATCCGGACGGACGGGGAAGGATAAGGAAATGGCCGATGACATGTATCTTGACGCCGCTTCGGGCAATGCGGCGTCACCCGGGATGGATGTGCCCACCCTTCGTGCGCCGCGTTCGCGCAGGGAATGGCACCTGGCGGCGGACCTGCTTGCCGCGGCGTTTCACGAGGATCCGTTCAACCGGATCCTGATGCCCGATGCCGCTGCCAGAAGACGTGTTTTCGTCCAGGTATACCGCATGCTGCTGCGATTCTTCCGCATCGACGGCACCATCCTGCTGTTGTCGGATCAGTCGGAGGGAGGCGGAGCGGCAACCCATGCGGGATCGGCCTTGCCAGGCAAGGCAGGCGGCGCGGTTCCCGCCGGCGTCATCGTGTTTCGCGCGGAAGGGGAGCGCCGTTCGGCAGGCAAGCGTCTCGCCCGCCTGCTCCGGCTTGCCGCGGCTTTCGCCCAGGCGCTTGCCCTGCCGGTTCGCATGCTTTTCATGGGCGTCGCCGGGGAGCTGCTGCGCCGGTCACGTTCGTTGCGTGCTTCATATGGGACATTGCGGGAGGCGTACAAGCCCTTTGAGGATCGCCCGTATCTGTCCCTTGAACTGGTCGCCGTCCGGTCGGATCTGCGGGGGAACGGACTCATGGGGCGCATGCTGCGACCCTTGTTCGAAGAGGCGGACCGCAGGGGCCTGGCAATCGTCCTCAACACCGAAACGCCGGAAAACCTGCCCATCTACGCCCACTACGGCTTTGAGACGGCCGCCGCCGTGGAGGTGGTGCCGGATGTGCTGACCTACCATGTGCTTTTCCGAAAACCGGCCCGCATCCAATGAGGCACGGCAGGGCGTTCCGCCGCCCCGGGCGCCCTTGCGCGATGCGTCTTGCGGTGCATGGGGCCAGGTGTTACAATTGGGAAAATCAGAATTGAAGGAGTCCACGCGATGAACCTTCGTTGTGTATCGCTTCACCATCACCACCACCGGCATCTGTAGCCACGGACCCTTTCCGTCGGCGCAGGTGCTTTTCGCGCTTGTGCCGATGGTGGAATCCAACAGACACCACCCGGCATCCTCGATGGCCGGGTGTTTTTTTACGCCCGGCGGACCATGCGGTTCCCGCGGCAGGCAGGCTGCCTGTACGGGATGGCCGCTCCGAAGGGAGAAAACAATGAATGAGACGCAAAACCCGTGGATCGTCGACACCCCCGCCGGCACCGGCATCGCAAGCAAGGCGGATGCGCGGCTCGCAGCCCCCGCCCTCGCCAACCCCAAGGGAACCCGCGACTACCTGCCCGGGGACCAGCGTGTCCGGGTCTCCGTCATCCGCACACTCGAGGATACCTTCGCCCTATATGGCTATCAACCGATGGAAACGCCCATCCTCAACCGGTTCGACCTGCTCGCCTCGAAGTATGCGGGCGGCGCGGAGATTCTCAAGGAGATCTATCGCCTCACCGATCAGGGCGGACGGCAGCTGGCGCTGCGGTACGATCTGACCGTACCGTTTGCCAAGGTCATGGGCATGAATCCGGATCGCCCGCTGCCGTTCCGGCGTTATGAGATGGGTCGCGTGTTCCGCGACGGTCCGGTCAAGGCGGGACGGAATCGCGAATTCACGCAGTGTGACGTGGATGTGGCGGGCATCGCCTCCGTGATGGCCGAGGCGGAGCTCATGGAAATGGCCGTGCGCGTGTATGAACGGCTGGCGATGGATGTCGTCGTCCGCTACGGCAACCGCAAGTGGCTGCAGGGGCTCATCGAGGCGGCCGGTGCCGCGCCCGGTCTGGTGCCCGGCATGCTGACGGCGCTGGACAAGCTTGACAAGGCCGGATGGGAAACGGTGCTTCTCGAGATGGCGGAGGCCGGGGCGCCGGGTGATGTCCGGGAACGCCTGCGGAACTGGCTCGCGCTGGACCGCGGCGCGATCATGGCGCAGATGCCGGCGGATCTTCCGGCCTATGTGCAGTATCTGCTCGAGGAGGGCGGACGGGAGCTCGACGAACTGGAGGCTGCGCTCGCCGCACTCGGTGTGCAAGGGCGCATGTGCTTCACGCCCTCCCTTGCGCGCGGGCTCGACATCTATACGGGAACCGTCTGGGAGGTGTTCATGCGTTCCGGTCCCATCACCTCGAGCGTCGGCGCTGGCGGCCGGTATGACCGCATCATCGGGGCCTTCCTGCGGAACGGACGGGAATACCCGGCCGTGGGCATGACGTTTGGACTGGACGTGATGTACGCGGTGCTGTCGGCGAAGCCGGACGACAGCGTTGTCGCCAATGAGGTGGCCGTGTTGCCGATCGGAACGGACCTGGCCTGTCTGGGACTCGTGCGGGCGATCCGCAATGCCGGTGTTCCCGCGGTGATGGAGATGGGCGGACGCAGCCTGCGGCAGGCGATGCGCGATGCGGCGCGCCGCGGATCGTCGTTTGTGGTGCTCGTCGGGGAGGAGGAAGTAGCGGACAATCGGGCCATGGTGCGCGACATGCGGACCGGGGAACAATGCGCCATGCCGATGGCGGAGGTACCGGCGTGGCTTGCGGCGGAACCCATGGGGAAGCGATGATCGTGCGCCGACACGGATGCCCAAATGACGTGCTTCCTGTATAATGGTTCTGCCCTGTGCCCCGTGGCCGGAGCTCCATGCCTGGCGGCAGGGAGCAACCGAATCCGGCAGAACACCGAAAGGAACACGCCTGTGCTGATTCTCTCCGCCGAACAGATCTCGAAAAGCTACCGCGAGCGCACGCTGCTCAAGGACATCTCCCTCTCCGTCTCCGACGGGGACCGCATCGGCCTCATCGGCGTCAACGGCGCCGGCAAGTCCACGCTCCTCAAGGTGCTGGCGGGTCTCGAAACTCCGGATGCGGGCCGGCGCATCGTGTCATCCATCGCCCGCATCGATTTTCTGGCGCAGGAGCCCGATTTCGAGCCGGGCAAGACCGTTCTTGAACAGGTCTTTTCGGGGAACTCGCCGGAAATGGCGCTGCTGCGCGACTATGAGGACGCCCTCGAGGCCGTGCACGGGCACCCCGGCGACGAACGATGCGAGAAGCGGCTCATCGCCCTGTCCCACCAGATGGATCTCAAGGACGCGTGGGGCCTCGAAAGCGAGGCGAAGACCATCCTGACGAAGCTGGGCATCACAGGGTTCCACGAGGACGTGGGAACCCTGTCCGGCGGCATGAAGAAGCGCGTGGCGATGGCCGCCGCCCTCATCCGTCCCTGCGACCTGCTGATTCTCGACGAACCCACGAACCACATCGACAACGAAACCGTCGACTGGCTCGAGGGATACCTCGCCCGCCGAAAGGGCGCGCTGCTGCTCGTCACGCACGACCGGTACTTCCTCGAGCGCGTCGTCAACCGGGTCATCGAGCTCGACCGCGGCACCCTGACCGCGTACGAGGCCAACTACAGCCGCTATCTCGAACTGCGGATCGAACGCGAGGAGCGCGAGCAGGCGGCGGAGCGCAAACGCCAGAACCTGTTCCGCAGCGAGCTGGCCTGGATCCGCCGTGGGGCCCGTGCCCGCTCGACCAAACAGAAGGCGCGCATCGAGCGCTTCGAGGCGATCCAGGAAGCGGCGCCGGAAGCTGCGCGCGGTTCGGTGGAGACCATCACGGTCGGCGCCGCCCGTCTCGGCCGGCAGGTCATCGATCTGGACGGTGTGGCCAAGGGTTACGCGGACGGTCCGCTGTTCCGCGATTTCGACCTGCACCTGCTGCGTGACGACCGCATCGGCATCGTCGGCCCGAATGGCGTCGGCAAGTCGACGCTCCTCAAGCTGCTTTCCGGCCGGCTTCAGCCGGACGCCGGCACGGTGCGCATCGGCGATACGGTGCGCATCGGCTTCTTCACGCAGGAGAACGAGGGCATGAACGAGAACCTGCGTGTGCTGGAGTACCTGCAGGAACACGCAACGCAGGTGGAGACCCGCGAAGGGACGCTTTCGGCCGCCCAGATGCTCGAACGTTTCCTGTTTCCGCCCGAGTCGCAGTGGACGCCGGTCTCCCGCCTTTCAGGCGGTGAGAAGCGCCGGCTCTTCCTGCTGCGCGTCCTGATGGATGCGCCGAACATCCTGCTGCTCGATGAGCCGACGAACGACCTCGACATCCAGACCCTCGCCGTGCTGGAGGGGTATCTCGACGAGTTTCCGGGCGCGGTCGTCGCCGTATCGCACGACCGGTACTTCCTCGACCGCATGGCCGAAAAGCTGCTGGTGTTCGACGGAGAGGGCGGGGTGACGCCATATGCCGGAAACTGGACCGACTGGTGCGATTTCCGGCGCCGGCAGGCGGAAGCCGAGGCCGCCGCCGCATTGGAACAGAATACGCGTCCCTCCGCGGGGCGTGGCGGGAACCAAGCCGGTCGCGGCCCTGCGGCTGCGGGGGCCGGTACGGCCGAACCCGGTGCGCCGGATGGCGGTACGAAAGCGCCGATCCGCTTCACCTTCAAGGAGCAGCGGGAGTTCGAGGGCATCGACGCGCGCGTGGCGGAGTTGGAGCAGGCCGCAGCGGATGCCGCGCGGGAGCTCGAGGCGGCGGCCAGCGATTATGCACGTCTTCCGGGCCTGCTTGCCCGGAAGGAAGCGCTGGACGCCGAGCTGGAGGACGCAGTGGAGCGCTGGGCGTACCTGTATGGCATCCACGAGGCCATGCAGGGCGGGAAGGCCTGACGCCGCGGTTGTGCTTCCGGCATGGCGGACTGGCGGTTCCGGAGCGTTCCGCCGGAGCATCATCCGCATTTCCCGTGATCGGCGCTGACATTCATGCGGCCTTGCGCGATTGGCGCAGACATTCATGCGGCCTTGCGCGATCAGTGCAGACATTCACGCGGCCTTGTCAGTAATTACGCACAGACATAAAGGGAGGAAGACGATGAGTACAGCAAACCGCAATGAAGCCCTTGATCCGGTCAATGGTATCCAGGAAGGCCAGCCAGTCCGCATGAATCCGCTCCAGAAGCTGGTGGGGATCGTCATGTCGCCCGCCAGGGCCGCCGCCGCAATCCGGACGAAGCCGGATGTCGTGTTGCCGATCATCCTGCTGGTGCTTTCCTCGATCACACCGTTCCTGATCAACTACCAGGCATACAAGGACTCCGTCGTGACCGCCTTGAATGCGCAATCCGGCGCATCGGGCATGTCGGCCGAGCAGCTGGCGGCGCTGGCCAATACCACCATCATCTCGACCATTGTGGCGGCACCCGTTCTGGTCCTGGTCGTCTGGCTGCTCGGCGCGCTCATCCTGTTTGGCGCCGTCCGGATCTTCAAGGGCGAATGCCGCTACAGTCACATTCTCTCGCTCACGGGCTATGCGGCGGTGTTTCCGTTGCTGTCCGGCGCGCTGACGGCCGTGGTCGGCCTGGTGTCCGGAAACGGATTCCTGTCGACATCCCTGACAAGCCTGCCGGCGCTGGTTCCCGATCTGCCTGCCGGATTCGTGGCAGGTGCCGCTTCCGGCATCGAGCTGTTCGGCATCTGGTCCGTGATCGTCCAGGGCATCGGTGTGTCCGTGATCGCCGGCATCGACCGGAAGAAGGCATTCACCATCGTCGGCGTGCTGTTTGTCCTGGAGCTGTTGTTCGCAGGCGCCATGTCCGGTCTCGGTACCGCCCTGACAGCCGCATTCGGTGGCTGAACCGCCGTACGGAAGGAGAACCCGCTTCATGAGAAAGAAACTGATCATCGGCATTGTCATTGTGGCGGTCATTGCGCTCGTGGTGTTCGCCGGCCTGCGCAATGCATCGGGAGCCGGTGGCAAGCAGGTGGATGCCCGATTCGGCAAGGTCACGGCAGGTCATGTGTCGTCCTCTGTCATTGCCAATGGCATGGTGGAGGCGGTCGACCGGCGCGAGGTCTACCTCGATGCCACCGTCCGCGTCCTGGACGTGCTGGTGGAAAAGAATGCGTCCGTCGACAAGGGGCAGCAGATCGCGGTGTTCGACCTCGATGCGCTGCAGCAGGAGGTCGACCGGCTCGACAACAGCCTGGCCACGCAAACACTGACACTCGAGAAACTGCAGCTGCTGCAGTCCCCCAAGAGCACGGCCTCCCTGGAGGCATCCGGAACTGTCGCGCGCAACAACCTGTCCGCTGCGGAAACAGCGCTGACGGAAGCACAGAAAAAGCTCGATTCGACCCGGAAACTGTATGAGGCGGGCTCCGTCTCCAAGTCCGAGTATGAGCAGAGCCAACGTGCGGTCGATGATGCGAAGGCGGCCCTCGCCAACGCCAAGGCAAACCTCGCCTCGGCGAACGCCAGCCTTACCGAGGCACGCAAGGGCAACCAGGACAGCACGTCCAGCGCCGATATCGACATCCGCATCCAGCAGCTGAGCCTTGAGGCGACGGAAGCATCGCTGAAGAAAGCCCGCGAATCGCTCGAGCAGGCCAAGGCGGCCATGTATGCCCCGATGGCCGGCGTGCTGTCGGAATCTTCACTGCGTGAGGGCGCCTTCGCCGGCGGCATGAGCCAGGCGGTTTATGCCGTGACGGACAACGCGCGCCTGCGTGTGCGCGCCAACGTGAAGGAGTACGACCTGCGCAAGGTGGCGCCGGACCAGCATGTGACATTCTATGGCGACGCGTTCACCCGCGAGGAGGGTGTCAAGGGCGTCATCACCTCCGTCGGGGCAAACGCATTCAAGGTGCAGAGCGGCACCGCGACCGACAACGTCGTCGAGGTGCTCATGGACATCACGGAAAAGGCGGATGTGCTTCGTCCCGGCATCGGCGCGACCTGCATCATCTACACCGAGGAACGCGACAATGTGCCGGTGCTGCCGCTGGAAGCGCTCTCCGAGGACAAGGACGGCAACAAGTACGTCTACGTGCTCGACGGCGAGGACCGTGTCATGCGCCAGGTATTCGTGAAAATGGGCATCTTCTCCGAGACGGTGGTCGAAGTCAGGGAGGGGCTCAAGGCGGGCGATCTCGTGGTGCTCGATCCGCAGCCCACCTACCGTGATGGATTGCGGGTGCGCGGCAGCGAGGTGGCGGAGTCCATCATGAAGGGGGAGACGGCTTCGGCCGCCGCCCAGTGAGGGGAAGTGCAGCATGGGTTTCGCAGAGAGCCTGCGGCAGGCGCTTGAGAGTCTGAAGGCCAACAAGATGCGCTCCTTCCTGACCATGCTCGGCATCATCATGGGCGTGTTTTCGGTCATCACGATCGTGGCGATCAGCAACGCGACCCAGGGCTACATCGACGCCGAGTTCCAGAAGGTGGGCGCGAACATCGTCAGCATCGGCTACAAGGTCAAGGATGTCACGGAGAACCAGCAGCTGGTGCTCGAGGACATGGACACCATCCGCAAGGTCGCGCCGGAGATCCGCAACATCATGACAAGCATGCAGTCCGGCGGCACCGTACGGGTCGGCTCCAAAACCCGCGATGCGGTCGTGCTGGGTGTTTCCTCCCAATACAAGAGCC
>JAEXRM010000215.1 GCA_023440865.1 Bacillota bacterium
GGGCTCCGGTGTGGGTGTCGGCGTCGGAGCAGGTGTCGGCGTTGGCGTCGGGGTGGGTGTGGGCGACGGCGAGGGCCGTGGCGTGGGGGTCGCCGATGCGGCGGGCGTGGCCGTGGCGGAGGTGTCGGGCGTGGCCGCTTCGACGGTGAGTGTGAAATCCTGTGTGGCGGCGGGCGGAAGATCCTCGGTCATCGCGTCCTGTTCGCCGGAGCCCAGGAAGAGCTGGAACGGATCGTTCATGAGGGTCGCTTGCGCCGCGGAAGCCAAGCCTGTGGTCTGCGCACCGGTTCCGGTTCCCCCGCCTGCGACCTCCTTTTTCGTTCCCGGTGTCGCGGTCAGCCGGATCGGCCAGATACCGGCGGGTGCCGCCGCTGCGACTGTCATCAGACCGCTTGCGGCATCGAGTGTGACGCCGGCGGGCAATGCATCCGCCGTGTAGCGGATCTCCGGAACGCCCGTCGCGGCGACCTGGAAGGTGGATCCGCCTGACGGCGAAGTGTGGTGATCGGCGCTCGTGAACCGGGTCGGATTGCTGTGGGGCTGCCAGACCCATTCGGTGATGATCGTATTGTCGACCAGCGAGGCACCGTTCGGTTTCCCATCCTCCGTCACCTCCGGCTCGACGGTGAGCTGCGCGGTTTCGGGATACAGACCCGGCAGAAAATCCTTCGCCTTGTCGAAGACCATCTGGGCCGCGTTCTGCACGCCCTGCGGATATCCCCAGTGCGCGAAGTGGTTCCTGAAGCGGTCTTGCGTGGAATAACCATAGATTTCGTATGTGACGCTTTCTCCTGTGACCTGCCGCGTGCCGCGCAGGTTCATGATGTAGTAGCGTTCGTTGTGGACCATTCGGTCCACGGTCCTGTCCCCCTCCATGAAGCGTGTCTCGGCTTCCGGTACGGCCTGCGACACGCGCTTGAGTGCGAACTGCACGGTCGGCTCGGTTGTGGAGCGGGTTGTGACCAGGAAACCGTCGAAGTCGATGACGCAGTCGAACTGGCTTTCCGGGCGCACATCCATGGGTTGTCCATCCGTAGCCGTCAGCCCCTCCGCGCGGAACAGGCCATCCGCATTCGCGGCCGTGACCACCTCCTGGCTGAGCACATACGCCCCATAGACACCCGGGAACATCTGGCTCATCGTGGGCTTGAGGATGCGCACCGTCACGTCGCCCTCGTACCGGATGTACGCGTACTCGTCTTCCTCGTTCTGGCTGTGGACACCCCAGCGGCGCACGCGGGCGGGCATAACCTCCCCGACGACATAGTCATTGAAGTAATCGGCCTCCGTCACCTGCACCCGCTTGAACGGGAAGGTGGGATTCGCGGGTGCGGAGGTCACCATCGTGCCCGTGTCCTTTCGTTTGACCTTGACGCGGACCTCGTCCCCCATCGCCAGCGGCATGCCGGTTCCGATGAATTCCCCGTAGGCATCGGTGTGGTAAAAGCCGTCCTGGGACGGATACAGCACGGGTGTGCCGGAACCTGCGGGCGTCACCTCGACCTGGAGCGCCACATCCGGTTCCGGCCGGTACCCGGTGTTGCCGCCATAATCGTACAGGATGACCCCGCCGACACGGTCCTGGTAGGAACAGGCCTCCTCGATGCGCACCCGGTAGCTACCCATGTCCACCTGCTTGCGCTGGAAGATGGGAATGCGCATGTCGAGCAGGTCGTACTGGCTCCCCAGCAGCGCGATGTAGGCGTTGAGCTTGCCGTACATCGCCAGGTCGAGCATCTCGCCGTCCGATGTGACGGCGATGCCGGCTCCCGCGAGCGCCCCGGCTCCCGCCAGGTCCCAGCCCAACAGCTCGATGCCGACCAGCAGACCGGCCTTGATCTCCCCGCTGATCGCCGCGCTGATGAACACATCGCCGGAGGCGCCGAGCTCATCGACGGACACATAGGGCGACACGTTCGTCGGCACATACAGGAACGTGCCGCCGCCGACGCCGACCGTTTCGGTCGCCCAGGCGCGGGCCATCATCTCGACCGTGAGGGTCCCGTCCATCTGTACGACCAGGAACAGGCCGCCATAGACCCGGCCGATGCCGAACGGCACATCGATGCCGAAGATGGGAATCCGCACCTCCTGATGCGTCTCCATGCCGAGCTCGATCTTCAGGTAGGCTTCCTGGGAAGATTTCAGGCCGATGTGGTATCCGCCGAATCCGGAATAGGAGCCGTCGAGCTCCATGTCCCCGATGCCCAGCCCCCCGCTGATCGTCACGACAACCTCCGTGCCGTCTCCAAGCGAAGCGTTGAGCTGTGTGCCCTCAGGAAAGCTGAACTCGATGAGCGGATCCTCGATCTTCACCAGGCTGTCGTAGTTGTCGGTCGACATCGAGGCACCGGCAGGACGCCTGACGATGCAGGGCTCGATGTCCGCATCGCCGAATCCCGTGATGTTCGACGCAGTAAGAACCACGGGTTGTGCAGGAACCGAGAAGTCGCTGACCACCTCGTGGATCTGCGGACGGCCGACAAGGACGTTGCCCTCCAGACCAGGGACGGTCATCAGGGACGGCATCGCCGTTACGGTCTTGAAGGATGTGTTGGATGCCACATCGAAGTACACGGTGCCCGGCTGGACACCGGCCTCCCCGGCCACGCTGCGCAGCAGGTCGCGCCGGATGAAGGCACCCTGCGCGATGGCATCGGTCGGGGAGCGCAGCCGGGCGGTATTGCCGGTCAACACCTGGGCGGCCGATCGCAGGCCGGATGTGACGGTTTCGCCAACCTGCACGACATGGGGTTGCAGGGTATAGGACACATTTTGGAACCGCCCCGGCTGCACGCCGGCGGTCATGCTCTTCCATATGCCGGACGCGGGCACGAACCGATGCCGGAACGGCGTGATCTGCCGGTACTCGTTCAGGCGGACGGGCGACGCATTCCGAAGGGAATCGGCCACCGCTGAGGAAAGGGCGGGACGGGCGGATGTGTTGGACGCGGAGGCGGATGGTGCGGGGGTGGACGTGGCGGCGGCGGCGCCCGGCATGGAACCGAACAACAGCAGCAGGGCCAGCAGCACGGCGCCGATGCGGCGGCCAAGGGATAATGCGGGGACAGGGGGGCGGGTGTGGCGATGGTGGTTCGGGGGCCCAGAATTGCCGCAAGTACCCGCGTCTCGCGTTGTCCGCCTGATTCGCATGGAAGAAGCCCCCTTCCCCGTTCGAGGCGTTGGCGGCACGATGTCCGCCACCAGCATCATCCTATCGCTTTTCTCAGCCGAAGCCAAGGTTGGCGCGTCATGGGGGGAAGTGGCCCGTGTCGAATCACCGGCATGTCAACTTGTTTCAGTTCATCCCTTTCCCCGCCAACCCCTCCAGCAGCGCCACCATCTCATCCCAATGCCCGATCCTCAGGCAGGGGATACCCGGCTCCCGCGAACCGGCACCGGGATAGGCGACGTGCCCGTGATGCAGGCAGGCCGTATACCACACGGGCGTCATGCCCGCAGCCGCGGCGCCCTCGATGTCGAAATACGGATGGTCGCCGCAGAACCAGGTCTCATGCGGCATGACACCCGACTTGTCGAGCGCCAGCCTGAAAATGCGGGGATGCGGTTTGCGGAAAACGTATTCGCTGCTGGCGATCACCGTATCGAAGGCATGCTCCGGCAGATTCATGCGCAACCGCTCCGCGAGCGCATGTCCGCTGTAGGAGATGTTGCTCTCGACGCCCGTGCGGATGCCGTGTGAAGCAAGCCATGCCAGCAGCCGCCTGATGCCGGGTGCCGGACGCGCCGGGGCCGCGGCATCCCAGAAGATGCGCTCCACCGTCTCCGGCGGCTGCGTGAAGGTCATGCCGAAGGACTCGTACAGGTATCGGTTGAAGATGTGATTGTGCACCTCCAGCGGCGTCTGGTCCTCCGCCGACACCCCGCGGCGCCCGATGTCGACCAGCAGCGCATCCGCACGTGCCTGCACCTGTTCCGCCGTCACGCTGCGCGGATTATGGACCGCCTGCGCGAGCACCGCGGCCGTTCCCCGCACGGGATCGAAGCCCTGCTCGTCGAGCAGGGTCTGGCCATAATCGAAGAGGATCGCCTTGGGAAGGCGGAGGGAAACGGCGGGTGTCCCGGCGGGCATTCCGGCGGGGTCGACAATCGTTGACGCAATGCAGGGACCGGCATTCGCGCACGCCTTTTCCGGAATCGCCGCAGGCATCTCCTCGGACACCTTCGCGGACGCCTCCACGGAACCCTTCGCGGACGCCTCCACGGAACCCTTCGCGGACACCTCCACAGAACTCTTCGCGGACACCTCCACAGAACCCTTCTCGGATACCGCCGCGGGCACCGCCGGATGATCGACGCTGACGGCATCGCCATTCTCGGAAGCCTCGCGGCGAGCCGCTTCCCACTCCTCCCGCATGAGCCTGTACTCCACCCGGTCCTTCAGCACACCTTCGTGCGCGGTGTGTTTGACAAGATACGCCTCCCGCACCATCCCCAACTTGCGCATCACCGCCTCGGATGCTCCGTTTTCCACCAGGCACCCTGTTTCCGCCTTGATGACGCCGCCTTCCTCGAAGGCGAAGCGGAACACCTCGCGGGCCGCTTCGGTGACGATGCCCCGTCCCTGCCACTGTGGGAGGATGAACCAGCCGAAGTGGGCGACATCGCCCTCCGGCGTATGTTCCACCAGGGTGTAGCCGATTTCACCGATGTAGGTGCCGACCGGTGGATCCGGTCGCGTCGCTGCCAGCCGGCTGTCGGTCTCAGGCTGCCTGTCGGTTTCAGGCCGCCTGTCGCGATCATCCGCATTGCCGCGCCATTCAATCACGAAGAACCAGCGGGTTCGATCCGGTCGATCGATTTCCACCAGTGCCTGCCGGAGATTCTCCTCGGTGCCGGCCATATCCCCAGTGCGCAGATCGGGCAGATAGCGCATGGCGACGGGATCCGACAACAGCCGGTTCATGGCTGGCGCATCTTCGGGATGATGGTTGCGGATGAGCAGGCGGGCGGTTTTCAATGGCAGCATGCGACACCTCGAGTTTCTGGGATTCATCCAGTCGCCGGCATAGGGCGGTGACATCGGATTCCCATGCCAATCCTGGCATGTGTTGATCATTTCCTGTTCATCTGTCAAGAAAAATAGGCCCATCGACCCAAACGATCCGGACCGGAGGACGTGCGCCCCATTCACGCATCCGTTGTACCATGAAAGTGACACACTGGCAAACCGGGCGTGAGCCCGGGACGCAAAGCCACGGGTCTGCGAAGGCTGCAGACAGCCGGGTTGCCGAAACCGGGAACGTGCGGCATCGGTCGCTCCGATCCGACACCCCCGGAACGAAAGGATGCACACCATGAAAAAGACAGTCTTCCTCACGCTCCTGTCCCTGTTGCTGGCCATGTCGGTCACCACGTACGCATTCCAGCCTGCCGGAACAGCCGGAAAGGGCAAGGGCCCCGGCGGTTCGACCCTTGTACGGTCCATGGCACCGGGGGCGGGAACCACGCCGGCTGCCATCGGCCTCTCCGGCAAGCGCAATGCCTTCCTGGAGGAGAAGCGCTTGCAGAAGGAACGGGCACGCGCAGCGATGACCGAACGTGAACGGGACGTATACGAAGGGGCGGCGGCCGCCATGCTGGCCACCTCGCCGTCGGCCGTCGTTCTGGACGCGGGCGCCGTCAAACTCAAGAACCGAGTCCTGAAGTTCGACACCCCGCCCGTCATCCGTGGCGGCAGGACCCTGGTGCCCGTCCGGGCATTGACCGAGGGCCTTGGTGCAACCGTCCGGTACACGACCGAAGGGGGCATCGGCCTGGTGACAATCTCAAGGACCACCACAATGTCCGCCATCGGACCGGATGGCGCCACGACAACCAGCGCCCCCGCGATCACCGTGGTACTCACCATCGGCAGCACGAAAGTCACAGTGACGGAGAATGGCATCACGCGCACAATCGATCTGGCGGATACGAAGCCGGGCATCGCCCATGGCAGAACCTATGTGCCATTGCGTTTCCTGGCGGAGATCTTCGGCCTGCGGGTCAGCCATGACGGTGCGACGGGCACCATCGACATCGAGGAAAAGGATGGAGACGAAAGCGCTGCGGAAGGAGACGGCACGGCGGCTGACACCGGGGCCACGACCCAGGCGGCCTCAACGACAACCGCAGGCGGCATCGCCGCGCCCACAACAACCGTGGGCGGCATCACGGCTCCCACGACAACGGAGGGCGGCATCACGGCTCCCACGACGACGGAGGGCGGCATCACGGCTCCCGCCACGACGGAAGGGGGCTCGGAAGCCGATGCCGGCGGGACGGCCGCAACCTTGTGATGGCACGCTCCTGTCACAGGCACGGATCGGATGAACGACAGGGAGGCGGACCGGCGGGTCCGCCTCTTGTCCACTGTGATGATCCGATCCGATGCGGACGTTCATCTCACCCGCATCCCCTTCGCGTCCGGATGCACATACCGGCCCTTGTTCTCCGTTCCCTTCCCGTATTCGATCGCCCGATGCGGGCAATGGTGGATGCACGCAAGGCATTGCGTGCATCGCTTGCCCCACACCGGTCGCGTGTCAACCCGGATGTTGTCCGTGGGGCACACCTGCGCGCACCGGCCGCAGGCGGTGCATGCCTCGGTCGCACGAAAACGGGCGGGATTTGTCGCGAAGCGCTTGAACATCGGATTGACGAGCCTCGTCTTCAACCCGGGCATGGCGCCGGGCAGCAGTGCGAACACACCGCGCTTCCGCTCGGCGATTGCCGGCAGCAGCGCCGCCAACCGGTGTTCCGCCTGCCGCAGCTTGTCCTGTTCGACCGGCTTCGGATCCACATCGAAGCCCAGAATGTAGTTGTTGGGCATGCGCAGGCTGAACGCGCTGTCAAGCGGCAACGCGGCGGCCTTCAGCGCCATGCGGAGCACGGAGGTCGCGTATCCCTCCTCGTCGCCGCAGGTGTTGACCGCATACACAAACGGACTGCCGACAGCCTCACCGGCATGGCGATCCCCTGCCTGTCCGCCGACACGCACACGCAGACGGCGTGCCAGCGCGAGCACCATGTCCGGCGGGCCCCAGGCATATACCGGATATACGAACCCAATCCGCTCTCCGGGCGCGAGTTCCAGCAAGCCGTCCCACACGCCCGCCTCCAGCTCCGCCATGCGGGCGGCCACGGGAATCAATGATTCGCCAAGCGCTTCCGCGATCCGCTTTGCGATCGCAAAGGAATTGCCCGTTCCAGAAAACCAGAAAACCATGCCATCCTCCATCAACCGGTCAAGACGCCGGGATCAGCCGTCCCGCAGTGGGTATAACGAGAGCATACCATGAACCGGGAGGCAGCGCCCATGGCAAAATACGAGCCCAAGACCAAGGTCACGGATGTCGATCCCCGCACCTGGCTGGAAACCGTCACCCCGCCGCGCCGGCGGGAGGAGGCATGTCTCCTGCTTGACATGATGGAGGAAATCACCGGCGAAAGCCCGCGCATGTGGGGGCCAAGCATGATCGGCTTCGGACTGCGCCACTACGCGTATGCAAGCGGCCACTCCGGCGACTGGTTCCGGGTGGGATTCTCCCCTCGCAAGGCGGCCTTGTCCCTGTATGTTCTCAATGCCTACGAAGGGGAGGAGCCCCTGCTTGCGCAGCTGGGCAAGCACAAAACGGGCGTTGGATGCCTGTACGTGAACAAACTGGCGGACATCGACCTGGAAGTGCTGCGGCATCTCATCAAGAAGGCTTGGGCCGCCTGACCGCCTCCGCACAGCTCGTCATCGCAGACGCATGGCGTGTCCTCTTCTCCGGCGCGGTGTGCAATTGCCTTTGCCGTCAGTGGTTTTCACGTCGAATCCCGTCGTTTCCTGTGGCAAATTCGGTGGAATGCCGTCTTGCCGCCACTCTCCGATTCCTGTATCATCAGAAGCATCCACAAGTGCAAGGAAGCCTTCGGACGATCGTCGTCCGGAGGCTTCCTGCATTCCATCCCATCCGTGCAACCTGGGAGGCATGGCATGATGCTCATGGAACACCAGTCCACCCTGCGGGCCGTCATCGGACAGGAAAGCATCCTCGCCGTCTACCAGCCCATCGTGTCGCTGGTCCAGCGGCGCATCATCGGCTACGAGGGACTGAGCCGCGGCCGGCATCCCGAAACGGGCGCATGCATCCCCCCGCTCGCGCTGTTCGAGGAAGCCAACCGGCTTGTCCAGAAGAAGGGGCACGCCCCGGACGGCAGGACGAAGCATCGACCGGATGCCCATGACTCCCTCGCCGAAAGCTTTCCCCGGTTCGAAACCGACAACCCGGTCACAGCCCTCGACCGCCTCTGCCGGGAACGCTGCCTTGCGGGATTTGTGCCATTGCTCGAGCGGGACCCTTCCTGCCACCTGTTCCTGAACATCGACGCTTCGGTCATCGACACGGCGTCGGGCTCGGACTACCTGCTCCGCCAGGCCCAACGGTTCGGGATTCCCCACGGCAACATCATCATCGAAATCAATGAGGGACGTGTCGACGACATCGCCCCCATGGCGCGTTTCGTGAACCGGTATCGCCGGGAGGGCTTTCTCATCGCGCTCGACGGTGTCGGCACCGGATTCTCCAACCTCGACCGTGTCGCCCTGCTGGAACCGGACATCATCAAGCTTGACCGCTCCCTGGTTTCGGGAATCGACCAGAATCCCCACAAGCAGGCTGTTTTCGGTTGCATGGTCCAGATGGCGGACAAGCTGGGCGCCATCTCGGTCGCCGAAGGCGTTGAAACAGATGCGGAGCGCAATGCCGCCATCGCATGCGGAGTCCATCTCATCCAGGGGTATTGCTTCGCCCGTCCGGAACCCGCAGACAGGCTGGATTGCGCCGCCATCCTGGGGCGCATGCGGGAAGCCGCGCACGCGCACCGCGACGACATGGCCCGCAAGATGTCGGCGGCGCAGGCACACCGCTTGCTGCTCGACCTGCACGTTTCCATGCTGGGCGATCTGATCGAGCATGAGATCGCCGCCGGATATGAGGCGCTCCTCGGCGATTTTGCGAGCCAGCATGCGGCCGCGGGTGTCGAATGCGTCTTCCTGCTCGACGAGAACGGCATCCAGATCACACAGACCGTTTTCGGATGCCGGCCGGCGCACGGGAAGCGGCACCGCGGCTTTGTCTTCCAGCCGACTTCGAAGGGCGCGGACAACTCCCTGAAGAAGTACTATTACGAGCTCATGAACGCGCAGATCGGCCGGTATGTTTCCGACCCCTACATATCACAGGCGACAGGCTCCGTTTGCGTGACCTTCTCCCGCATTCTCACCGTCCGCTCCGGCCAGCGGCTGGTGCTGTGCGTGGATTTCGTGCAGGAAACGGATGGCGCCTGCAAGGGACCGGAAGCCTGAACCACGGACGCCCGAACCGAGGACGCCCGAACCGAGGACGCCTGAACCGCGGGTCCCGCCGGCCCGTAGCCATCATCCATATCGAGGAGGAATGCCGCATGCACAGGTGGATCACCGGAAAAAAAGCGAAACAACAGGAGGCGCTCCGCATGGCGGAGCAAGCCGCGCAGGCAGCCCGTGACACGGAGCTCGAGGTGGCCGCATCCCAGATGGCGGCCGTCTCCACCCAACTGGCACTGCACGCCGCCGAGTCGGCGGACATGACCGCCATGCTGCAGCGGGAGGCCGACGCGATGCACGCGTCGGGCGAACAGTCGCACCAGGACATGCGGACCGCCGTCCGTTCGGTACAGGCCGTGTCCGGCGCGCTCTCCTCCATGAAGACCGTCACGGGCATCCTGTCGCAAAGCGGCGAGCAGGCCCGTTCGCACCTCGACGGGAACCGGCGGACGCTGCTGCAGGTCACCGATGTCATCGACGATATCCACCAGGCCAACCGGGAACTGCGCGGTCAGACCGACCGCCTGGCGGCATCCGTCACGCGCATCCACGGCATGCTCGACCTGGTGCGGCATGTGGCCGCCCAGACCAACCTGCTGGCGCTGAACGCGGCCATCGAGGCGGCCCGCGCGGGTGACAGCGGACGCGGCTTCGCGGTGGTCGCCGATGAAATCCGCAAGCTCTCCACCGAAACGGAGACGGCGGTCGCCGACATCGGCCGCGTCATCTCGGAGATCACAGACGAGATGGCCCGTGCGGGCCAGCTTTCGCTCACCAGCACCGAACGGGCCGATACGGGCAAGATGCTGGCCGGCGACATCCGCGCCGGACTTGATGGCATCTCCGAAACCTATGGCGGCGTCATGGAGGGCATCCACGGCATCATCGGCTCCGTTGCAGAAGGGCTGCGGCTCGCCGCCGCATCGGTCCATGCCATGGACAGCGCCGATCGGCATCTGGACGCAACGCTGGAACGCATTGACGCCGTTCACGGCATGGTGGTGCAACAGGGCCGCCTGACCGCAGAATCGCAGGAGCTGGCGGCACGCCTCGATGTGACGGTGAGCGGGCTTCAGGCCTTGTCCGCGGCACAGGCTGCGACCTGCTCACCGGAGGCCGCCACCCTGTCCGGAGAGGACAAGGCGCGCATTGCGGCATATCGGGAGGAGCTGATGCAAGCCGTTCGGCTCCATTCGCGCCTGTGGGAGCGGGATCCGGCGGCGCACACGACCACGCTCGCCTCCATCCGCGCGGCGTGCCCCTTTGTCGAGGCGGCTTGGACCAACGATCCGACCGGGCGCTTCATCGTCTCCATCCCGGAGGCCGGCATCGCGAACGCGGGGGTGCGTCCCTGGTTCAGGGAAAGCATCGCAGGACGTGACCATATGTCGGAACCCTATGTATCTGCCATTTCCCACCGGCGATGCGTCACGCTCTCGTTCCCGCTTCGGAACCCGCAGGATGTCATTGTGGGCGTCATCGGATTCGACGTGTCGGCGTGAGCGGACATGTGCCGGGGTCAGTGCCGGTGTGAGGGGCCCGTGCCGGTGAAATGCATTTGATTGAAAGCTGGCATGCCTTCGCGGTCAGTCGAACAACGATACCTGCGGATCCCCGTACCCTTCCCGAATGCGCCGCACGATATCCGGCATGCGGAAGGACATCCCATTCCGACGGCATGCCTCCGTGAAGATCGGCCACAGCTCGGCGTTGCGCGGGGAACGGCAGTGGTAGGCCTGTCCGAAGATCGCTTCATATCGTTCGCGCAAACCCGCGAACGGCCCGGCGCCCCCGTCCTCCCCCGCGAGCCGGTCCAGCCAGTCGAGATAGTGCGTGCGCTGGTTCTGTCGCAGGGTCATGCCGAAATCACCACCCGCGTAAATCCAGCCGGCGCCAGCCTCATGCGTCATGCGCACGATGGCCGAAATGCTTTCGGGCGAATCGTTCACGAAGGGCAGAACGGGCATCAGCAGCACACCGCAGCGGATGCCGCCAGAGGCGAGGGTCCGCAGGGCCTCCAGGCGAGCCGAGGTGGGCGGCACCCCCCGCTCGACGCGCCTGCACAGTGCATCGTCCGCCGTCGTGACAGTGAAGTTGACCGCAACAGGTGAATGAACGGCAATGCGACGCAGCACGTCCAGGTCGCGGACCACCAGCGGCGACTTGGTGTCGACCACCACGCCGAAGCCGTAGCGGTCGATCAATTCCAGGGATCCGCGCATGAGACGCTGCGTGCGCTCGAACGGATTGTACGCGTCGCTCATCGAACCGGAAATGACAACACCCTTGCGCCGCTTGGACCGAAGATCCTGTTCCATGACGGCTAGCGCGTCCGCCTTGGCGCGGACCGTGTCGAAATCCGCCACCTGATAGCATTCGGAGCGCGAGTCGCAATAGATGCAGCCGTGGCTGCACCCCTTGTAGAGGTTCATGTTGTAGTTCGATCCGAACCAGCCTTCGTCGCTGAAGCCCGAAAGGATGGTCTTGGCGTGAATGACAGGCATTCCGCAAGGGTTTTGCCGCATGTTCATGCTACCATCATACAGGATGAAACCGGACAGGGGTGTGTCAGGTTGATTGCCCGGTCGCCAAGGTGCGTTGCTGAGACGGCCATCCTGCCCGTAAAATGCGCCCGCACCGCCGGAATACGGGGGCTACAGGGGCTCGGGCCGTGAGAACAGATACCCTTGCATGCACCGGCAACCAAGCATGGTGACCATGTCGCACTGCTCCTGCGTTTCCACGCCCTCCGCCACGATGTCGAAGCCAAAGGCATCCTTCAATGCGACAACCGCCTTGATGAGGACGGCGGTCTTTTCATCCATTCCCAGCCGCTGGATGAAGGATCGGTCCATCTTCACCTCATCCACATCCAGCCGGGAAAGGTAGCTCAGGGATGAATACCCGGTGCCGAAATCATCCAGGGAGACCCTTGCGCCGAGGGCATGGATCATGCCGATGACGTCGATGACCTCTTCGATCCGCTCGATCAGGCTTTCTTCCGTGATTTCTATCATGATGCTCGTGAAGGGCACGCCACAACGCACGGCTTCCTCCTTCAAATGACCGAGGAAGGAGGCCGAGCACATCATGGCAGGGGAAACGTTCATCGACACCGGGATATCCCAACCGTGAAGACGCCGGAGCCGCCCGTACTCCTCCATCACCAGGGTGACGATCAGCCGGTTGAATCGTTCCATGTGGCTGGAGTTTTCGATCAGGGGAATAAAGAGTGCCGGTGAAACCTGTCCGAGCTCAGGCGAATGCCACCTTGCCAGCGCTTCCGCGCCGACGGCCTTTTTCTGCCCGACGTCATACTTGAGCTGGTAGCTGATCGTGAACTCCCGGTTTGCGATCGCTTCCCCGATGTTTTTCCGAATCGTGTCATCCCTTCTGAACGCATCTTCCATCCAGGCATCATACCGTGCGATGCTGTCATGCCGCTGCCGCTTCGCCTGCTCCAGGGCGATGGACGCCTGCTTCATGGCCATGGTGGCGGGTTCGCCGCGCGGATGCGTGGCAATCCCGACCTGGAACTGGATGTGAAAGGGAACGGCACAGGCATCCCTGGCAGCCGAAGCGTTCGCCAGCACATCCTCGACGATGGGCGGAAGAAGTGCCCCCTCCGCTTTTCCATACCAGGCAAACTCGTTTCCGCTCGATCGGGCCACCAGGTCGCCGGAACCGGCGGATTTCTCCAGGATGCCCGCCACAAGCCGCAGCACACGGTCCCCAGCATCCGTGCCATGGACGGAGTTCACCAGGCTGAGGTCCTTGACTTTCAACAGGACCACGCACCCCGTCGCTCCGTTGCAGGCCTCCAGATCGCCGAGAAACCGGTTGCGGTTCGGAAGACCGGTCAGCGGATCATAGTAGGCCAACCGGCTGATCTGGCCGAGATGGTCTTGCGCATCCGCCAGACTTTCCGTGAGCGTCTTCTTGATGGCATAGACAACCACCAGGATCACGGAAACGAAGGTGACGTAGAGCAGCATGTGAAAGAGCCAGTTGAATGGATCCGCCAGCAGAATCGCATTGGGCTTGTGCGCCTGCCTCATGAACAGCCACTGGCCGAAGGAAAGGAGGAGCAGGAGCGCAATGGAGCCCAAACCGAAGATGCGGCCGGTCTTGATGGGAAGAAAGCTGGTGATGATGAAGCAGCTCACCATGAAGGGGACAAGACCGCCACCGGAGAATCCTCCGTAGAGGATCACACAGATGCCGATGATGCAGATGGAGGATGCAAAGAGAAGAATCTTGCATGTGCTGTTGATTCGATGTCGAAAGGCATACATCACGATCAGCAGCAAGGACAAGCCTGTGTTGATGTAGGGAAAGAGATACGCCCGCTTGTCCAGTGTGCCGAGCCCGGCCCCGATGAATGCGATGATGCTGAAAACAGGGAGCAAACGATCAAAGGCATCCTTGATTCTGTCAAGAATCAGATTGTCGTACATACCGTCGAGCGTGCGGCCCATCTTTTGTACCCCTTTGTCCGAGTGTGTCGCAACCATGCCCCCATGGACTCGTGCGGAGGCAGTCGCGTCGTGCTGACAACCATTCATCCCTGTTCGCTGTTCACGGTTTTGCCAGCGCCTCCCATTGCGGGTGTTGAACCCACATGGAAAAAACACCCGAAATGTACAAATATCTTCTCATTGTGTTTCGTCCATGTCAACCTGCCTCAGTGCGTCATGACCGCACGCTGAACACACCGTCCGCCTGTGGAACCGCTGCCGGCTGCCGATGTGTGGCCCTCGCCCATTCGCCGAAAAAAAACTGCCCACTTGCATGGTATGGCCGGTTGCACCATCCCATGCAGAAAGGGCAGATTCATTCGCCCGAAGGCCTGTCATTTCCGCCTGATCCGGATCGCCACCGGAATGCCGATGCCCAGCAGGCACAGCACCGCCAGCACACCGATCAGGAGCCCCCACGGAAGGGACAAGCCTCCCTTCGCCGCCTCCCTTTCCCCTGCGGACGCTTGTCCGCCCGCGTCGCCGGCTGCGGTTGCGGATGCTTCACCGGCACCTGCGGTCCGGACCGTCGCCGCATCCACCGCCACCAGCGCGGTTCCCGGCGCGACCGTCAGCTTGTCTCCGGAAACGGTTGCCAGCGTCTCGATGCCCGCCCGCGTGCCATCCACGACCACCTGCCAGCTGCCATCGGCGGGCATGGGCACGGTCAGCGCCTTCTTCCCCGCATTGAATGCAACCAGGATCGTTCCCCAGTCGTCGCCGTTGGCGTGGTTCGACAGGGTGTAGGCGATCAGCCCGGGATCCTGGTCGGGCAGGAAGGCCAGATTGGCCTTGACTTCCTCCGCCGTCGCCATGCGGAAGGCGGGATGCGCCGCACGCAGCGCGAGGAGCCCCTTCTGGTAGTCGAACACCGCGCGGTTCTTCTCCTTGAGGGTCCAGTCTATGGCGTTGACGGCATCCGGCGACTTGTAGGAGTTCTCGTCCCCGCCCTTGGAACGCATGAATTCCGTGCCGAGGAACAGGAACGGGATGCCCTGGGAGGTCAGCGTGATGGCGTTGCCGAGGTTCGTCATCGCGGCATAGGCCGCGTCCGTCAGCTTCGGGCTGCTGACCAGGAACTTGTCGTACAGGGTCAGGTTGTCGTGCGCCGCCACGTAGTTGACGCACTGCGCGGGGCTCGCCGCCCAGGCGATCTTGTCGTAGTTGACCGCGGACATGCGCACCCCGGGATGCGCGATCGCCCCGACGATGCCGAACTTCACGCTCTCACGCAGCCCGAAAGCCCCGCCGACAAAGCCGGGCTTCTTTTCCTCGAACACATGCCCCTTGACCCCGTCGCGGAAGCTGTCGTTGAAGACCGCGATGCCGTCGAGCCGCGAGACGTTCGCCTTCGTGGCGGCCTGATTCGCCGGCAGCGGCGACGTGCCGCCCGTCCAGCCCTCGCCGTAGATCAGGACATTCGGATTCACGGCTTCCAGCGCGGCGCGCACGGCGTTCATCGTCTCGATGTCCTCGAGTGCCATCAGGTCGAACCGGAACCCGTCGACCTTGTATTCCTTCGCCCACCAGACGACGGAATCGACGATGTACTTGCGGACCATGGCCCGTTCCGACGCCGTTTCGTTGCCGCAGCCGGAACCGTTGGCGAACTTCCCGTTCGCGGTCTGCCGGTAATAGTAGTCCGGCACGACGAGGTTGAAGTTCGAGTCGGTCGTGCGGCCCGTGTGGTTGTAGACGACGTCCATCACCACGCCGATGCCCTGGGCCTTGAAGGCCTTGACCATCTCCTTGAATTCCTTCACGCGGACGGATCCGTCACGGGCATCCGTGGCGTACGAGCCTTCCGGCGCGTTGTAGTTCTGCGGATCGTAGCCCCAGTTGAACTGCGGCTTGTCCGAGGCCTCGTCGACGGAGAAGTAGTCGAACGACGGCAGCAGGTGCACGTGCGTGACGCCCAGCTCCTTCATGTGGTCGAGGCCCGTCGCGGCGCCGCCGGGGCTCTTCGTGCCCGTCTCCGCCAGGCCCAGGAACTTGCCCTTCGCGGTGATGCCGGCGGTTTCGGACACCGTGACGTCCCGGACATGGATCTCATACAGCACCGCATCGGTCGGGCTCTTCATGGGCACATAACCCACCTGGTCCCAGCCCTGCGGATTCGTGCCGCCGAAGTCGAGGACCATGCCGCGTTGACCGTTGAGGCCGACCGCCGTCGCGTACGGATCGACCGCCTCGTTTGTCACGGATCCGAACGAAACGGAATAGGTGTAGTACTTCCCGCCGAAGTCTCCGGGCATCGTGAGCGTCCATGTCCCCTTTTCCGCCCTGGTCATGGGGGTCGCCGAAAGCGCCGCGCCGCCGTCGCCCTTGTCAAACAGGTTCAGCACCACCTTGTCCGCGGTGGGTGCCCACAGCCGGAACCGGGTTTCCGTCGGCGACCAGGCGGCCCCCAGATCGTCGCCGGCATAGGCATACGCGTCCTCGAACGCCTTCGTGCCGAAGAAGGAGGCGGAGGAAAGCGGGAACGCGCCATATCCTTCCTTCTTCACCTCATAGGCAAGCCCGGGTGTGATGGGCTCCGGCAGCACAATCATGTACCGCAGGCCGTCCTTGTCGCGCAGCACGGATTTCAGTGCAAGCGCTTGCCCGTTCCCGGTCAGCGTGACGCCCTCGAGTCCGCCCAGGGCGGGCGCGGGCGCCTGCAGGGTGAGCTCCACCGCGGTCTCGCTGCGGAATGTCGCATCCGCGATCCCCGGATTCAGCGGCGCTTCCGCCTCGGTGTGCGCGATGTCGGGCAATCCCTGTACCAGATACACGGTTTCGGTTCCCGTCTTGTCCGCCTGCTTCAGTGAAACGAATCGATCCGCCTCCACGTCCTTTGCCTCCCATTCGTTGAGCCGTACGATCAGGCCCGCCTCATCCGTACCGAACGCCGACACGTCGATGTCGGCCGTCACCGCGATCTTGTCGGGCACGCGCGACAGCGCCTGCGTGCCCGTGAAGGGATACGCGGCACCCTCGCCGTCCTTGGGCCAGAGCCAGAGGTTCCAGCCCCCGTATGCCTGGTCGAACCGGAAGTAGACCACATGGAGCGTTTTCGCCGTTTCGGTGCCGACGGCATCCGCGGCACCGGCCGCGGGTGTGCCTCCCGCTGTGCCGGATCCACCAGTGGATGCCCCGGCCGGCGCTGCGGCATAGGGCGTCCCCTTCGCATCCCCGTATAGGGCGGCATCTCGGGACTTCAGATACAACTGCGCATCCGCGTTGACGGTCACGAACCGGTCCTGGTCGACATCCTTTTCTTCCCATTCATTCAGGCGGATCAGGAAGCCGATTTCGCCTTTCGGCACCTCGACCGTCACTGTCACACCGGCTTCGTCCTTGCCGGTGAACGGCACGGAGCGGCCATCCTTGCCCTTCTCCCAGATCCAGAGGTTCCATCCGTCATACTTGCCATCGCTGCGCAGATAATGGATGACGAGCTTCGCGGTGTCTTCGGCGGCACCGGCGGGCGGAGCCGCGACACCCGTCAGCTGCAGCAGCAGCAACAGGCACAGGGCAAGGCATGCGATGGCGCGTGGCATGTTTCTTTCCCGCATGGGCGTCTGCATGTTCATGGCATCCTCCAGGGAGCTCGCAGGTCTTGGAAACGCCATCATTGTATCGTAATGCAAGCGCTTGCACAACGGGTGTGGCGCGGGGCCCAAACCCGTCCCGCCACGCGGAACCGTTCCGCTGTTTCGGACCCACTTCCAAAAATCCTTCCGCAAGACCGGAAATATCATGCGGTACTCCCTACTGGCGCCTGCTTTGTGGTATTGTATACAAGGACTTTTTCTCTTCCGGTTGACAGCATGCACCTTCCTTGTCGACATCGCACACTGAGGACAGCCATGGCAGGACAGAAATCGCGCGCTGGGGAGATTCCCGGCCATACGGCACACCCCACGCAGCACGTCTCCCATGGCTCGGCCGACGACGGACCGGTTCCGCAGACGTCCTTCGGCGTACTCGCGGACGAGGGCATGACCTTGCCCCTTCCCTCCATCCGCTGTCTCGCGCGATTCCTCGCCCAATGCTTCCAACCGCGAACGCAGCATGCACCGGCAGGCGCATCCGCCATGCGGGACGTGTGGGTGCGTTTTCCGCCCTCGCTGCTGTTCGGGGTGATGTCGGCCCTTGCCGGCGTCCTGCTGCTGCCGGACGGCAACACCGTGACCTTTGTCGCGCTTGTTGCGGGCGTCGTGCTTGCGGCCTGGGCGCTTTCCCTCCTGCGCCCGCTGCATCGGGTCTGGACGCTGTTCCTGTGGCTCTGCACACCGCTGTCGTCCTACCTGCTCACGGAGATCCTGAGCGGGAACATCCGTTTTGGACCGTTCCTGCTGTATCTCTCGGACGTGCAGTCCTTTCTGAATCTGGGCTGGTACGGTCTGCTGGCGGTGTGCCTGTATGCGGTCACCGGGCATCTGCGTCTGTCCGCGGGCATCGGCGCCGTCATGGGATGCGCCTGGGGCAACCTCAACGCGTATCTGCTCCGTTTCCGGGGGCGTATCCTGTTTCCTTCCGACATCCATGCCCTCCGCACGGCCGCGGCGGTGACGTCCGATTACGACTGGACGCCGACACGGATCCAGGTGCTTTCCCTGATCTGGCTGCTGCTGTTCCTGCTTGCCCTGAGGCTGGTTGCGCCCGCACCGCGCAAGACGGACGCACACGGCGCGCGACAGGACACGGGACGCACCGCGCGGCACGCCATGGCACACCGACTTGCACCAGGACGCCTGCGCGTCCGGGTATCACTCGCCCTCGCCTGTGCGGTCGGCGCATCCCTCTTCTTTGCGACACCCCTCGTCGCCCGGCTGGGCATTGCGCCGTCCCAGTGGTTCACCCAGCAGAACGGCGTGCTGCTGAACTTCATGATCAACCTCAAGAACAGCCAGGTCGCCAAGCCCGCCGGCTACGCATCCGCACGCGCATCCATGAAGACTTCCGTCACGCCGGCCGGAGCGCCGACGGAAGCCGCACGCCCCAACCTCATCGTGGTCATGAACGAGGCCTTCAGCGACTTGCGCGTGCTGGGCAGCATCCACACGAACGAGGACCCGCTGCCCTACCTGCACGCCCTGACGAAGGACACGATCAAGGGGAACGCCTATTCGTCGGTGATTGGCGGCAACACCGCCAACTCGGAATACGAATTCCTCACCGGCAACACCCTGGCCTTCCTTCCGGCCGGCATGGTCTCCTACCAGGTCTACACGGCACCGGGCGACTATTCGCTGACCGGCCAGCTGAACCGGTACGGGTACAAGACCATCGCCATGCACCCGTATGAACGCGCCGGATGGAACCGTGAGCAGGTCTACCGGAACTTCGGCTTTTCCGAAATGCACTTCATCGACGCATTCAAGAACAAGCAATATGTGCGCAACTATGTCAGCGACCGGAGCAACTACCACGAGCTGATCCGCCGGTTCGACGAATTCCGGGCGCAGGACGCGGAGACACCGCTGTTCTTCCTGAATGTCACGATGCAGAACCACGGCGGGTACCGCCAGACCTGGGACCGGCTCCCGCACAGCGTCCATGTGGCGGAAAAGGGCTACACGCAGGCCAGCGACACGGAGGGCGACAACGCGGAGGTGAACCAGTACCTGTCCCTGACCCGGGAGAGCGACAACGCCCTGAAGATGCTCATCGATCATTTCAGGCGGGTGGAGGAGCCCACGATCATCCTGCTGTTCGGCGACCACCAGCCCAAGCTGTCCGACGACTTCTACCGGAACGTCCTGGGCAAGGAGCCGAAGGCATGCGACGCGGAGGAAACGCAGCGGATGTACACGGTCCCCTTCGCGCTCTGGGCCAATTACGACATACCGGAGGCGCAGGGTGTGCGCCTCTCGCTCAACCATCTCTCCTCCCTGCTGCTGGAAACCGCAGACCTTCCCCTGACCCCGTACCAGACCTTCCTGTCACAGATGCGCGAGGTGGTGCCCGTCATCAACAGCATGGGGATGTGCGGAGAAGACGGCGTTTTCGTCACAGACGAAAACGCCCTGTCCCAGGAAGGGCAGGACTATGTCGCCAGATACCGGTCTTATCAGTACAACGGCATCTTTGACCGGAAGAACCGGGTGGAATCCTTCTTCCAGGCGCCCGACTCCCTCGACTGAGCGGAAGATGCGACATCCCCGCTGCAGGTACGCCCCTGCAACGCGTGTCATCCACCTCGCGGTGTCACCCGATGACCCGCACCGGATTCTCCATGGTTCTTCTCGCCGCGATCCTGCTCCCGCCTTCCACCTCGATGCGGAACGCCTGCGTCGCGAACAGGTCGGCCGCGTTCCGTCCCAGCGACACCTCGAGGTCCATGCTCTCCAGCACGCAGGCCAGCGAGGCGTCGTGGAACGCGAGGGTGTCGAGCAGCAGCTCGGCCTCCACCCGCACCGTCCCGCCCGGCGAGAGCCGGATGCGCCGGAACGCCTTGAGCTCGAGGGACGGCTGCACGACAGAGACATGCCGTTTGCGGGCATACAGCTGCACCACCTCGTCGCCCTCCATGGTTCCCGTGTTGGTCAGGGCAAAGCGAATTCGGATGCGATCGGTCTCCTGCTGCATCTCGATGGCGTCATAGGCGAAGGTCGTATAGGAAAGCCCGTATCCGAAAGGATATAGCGGGGCCAGGTCCGTCTCGAGGTAGGTCTGCCGCCAGAACTGCCTGTGGCCGGTCGGGCGCTGGCTGTAGTACACCGGCAGCTGGCCCAGGCATTTGGGCAGGGTGACCGGAAGCCGCCCGCCCGGACAGATCCGCCCGAACAGCACCTCCGCGATCGCACTTGCGCCCTGGTTCCCCGGCCGCCACGCCTCCACGATGGCGTGCACACGGGCCGCCTCCCAAGACAGTTCGAGCGGCCGGCCGTTGGCCAGCACCAGCACCACGGGTTTGCCGGCCTCCAGCGCGACGGCGAGCAGTGCCCGCTGGTCCTCCGACAGGCCGATGGTCGCCCGGTCCACGGACTCGCCGGAGTCGTTTTCGTACCCCATGCCGCTGGTGTCGCCGCAGACGGCGATGACCACGTCGGCGCGGGCGCAGGCGGCCCGCACCGGACCGAAGTCCTGGAAGTCGGACCGGTTCCGGTAGTTCCAGGTGTCCAACAGGCCCGGCGCGTGGAGCACCTCCGCCGATGGCGCCAGGCGCCGAACCGCTTCCAGCACGGTTTCCGTCCCCTGGAACAGGTCGTCGTACGTGGTGCCCTTGCGGGCGAAGAACAGCGTGCGGGCGATGGCCTCCTCCTCGGACAGGTTTTCGCTCTGCAGGAACATGTCCTCCACATGCGAGGGATAGGAATAGTCGCCGTAGGCGAATTCCTTCCTGTCCGCCAGCGGGCCGATGACCGCGATGGTGCGGCATGCCGGCGACAGGGGCAGCAGGCCGCCTTCGTTCCTGAGCAGGGTGACCGCCTCCCGCGCCATGCGTCCGGTCACGGCCTCGTGTGCGGGCGCGCCGACGATGGCGGCCGCCGCCGCTTCCTCCACATACGGCCGGTCGAACAGCCCGAGCTGGAATTTCAGGGAAAGCATCCGCGAAACGGCCGCATCCAGCGCTTCCATGGGGATGGTGCCGTTGGCGACGAGGGCCGGCAGGTGGCTGCGCCAGATGTGGTCGAGCTCGCACTCGATGCCGGCCTCGAACGTCAGCCGGGCGGCCTCCCCGTAGGTTTCGCAGTAGTCATGGTGGTCCTTCACCAGGCCGATGCCGTTGCCGTCCGACACGAGGAGTCCGTCGAAGCCGAGTCGCTCCCGCAGCAGGTCGCGCAGGAGGGGACGGGAAATGTGGCAGGGCATGCCGTCGAGCTCGTGGTAGGCCGCCATGACGGTGGCCGGCGCCGCCTCGCGAATGACCGCCTCGAAGGGGGCGGCGTACTGGTCGAGCAGCTCCCGGTCTCCCAGGTGCACGGGCGCCGTGTTCCGGCCGCCGTCGCTGATGCCCTGCGCCACAAAATGCTTGAGGGTGGCGGCGATGCCCCGGGACAGGTCGTCCGACTGCAGGCCCCGCGTGAACGCGATGCCGTTTGCCGCGCACAGCAGCACATCCTCGCCGAAGGATTCCTCAAACCGGCCGTACCGCGGATCGCGGATGACGTCCACGACCGGCGCCAGCGCCCAGCGCTCGCCGGTGGCCAGCATCTCCTGGCGGATGGCGTCGCCCATCTCGCGCACGAGGTCCGGATCGAACATCGCACCGGCCGCCAGGTTCATCGGGAACAGGGTGTGGCTGCGGCTGAGCACGCCGGAGGTCGCCTCGGTCATGAACAGCACGGGAATGCCCAGGCGCGTGTGCTCCACAAAATGCCGCTGGATCTCGTTGCACCGGCGCGCCAGCTCTTGCGGCGCAAGGTCCGACGCCCCGCCGATGCGGCCCAGATACCCGACCGACAGCGGTACATGCCGTTTCGCGGCCTCCGCGTCGAACGCGAAGCCATCGCGGAAATCCAAAAAATCGGACATGCGGGCGGCGCCCAGCTGGGCCAGCTTTTCCTCGACGGTCATCTGCGCCAGCAGCGCCGCCACGCGTTCGTTCACGTTCATGGGAACCTCCCTACTCGTCACGGGTGTTGAATGTCCAGATACGGTTCCATTCGGCCGTCTCCCCCGGTTGCAGCCGGATGCCGTGGAAGAGCTCCGGACTGATGACATGCGGCATGCCCCAGCACGCGATGCGGACCGGCCGCGCATCCAGCCGTTCGGACACAGCAAGTCCGCTCGGTCCGTGCCGCAGCGTCCACCCGATGGCATCCACCGCGGGAACCGTTTCGCACAGGCCGTAGAACACCTTCGGATTTTCCGGCGCGGCCAGCACGCCCGATTCGGTCCAGACCGTGCCATCGTTACGCCGGAAGGTCAACGGTGCGGTGAAGGTCACCACATGGTCGGGGCCGACCGGATGACCGTTCAGCAAAAGGAAATTGTGGTTGTACTCGGTCGTCTCCACCGGCCGCTCCCCCTCGTTCGCGAGCCGGTATCCCATGCGGATCTCGTTGCCCGCGACGGTCAGCGTCTTGACGAGCCGCACCGCATACCCCCGGCACGGCGCCGGCGCCAGCTCGAACCGGATGCCGTTCCCGAGCAGTTGCGCATCACAGGCAAACGGTTCCAGCGGATAGTCGCGCATGAAAAAGTACGGCGCGTCGTCGGGCTTCGCCAGCAGGCCGATGCCCAGCTTCGGGAACCGGTCCCCGACCGCCGCGTCCGTGTACCCGACCGGCTCGTGGATGCCGAACTCGTTGCACAGGCCCACGCCGCCGGCGCCTTCGAGCGGATGCAACGATTCGACGGAGCAAAAGGTGTGCCGTCCGTCGAGGATGACATCGGTGATGAAGCCCGTCCAGTCGAAGCGTGTTCTCCGGTAGATGCAGCCGGGCCTTGCCACGCGGACCGTCAGCCGGTCCGTGGTGATGTCCCATGCGGTGTTTCCTGTGCGGATCGACATGGCGTGACCTCCTGTGGTGGCTGTCGTTTCGTTCTGCGCCGGAGCGCGGTGGCAGCCTTGCCCGCTTCATCCGACGCCTTGTCAGCGCATCATGCCCGTTGCCGGCTCGAGGCGGATCTCCCGCCGTCCGGGAGACAGCGGCATCACCAGACGCCCGTGGCGGAACGCCGCCGACACGTCTTCCGGAATCTGCACGGTCGCCAGGATATGCCCCCCCTTGCCATTCTCCCGCGGTACGCGGCGCCATGCGACGGCGATCTCGCCCACAGGCGTCTTCAGGCGGCCCTCTGCCTGGTTGAGACCTGCGGGAAAGCACGGCTCGATGATCACATCCCGGTATCCCGCCCCCCCGTCCGCCTGCCGGATGCCGAGCACCCGCCCGAACAGCTGCCGCACGCAGGCGCCGAACATCGGGTGGTTGTGGGAGTTGGCGCCCTCCCAGTCCTCCCAGAGCGTGGTTGCCCCCTGGCGCATCATGTGCCCGAAGGAAGGGTACGCCTCCGCGGTCATCAGCCGCCAGGCCGTATCGGCATGGCCGGTGCGGAACAGCACGTCCAGCAGGATGTCGGTGCCGAAGATGCCGGTGTCGAACACGCCGGCGGCGTCATACCGCGCAGCCAGGGCGTCCGCCATGCGGGCATCGCCCAGTCCGATGTCGAGCGCAAACGCGTCCGCGCCCTGGATGCCGCCGCAGAAGGTGTTCGCCCCCTCGTCGAAATACGTGTCGACAAGTGCCTGCCGCGCAGCCGCAAGCTGTTCGCGCAGCGGGAAGGGACGTGCCAGGACGCAGGCGATGCCCTGCATCCGCATCAGGCTTCGGATGTGGAAATACGTGTTGACGAACGGTTCGGGAATCTTCGTTTCCCGGGGCGCACACCAGTCGCCCAGGCACCAGCCGTCCTTCTCCTCGGCCACCACCAGCCCGTTGACGGACCGGCTGGCGAGATAGGCCGCATACTTGCGCATGTTCGGCCAGTATGCCTCCAGCACGCCGCGGTCGCCCGCATGCAGCCACAGCTGCCACGGCACCTCCACGATGGCGCAGCCCCAGCCGCCCGGCCCGCCGCCACCGCCGTAGAAGGGCGCGGTATGCTGCACATGGCCGGTTGCGGGATCCTGCCCGTCCGCGATGTCGCACAGCCACTTGCGGTACAGGGCTTCCGTGTCGGCCAGCAGCAGACCGGTGCCGCACATCAGCTGGCCGTCACCCGTGTAGCCCAGCCGCTCGCGGTGCGGGCAGTCGGAGGGCACCCCGTCGTGCAGATTGCCAAGATAGGTGCGGCGCGTGGCCCCGAACAGCCAATCGGCTACAGGAACGTCGCACCGGAAGTCGGAGACCGGTGCCACATCCGCATGGATCACGACCGCCGCTTCCGGTTCGGCATCCCCGGCCACCTCGAACCAGCGGAATCCATGGAGGGTGAAGACCGGTTCCAGCACCGCCCCCACGGGTACATGGCGGTATTCGTCCTGTTGGATCTGCGCCTCGCCGCCGCACGAAGCGAAATCGAGCCCGCGGATGCCGCCGCCGGCATCCCGTAGCACCTCCTCGGCATGACGCACGCGCACGGTGCCGTCCGGAGCGCCCCGGTACGACAGGCGCACCCAACCGGTCAGGTTTTCCCCGCAGTCATAGATCCGTCCTTCGGCAGTCCCGGCGACCGGTCGGACCGGCACCTCCCGGATGCGGGCATCCATCGGACAGGTCTGCAGGAAGAACGGCACGCCGCACAGGGAGGGCTCTCCGCCGGATGAAACCGGTGCGGCGCGTTCACTTCCGCGCCCGCGTCGGCCGCGTCCCCGGTCGGAGCCCTCGACGGGCTCAATCACAGTCACCGGCTTCCAGACCGCCTCCCCGCGGACGATCCCCGAAGCAGCATCCGGAGGAGTCGCCATCGATTTCAGATCCGGTCCGGACAGGTCCTGCACCTCGCCCAGATACACGTTGTTCCCGACCAGACGGCTCTCGCACCACTGCACGGATCCGTCCGAGACGACATGGCGTGTTCCCGACACCCCTGTCAGCGACAGGTCGAACATCAGCCGCGGAAGCCCGTACCACAGGTCGCCCTCGATCTTGCGGCTGCGCTGGTTGTACCAGCCGTTGCCCAACAGCACCAGAAGCACGTTTTCGCCCGACCGCACAAAAGGCGTCAGGTCAAGACGCACATAGGGAATGCGATGGGAGAACCGGTCCCGGAGCGGATAGAGCAGGCGTCTTCCGCCCCGGTCGCCATAATCGGTCCACACCGGCATCCGCACCGCGTCCGACACGCGCCGGCCGTTCACCTGAAGCTGGAACAGCCCCAGGCCGCAGATGTCGATGGAAGCGGTTTCGCCCGCATCCATCCTGAACGTCCGCATCAGGTACGGACCCTCGCATGCACCCGCACGCACCCATTCGGCTCCGTGAAATCCCATGTGCCGCCCCTTTCGCCGAATCGTTCGGCGCTTCAGCGCACCCTTGAGGTATCGCCGCCCAGAAACCTCAGGTTTTTCTCGATCAGGGAGAGACGCTGCTTGACGCACTCGGCCGACCGCAGCGGATCCGCCGGCGTGTTCAGGCAGTAGTCGAGCAGCCGGTCCACCGTCGTGCGGGCCACGTGGCAGCGCGTGTCGGAGGAGGCGTAGTAGATGAACACATCGCCGTTTTCACGGGCCACCGCGCCATTGCAGAAGATGACATTCGACACGTCGCCGATCCGCTCCTCCCCTTCGGGGCCGATGAGGAAGCCGCCGGGGCGGTGCGTGACCATCTGGGGACATTCCAGGTCGGAGAGGAAGGCGTAGACCACATACCGCAGGCCGGCGGCCGTGTTCCGCACCCCGTGGGCGATGTGGATCCAGCCCTTGTCCGTCTTGATGGGCGCGGGGCCCTGGCCGTTCTTCACTTCCTTGATGGTGTGGTATTCCTTGCATTCCATGAGGGCCTCTTCGGACACCTCGGCATGCGCCATCGAGTCGGTGTAGCCGAAGCCGATGCCGCCGCCGGCGCCGGTTTCGATGAACCCGTCCTGCGGACGGGTGTAAAGCGCATACCGGCCGTTGATGAACTCGGGATGCAACACGACGTTGCGCTGCTGGGCGGATCCGGTCACCAGGTCGGGCAGGCGTTCCCAGTCGGTCAGGTTCTTCGTGCGGGCGATGCCGCAGGCCGCGACGGCGCTCGAGGTGTCACCGGCCGGCGCGTCCGGATCCTTGCGCTCCGTGCAGAACAGGCCGTAGATCCAGCCGTCCTCGTGGCGCACCAGGCGCATGTCGTAGACGTTCACGTCCGGATCATCCGTTTCGGGCATGACGACCGGCTTGTCGGTGAACTCGAAATGGATGCCGTCCTCACTGGCGGCCAGCGCGAAGAACGACTTGCGGTCGACGCCCTCGACCCGCACCATCAGGTATATGCGGCCCTCGAACTCGATGGCGCCGGGATTGAACGCACAGTTGACGCCCAGCCGTTCCATCAGGTACGGATTGGTTTTCGGATCGAGGTCGTACCGCCAGAACAGCGGGGTGTGCTCCTTCGTGACAACAGGGTGCTGGTAGCGCTCATACACGCCGTTCGTACTCGGCACGGGCAGGTTCTCCTGGTGCACGATGCCGCGGTGACGCTCCACCAGCCAGGTCAGGCGTTCCTCGTAGGTCATGGCTTCCTCCTTGTCGATGGCGGACAATGCAACCCCGGCCGTCACCCATGGCGGCGCGCGGCTTGACAATGCCATGATAACTTCACAAATGTCGTTTTGTAAAGTGATATTTATTTGATTTTCCCATTTTGTAATGTTACAATCCGAGAGACAAGGGGATACCGGGAGGGCATGATGGCCAATCGTACGAGCATGGAAGACATCGCAAAAAAACTGGGCATCTCCAAGAACACGGTTTCCCTTGCCATGCGC
>JAEXRM010000040.1 GCA_023440865.1 Bacillota bacterium
CGGCTCATGCATACGCTTCCTGATCATCATGCATGCGCGGCCTGGCGGCCCGCTTGACACGGATTCCCGTTATCCTGCGCCTGAGTTGCTTGCTTCGATGGTGCCGATGACACCCTTGACGAACCAATCCATTGACAGCTGACCGGCATCATCCACGGCGGATCCGGCGGCGATCTTCTCGGTGCCGTCCTGCGCCATGATGGGGCCCTGGAAAATGTTGAAGGAGCCGTCCTTGATCTTGGGGGCGAGCTCGTCGATCTTTGCCTGCGCGCCTTCGGGCGCAAGGGCGGTCAGCGGTGCCAGGGCCACGCCACCTTCCTTCATGCCGCCCCAGTAGTTGGTGGCCTTCCAGGAACCGTCAAGAATGGTCTTGACCTGTTCGGCGTAGTACGGACCCCAATTCCAGATCGGTGCGGTGAGGTAGGCTTTCGGCGCGGCGGTCGGACTGTCGGTGTTGTATCCGATGGCGAAGGCGCCCTTCTCCTCGGCGGCGACCTGCGGGCTGGTGGTGTCCTGGTGTTGGGCGATGATGTCGCAGCCCTCGTCAAGCAGGGCGACGGCGGCTTCCTTCTCCTTGGCGGGATCGTACCAGGTGTGGGTCCAGCGGACGGAAACCGTCACGTCGGGGTTCACCGACTGGGCGCCCAGGGTGAAGGCGTTGATGCCGCGCACGACCTCCGGGATGGAGAACGCGCCGACATAGCCGATCTTGCCGGACTTGCTCTTCATGCCGGCCACAATGCCGGAGAGGTAACGGGCCTGCTCGATGCGGCCGAAGTAGTTGACAAAGTTGGTCTCATTGGACTTGTAGCCGGAGCAGTGGAAGAACTTCACGTCCGGGTATTCCTTGGCGACCTTCTCCACGTAGTCCATATAGCCGAAGCTGGTGGCGAAGATGGCCTTGGCGCCCTGGGCGATCATGTCCTTCATCGCCTTCTCGACGTCCTGGGATTCCGGCACGCTCTCGCGGTAGATGGTCTTGACCTTGCCGGTCAGTTCCTTTTCGAGATACAGGCGGCCCTGGTCGTGCGCATAGGTGTAGCCGCCGTCGCCGATCGGCCCGACGTAGATGAAGCCGACCGTGAGCGGTGTGCTCCCCGATGCGGCGGGTGTGCCGCCGCAGCCTGCGGCGGAAACGAGTAGGATGAGCGCGAGTACGAGCAAGCTCAGTCTCTTGGATGTGGTCATGTGCTTCTCCCCCTGTTGTTCCTACATTTATGCCATCGACCGGGAAAGTCCGCCTGTGGAGTGGCTTTCCATCATGCCGCATGCACCTTGCCATCCCTGCGCCCCGCCTGTGGCAGGACGGTGCCAGCCATACCGGGAATCAGTCCTCGAACAGAACGTCATCATCCGTGATCTCACGGATGCGCGCCAGCGACTCGATGCGGTAGCCGGCCTCTCGCAGCTCGCGGCCGCCGTGCTGGAAGGACTTCTCGATCACGATGCCGATGCCCGCAAGGGCCGCGCCGCTCTGCGCGAGGATATCCGTCAATCCCTTGAGGGCGTTGCCCGTCGCAAGGAAATCGTCGATCACAAGCACCCGGTCCGATGCGTGGAGATATTCGGCGGATACGGAGACCTCGTATTCGGTTTTTTTCGTATAGGAATACACACGGCTCGTGTAGCACGAGCCGGACATGTTGGCGGATTTGTGCTTCTTTGCGAATACGACGGGAACCCCGAATGCCAGTCCGGTCGTCAGGGCCGCCGCGATGCCGGAGGTTTCGATCGTGAGAATGCGCGTGACGGGCTCGTGACGGAACCGGCGGTGGAACTCCTCGCCAATCGCGTGCAAGAGCACCGGGTCGAGCTGGTGGTTGAGGAAGGAGTCCACCTTCACGATGCCTCCGGGCAGGATTTTGCCGTCTCTGCGGATGCGATCCTTCAATGCCTGCATGCTGTCAAACCCCGTCCGTATCGTCCCGCAGCCCTTCCGGCCCTGGTGGCCGGTCTTGCGTCGAAGAAATGAAATTACCCACTTATTCTAATGCATGAGGCGGGTGTTTGACAACAAAAACGAACACCGGCTTCATCCCCTGACACTTTTCTTCGGGAAGGCAGTATAATGGACTGGAAAACCGCGCACCGGAAGGAGTGCCCATGCCTGACATCCATGCCTCCGCCGATCCCGCCTCCACATCGTTTGCGCACAACCGCGGTTCCCGCCGCGGTTCGTGGCGATTTCTGCTGCTGTTGCTCTCAGCGCCTGCCGCATACGGATACCAGCGCCTTGCCGCGGGCTTTCCCGAGTGGGTCGAGCATGTCTACGCCCGTGGCTTCTATCCGGCCGTCGTCGGGCGGTGGAGCCGCCTGACGGGTCTGATCCCCTTCTCGCTGATGGAGATGCTCATCGCGCTCATGGCAGCGGCAACACCCATTTTCCTGCTGACATGGCTGGTGCGTACGGTCAGGGCTGGCAGGGGATGCAGGCTACGGGCCTTCTTTCGGCCCCTCGCGTTGCTCGCCGTCGTGACGGCCCTCTGGTACGCGATCTCGGTTCCCTTGTGGAACCTGCATTACAGCCGCCCCGCATTCACCGCACTGTCCGGCTTGCGGACGCAGCCCGCCGACAGCGCCATCCTGGCGCGCACCTTCGAACGCATGACGGACGCGGTCAACGCGGCGCGAGCGGATGTTGCGGAGGATGAAAACGGTGTCATGCGCCTGCGGCAAGACATCCGCACGACTTTCGCCCGCGCCGCCACCGGATACGACGCCCTCGCGGTTCGTTTTCCCTTCCTGGAGGGACAATACGGAAGTCCGAAGCCCGTCGTCCTCTCCCCCCTGATGTCGTATACCCGCATCATCGGCCTGTACACGGTCACAACGGCAGAGGCCAACATCGACGTCGACATCCCCGATCCGGAAATCCCCTTCACCGCACTGCATGAAATGGCCCACCAGCGCGGCATCGCACGCGAGGACGAGGCCAATGCCGTCGCCTGGTTCGCCAGCCGCGTGCATCCGGATGCGGAATACCGCTACTCCGGCGCGCTGCAAGCCTGGATCTACGCCAGCAACGCGTTGCGCACAGCCGATCCCGCCTCCTGGGAGCGCATCTCCAGCCGGCTGGCCGACGGCGTGCGACGCGACCTCGCCGCCCAGTCGTCGTACTGGTCACGCTTCGACTCGGTGGTCGACAAGGTTGCGGAAAAGGCGAACGACGCCTGGCTCAAGTCGAACGGACAGAAGGACGGGACCCGTAGCTACGGTCGGATGCTCGACCTGATCATCGCCGAGCTGGAGGCCGATGCGGCCGGCAGGTAACGACCCCCGATATGGCCGGCCCGGTGTCAGTCACATCGTGGTGACAGCGCATCACCACCACATCCCATGCACACGGAGCGAAAGGCAGGCACCCCTCGGCGCCTGCCTTTCGCTGTTTGATGAAGGATGCCGTCATGCCGCGCCTGTCGGCGCAGCGTGGATCGATCCGCATGGATCAAGCCGTGCGGTGCTGGTCGCATGGATCAGGCAGCGTGTAACAAGACGTATGGATCAAGCAGTGAGATTGAAGTCGCATGGATCACACAGCCGATGTGCGGACCTGATCGTATTCCGCCTCGATTTCCCTCGACGGATGACCCGAAAGCAGGGAGACGACGACAATGGCCAGGCAGGAGAACAGGAAGGCCGGCATCAGCTCGTAGATGCCGAATACGCCCCCCATCGGCCTGATCAGCAGTTTCCAGACGAACACCATGCCGCCGCCCGCAATCATGCCCGCCAGCGCACCGGCGTGGGTGGTGCGCCTCCAGAACAGCGAGAACAGGGTCAGCGGCCCGAAGGTGGCGCCGAATCCCGCCCAGGCGAAGGAAACCACCTTGAAGATCACGCTGTTCTCGTCCAGCGCGATCAGGATGCCGACCAGCGTGATCGTCAGCAGCACGATGCGGGAGACGCGCATGACCTGCCGGTCCGTCGCATCCTTTTTCACCAGCCCCTGATAGATGTTCTTGGAGACAGCCGATGCCGCGATGAGCAGGTAGGAGTCCGAAGAGCTGATGGTGGCGGCCAGGATGCCCGCCATCACGAGTCCCGCCAGCAGAGGCGGCAGCAGGTTCGAGGACATCACGATGAAGACGCTTTCAGCACCGCCCGATGTCAGCAGCTCAGCCGGAAACAAACCACGGCCGACCAGCCCGATGGCAACGGCGGCAAACAGCGAGATGACGCACCAGACCGTGGCGATGCGGCGCGACTTGCGCAGCTCCTTGGCTTCACGGATGGCCATGAAACGTGTCAGCACCTGCGGCATGCCGAAATACCCAAGTCCCCAGCTCATTGTCGACAGGATCGTCAGCAACCCGTATGTGCCGGCCTCCCCGAACAGAGGTCTTCCGGCGGCGTCCAGCTGCTGCACCCCGTCGGCGACCTGCGGCTGCGCGATGCCGAAAAAGGCAAGGAAACCTGGAATCTCACGCACGTTCGCCACGACCGCATCGATGCCGCCGGCGGCCGCGATGCCGGTGCCAAGCACGGTGACCAGCGCGAAGATCATGACGATCGCCTGCATGAAGTCCGAAGCCGTTTCCGCCAGGAACCCGCCCAGCACGGTATAGACGATCACGAACACCGCACCGGCGACCATCATCCACTGGTAGGGCATGTCGAACAGCCGGCTGAACAGCTTGCCGCAGGTGACGAAGCAGCTGGCGGCATAGACGGTGAAGAAGATGAGGATGAACAAGGCCGCAACGGTCATGAGAATGGGCTTCTTCTCCTTGTAGCGTCGGCTGAAGAAATCGGGCAGGGTGATGGAATCACCAGCCACCAGCGAATAGCGGCGCAACCGTTTCGCGACCAGCAGCCAGTTGACGTAGGTGCCGATCGCCAGGCCGATGGCTGTCCAGAAGGCATCCGAGAGGCCGCACCAGTAGGCGACACCCGGCAGACCCATCAGCAGCCAGCCGCTCATGTCGGAGGCTTCCGCGCTCATCGCGGTGATCCACGGACCAAGCGAGCGTCCGCCGATGAAATAGTTCTCGCTGCTGGCGTTCGCACGGCGGGAAAAAAAGATGCCGATGCCGATGACCAGGAGCATGTAGGATGACATGGCGATCAGGATCTGAAGGGTATCTCCGGACATGGGTGACTCCTCCTTCGTCTATGCCTGTTGCGCAAGACCGTGTGCGACGTCGTGCACCCTTCAACCTGCAAGGCTGAACGGATGCATGCCCGATCCGGCAGGCCGGTCACGGCCAGGTGAAGTCACATCCACACCCGGTGCCGTTTTGCGGAACAGCTGCATTCCCGCCCAGTATATCAAGAGAATACATCGTTGTGTATATTCATTCAGACTTTTGCAGGTCAATATTCATCTGGGTGCATTGCATGGTGAGACTTCGCTCCTTTTCTTCCACAACGCAATCGGTTATACTGTTTCCGTCCTGTTTTGCCATATCAAGGCATTCCTTCCGTGCGCTGCCTCGTGAAACGCCTTGTGAAAGGATCCTCTGTGAAGCATGCACCCAACCGTCTGATGACCGCCGCCCTTCGTGCGTTCTCCCTGGCAGCCATGGGACTTGTCATTTGTCAGGGTCTTTCGTTGCTGGCCGACCCAGCCATACCGAAACCCGTTCCGTTCCTGCTCCTCCTGCTCATCCTTCCGGCCGTGGTCCTGCTTCTTCCGGTGCGTCGCAGCGGTCTGTTTGCCGTGCTGCTTTTCACGGCCGCCTTCCTGTCGAAGGCACTTCTGGCGGCGGCCCTCGACACGCAGCCGGTTTCCGATTTCGCCATCTTCCATGCGGCAGCGCTGAAGCTGGCCTCCGGCGACCTTTCCTATGCCGCCGACCCGTATTTCCGCACATGGCGGTACCAACACGGCATCGTGCTGTATTACGCGACACAGATCCGCCTTTTCGGCGACAGCCTGCTTGGCATGAAGCTCATCAACTGTCTGTGGCTCGCCGGCACGAACATGCTGCTGTATCGCATGGGCCGCCTGCTTTTTGGCGAACGCCCGGCGCGCCTTGTGGCCGCCTGGTACCTGGTGTGGCCTGGAACATTCCTGCTGTGCTCGGTTTTGACGAACCAGCATGTATCAAACTTCTTTCTCCTGCTGGGGATGTACGCCGCGCTCAGATGTCTGACTCCGTCAGAGGTTCCCTTCGGCGCGCCCCCCGCGGGATCACGGCCTCGGACAACGCACTTGCGCCGGGTGCTTCCAGCCTGCGGCGCCGGTTTATCCCTGGCCCTCGGGAACCTCTTCCGCCCGCAAGGCATCATCGTGATTGCAGGACTGTTCCTGCTTGTTTTGCTCCGAATGCTTCCCTCCGACGCATCGGCGCCTTCCGTACGGTTGAGGCCGGATACCGCGCGGATTCGCCTTCCAGACACTTCCGGCTTGCTGCTGTGCCTGCTGCCGCTTGTCGCCGCCTATCTGCTGGCCGGCGGCCTGTCTGCCGGTCTGTTCCGGCTCTCCGGCATCAGTCAGGACGGCCTGGGGAACGGGTTTCCGCTCTGGAAATTTGTCATCGGGCTCAATCACGAGACAACGGGCCAATATGCCGAGGCGGATGTCAAAACCATCTATCGGATTCCCGATGCCCAGGCGCGCGATGCGGCCGCACGGACAGCCATCCGCGAAAGGCTGCTGCCCCTGCCCCGGCTGGCCAGGCTCTTTGTTGCCAAGACAGAATTGATGTGGGCAGGAAATGACAACATGCAATGGGGTTTCAGCCACTTGGCGCATGCCACCCTCCTGATCGGCCCTCTGAGCCTTTCCTTCGACCCGGTTGCCAAACAGGTGCTCTTTCTTGAGCGGGCTGTCGCGCTGCTGCCGTTCCTGCTTGCCTTCGCCGCACAGGGGGTCTGCCTGTTCGCACGTCGCCGGGAACCGACTGCGAGGTTGCTGCCGATTCTGCTGTTTGTCCTGTATGTCGGCATGCACCTGTTCATCGAGGTGCAGCCGCGGTATCGTGATTTCGGCATGTTCTTTGTTTTTCTGGCATCCATGGAGATGCTGTCGATGCTGCCATGGTTCCGGACGGTTCCCATCATGCCGGCGGATGTTTCTGCGGCTCCCGCCTCCGACATCAGCCCGGATGCATGACAGACCGTCATGCAGGATGACAACGCGAAGCCGCCGGACCGGGGTGGCTCTCCCCTGTCCGGCGGCTGTGTCACCGTCCTGTTCAGTCCCTTGGTTCCCGAAGGGCTCGTGACTGGATAGGGCAGGCCGCCTCCAGCCGGCGCCTTGGCATGGCCGGAGGCTGCCTGCTCTATGGATTGCCGCATGCAATGGCCCAACTCGCCATTCCATGCTGCAAAAGAGCATGCCGCCTCCAGCCGACGCCTTGGCATGGCCGGAGGCGGCCTGCGCCTTACTTCCCGTCGTAGGCCTTGCGGTAGATGGCCTCGAGTTCCTTCACAAGGGGCTGGCGCGGATTGGCGCCGGTGCACTGGTCGGCGTACGCAAGGTCGGCGAGGGCAGCCACCTTGGCTTCGAACGCCTTCTTGTCCACGCCCATTTCCTTGAGGGTGAACGGAATGCCCACGGTTTCCATCAGCTTGCGGATGGCGGCCACCAGGCTCCGCACGCCTTCCTCGGGCGTGGCCGCCGGCAGCTTCAGGGCAGCGGCGACTTCCTGGAGCTTCACGTCGGCGATGAAGGTTTCATACTTGGGGAAGGACACGAACTTCGAGGGCTTCGCACCATTGTAGGTGACGACATGCGGCAGCAGGACGGCGTTGGCGCGGCCGTGCGGAATGTGGAACTCGCCGCCGAGCTTGTGCGCCAGGCTGTGGTTGATGCCCAGGAACGCATTGGTGAACGCCATGCCGGCGATGCAGGACGCGTTGTGCATCTTCTCGCGGGCGACCTTGTCGGCGCCGTTCGCAACGGCGCGCGGCAGGTACTCGAACACCAGCTGGATGGCCTTCATGGCCAGCGCATCGGTGTAGTCGGACGCCAGGACGGACACGTAGGCCTCCAGCGCATGGGTGAGTACATCCATGCCGGTGTCGGCGGTGACGCTCTTCGGCACGCTCATGACGAAATCCGGATCCACGATGGCGACATCGGGGGTCAGCTCGTAGTCGGCCAGCGGATACTTCACGTTCTCCTTCTTGTCCGTGATGACGGCGAAGCTCGTGACCTCGGATCCCGTGCCGGAGGTGGTGGGGATGCAGACCATCTTCGCCTTGCGGCCGATCTCGGGGAACCGGTAGATGCGCTTGCGGATGTCGGCGAACTTGAGCTTCATCTTCGCGAAGTCGGCCTCCGGCTGCTCGTAGAACAGCCACATGCCCTTTGCCGCGTCCATGGCCGAGCCGCCGCCCAGCGCCACGATGACGTCCGGCTTGAAGGCCTTCATCAGCAGCACGCCCTTCTCGACGGTTTCCACGGACGGATCCGGCTCCACTTCCGAGAAGATTTCGCAGTGCACGTACGGGTCATGGCGGCGCAGGTGCGTCAGCACGGTTTCGACATAGCCGAGCTTGACCATGAAGGGATCGGTGACGATGAAGGCGCGGCTGATGTTCGGCATGTCGGCCAGGTACTGGACCGAGCCTGCTTCGAAGTAGATCTTCGGCGGGATCTTGAACCACTGCATGTTGTTCCTCCGCTTTGCGACGCGCTTGAGGTTCATCAGGTGCACGGTCGTGACGTTGGAGGTCGTCGCGTTCCGGCCGTAGGAACCGCAGCCAAGGGTGAGCGACGGCATGTTCGTGTTGTAGATGTCGCCGATGGCGCCATGCGTCGACGGCGTGTTCACGATGAGGCGGCCGGCCTTGATGGTGTCGGAGAACCGCGCGATGACTTCCTGATTCTCGGAATGGATGACGGCGGAATGGCCCAGGCCGCCGAACACGACCATCTCCTCGGCGCGGCGGATGCCCTCGTCTGCACCGTCGACGATGTAGTAAGCCAGGATGGGGCTGAGCTTCTCGCGGGAAAGCGGGTACGCGGGGCCCACGCCCTTCTGGGCGGCGATGAGGATCTTCGTGTCCTCGGGCACCGAAATGCCAGCCATCTTCGCGATGGTGTGGGCGCTCTGGCCGACCACGTTGGGATTCATCGCGCACTTGGCGCTGTCGATGGCGGTTCCCTCGAGCTTGCGGATGTCCGCCTCCTCGAGGAACACGCAGCCGTTGGCCTTCATGAAGGCCTCGAACTCGGCATGGATCTCGCGGTCCACGATGACGGCCTGCTCCGAGGCGCAGATCATGCCGTTGTCAAAGGTCTTGGAGATGATGAGGTCGGTGGCCGCGCGGCGCAGATTTGCGCTCTTCTCGATGTAGCAGGGCACGTTGCCGGGGCCGACGCCGAGGGCGGGCTTGCCGGTGGAATAGGCCGCCTGCACCATGCCGGCGCCGCCGGTGGCCAGGATGAGCGATACGCCCGGATGCTTCATCAGCAGGTTCGTCGCCTCAAGGGAAGGGTTTTCGACCCACTGGATGAGTCCTTCCGGCGCGCCGGCCTGCAGGGCCGCCTGCAGCAGGGTGTCCGCCGCTTCGGCGCTGCAACGCTGCGCCGAAGGATGGAACGCGAAAATGATGGGATTGCGGGCCTTGACGGAGATGAGACACTTGAACATCGTGGTGGATGTGGGGTTCGTGACAGGCGTGACGCCGGCCACGACGCCGATGGGCTCTGCGATGACCTCGTAGTCGTCGATTTCGTTTTCCTCGATGACGCCCGCGGAACGGACCTTCTTGATGGAGTTGTAGATATATTCGGTCGCGAAGATGTTCTTCGTGATCTTGTCCTCATAAACGCCGCGGCCGGTCTCCTCCACCGCCATCCGCGCCAGCTCCATGTGGCGGGACAGACCGGCGAGCGCCATCGCCTCGACGATGCGGTCCGTGGTGTCCTGGTCCATGCGGCTCATGACCTCGAGCGCCTTTTTTGCCTTCGCGACCAGCGCGTCCACCTCTGCGGCCGCGGAAGCCGCCTGGGCATTGACCACTGGCGTGTTCGTGGTGGTGGCTGCTGTTGCCTGGGTTGCCTGGGTTGTTGCCTTCGGGGACGCCTTTCCGGTTTTCTCCATTGCCTTTGCTGCCATATGCTTGTCCTCCCTGTTGACATGTCCTTGTTGCAGACAGTATGACGGTTTGATGGACGGAATGAAGAAGATCTGCTTGTTCTGCGTAGTTTGTTAATCTCTTGACAAACTCATTTTACCTCCTTGTTAATTGTTTGTCAATCATCAATTGTGTTTCATTTAACAAACATCGGCCTCACGCCATGCTTCCAGCAGAAATCCCGGGCTTCGCCCGGCTACCGGCCGCTCTCGTGATTCGCCTGCGAATCACTGCCGCGGATGCAGAAATCCCGGGCTTCGCCCGGGATTTCTGCTGGATAATTGCCTTTGCCCCGATGAAGGGGTCCGCTCGGCGGAACGGCAAAGCCGTCGTGTGGCAATCAAAACCGGAAGGAGTCGCCGTCCGTCGGTGCGAATCACCGACATGGCCGTACCCTGCTTGATGTCGCTTTTGGGCCGTGAAACCGGTTCACGACTCGTCAGACGCCCTGACCGGCACGAGCCGGATGCCATGCAGGGGATTGCTGTGCTTGCCCAGCTTGTGAAGCATCGCCAGCGCCTGCCTGTGACCAACAAGCGCAGGACCGGCGGAAATGCCGCATGTGTCATTGTCTGTTCCTTCGCGCGCGCATGCCTTGTCCTCCGTGCGCAGGCCGCGGGCAACCAGGTCAGCCAGCACTCCCTCCAGGGTGGCCAGGCAGGACGCCGTGTCTCCTGCACCGTCTCGGCGGAGGGTCACATCAAGTCCCAGCGTTTCCTGGCGGAAGCGCGTTCCTGCAGGCGTATCCTGCATCGTGACGCGAACGGGCGCCTTGTCATACTGCTGCAGCCGCGTGGCGAGGTTCTGGCTGCCGATCTCATCAAGCGCCTGCGTATGCCCGCAGTGAACACAAAGAAAACGAGAACGCGACATTCTGTTTCGCCGTGTCGCATGCCCGCACGCGGGGCAGGAACGGAACATGTTGTTCGGGCTGACCTGGACCGGAGCGGGCATCCCGTGCATCGGCAGCTTGTAGTGGAGCATACCGAGCACCCGGTTCCATGTCCTTCCGTCGATGCTCGGCCCACAGAGGACATCCCGGTCATCCACCCAGTGCAGATGGTCTCCCTTTCGGTCCAGCGGCGCGACAACAGCCTGGGCTCCATGTGCCTTGCACAGTGCCACCATGCGGTTGGCCAGCGCATGCATGGCATTCCCGCACCAGTCTCCGTCCGCCCGCATCGCATGCGGTGGCATCGGTTCGATTCCTTGGGCAAGGATACGCCCGTCCAGTCCGGCTGCCGTCCAGGAGAAGGCCGCATCCATCGCGCGTGCGATACCCAGGCGATTGTGGCATGACACGGGTTGCGGCAGCTCCGTTTCCATGCTTGCTATCAGATAGAACGCCCCATCGCGCTTGACCAGTCGTGCCGACTTGAACCGCTCCGGGTTGCGGATCGCCTCTTTCAGCAACGTCTCCTGCCGTTTGCCGAAGGCAAGCGGCAGGACGAGGTACCGGATCATGCGTGTTGCGTCCGCCAGCGGCGTTCGATCACGGTGCACGTGGATGAGTTTGACCGGATCGTCCGGATGCAAGTTCCTCATGCTGCCGTCGCGGTTTGCCACAAACAGCTTGGCATAAAATCGATCGGTCTGCGGGTTGTACAAAAGACACCAGTCGCGCTTGGTATCGTATCGGCAGAACAGCATGGCCCTTTTCCTGGCGGGCACGAACCGCGCGCCAGGATTCCGCTCGCGTCGTGCGAGATAGCCGGCCATCCATGCGGAAAAGTCGTTCTTCAATGCATCCTTGAAGGGCTGCACGCCAAATCGGTTGAGCTGGCGGCCCATATCGCTGTCCACCCAGGAGCGCAGCGCGTGGGCGGAGCGGGCGGCCTGCCCCCTCTCCGCGGCCACATGGAACTCATGCAACCGTCCGGACGCCTGGGCAGTCAGCCACCGGAAGGCTTCGTCGTACCGGGCCATGGCGTTCTCAAGCAGCGCGCGCTTGCCGGAACCCGGCCTGTACAGCTTCATGGTGACGGATATGTGGCCCATGTGCGTGCTCCTCCTTCCCGGTCTCCACGGACATGCCGCAATGCTGTCCTGTTCACTGTTCACGGTTGCGTGGCATCAGGCCGCGGTTCACGTTCTTCCGTCCCCTTGCCGGCCGCAGTCCGGTTCCCGTAACGGACAACCGCACGGGACAACCCCCCGGAGCCGCCGGACGGGCACGCGTAACCCTGTTCGTCAGTGATACTGCACCTCGACACGCTTGCCCATGTCGCGCAGCTTCCCCGCGATCTCCTCCACCAGCTTGAGCTTGAGCCCCAGGCTCAAGGGGAACTCGGGGTTCTGGTGCGCCGGATTCATCGCGCGGCCGACGAGGAACCGCACCTCGGTGCACTCCTCCAGCAGCATCTTGGCCAACCGGGAGGCGCCGTCGCGATTCGACAGCGTCAGATAGTCCTGCATCGTGCTGCCGTCCGCCGCACAGAGGCTGATCTGCTCGAGCGCCTTGCGCAGCGTCAGCACGCCTTCCGTGGCCAGGTCGATCCCCTTGATTCTCGCCACCGGCGGCACGGCGGGGTTCATGTAGTCGAAGCTGGTTTCCACCTCCACCCCGAGCTCGCGCGCCACGATGCCCGAAGTCGTGCCGCCGCAGACGACATGCGGCCCCTCCCGCATCAGGAACTCCCGCACCACGGACGCATCCTCGTCGGTCCTGACGGGTGGCCCCACCATCACGGCCAGGCAAACGGGCTTGCGGACGAGTACTGAAACCACCGTCGTATCATCTCCGGGGAACCCCGCATACAGACCGTCGCACACCGACACCAGCAGCTTGGAGACAGTCTTGGCCGACAGGTCCGCACGCCAGGTCCTGGTCAGGTACTCAGCCACGTGCGTCCACTGC
>JAEXRM010000012.1 GCA_023440865.1 Bacillota bacterium
ATCCATCATCGGGGTGAGGGAGACATTGCCGACCTGCACCTCATCCAGGCGTTCCGGCACCTGCACCACGTTCTCCACGATGCGCATGTCGCCCTCGAGATACAGGTTGAACCGGTCCGGCAGGAACTTTGCGAACTGCGCGGGGATGAGGTTGGCGGCGTCGGGAATGAGTTCCTGCTTCACCTTGGCGAAATCGACCTGGTAGGAGCCGGCGGTGCGGCCGTCGGGCAGGATCTTCATCTGCACCTTGTCGAACCAGGTGAAGTTCGGGGCGATCTCATTGACGAAGGCGGTGGCTTCCTCGGGGGTCAGCTCGAACTGCTTCTCCTGATAATCGGAGAAGGCGAACGTGTAGTCGGCCAACGGCAGTTTTTTGCCTTTCTGCTCCTTGATGAAGGCCGTCAGCCCGTCCGTGTCCTTGCCGAGAAAATCGACCGTCAGACCGGTCTTTTCAAGCGCCGAATCGAAATCGGCCTGCGTGTAGCGGATGCCGAGATCCTTCGGGAACAGGAACGTGGTGGCGTAGAAATAGAAGCCGCCGCCGGCGAGTGCGAGCAGCAGGACGAGGAACACGATCAGGCAGCCGCCCGGCCCCCGCCGCCTGGCGCGAGGCGGAACCGGTTGTCCGGGGTACGGCCCCTGCGGCGGGTAAGGCGGCTGGGGTTGTCCGGGGTACGGCCCCTGCGGTGGGTACGGCGGCTGGGATTGTCCGGGGTACGGCCCCTGCGGCGGGTACGGCGGCTGGGGTTGCCCGGGATACGGCCCCTGCGGCGGGTACGGCGGCTGGGGTTGCCCGGGAAGCTGCGCGCCCTGCGGCGGCTGGGCAGGCAATGCCTGGCCGCAGCCGGTGCAGAACCGTGCGTCGTCGTTGAGCGGGGCGCCACACTGTGGACACTGCATCGTTCATGCCTCCTTGCCTGGCCTGTCGGCCGCATCGTTCCGGCCATCCTGCGCGTGATCCGCTTCCGGGGAATCGGCGTCGTCCGACCCTGCGTTCCCGAGCGGCTCCGCCTTGACCCCGGCTTCGCCGGCGGTGGAAGCGTTGGCCCTCGTGCGGCGATGGAAAAGACCGGCGCGTTTCCTGGAAGCCTTCACGGCCGGATCGTCGAACAGCGGGTGCAGGATGCCGGACTGCTTGAGCAGGTTGTAGAAAACGATCAGGAACGTCAGGTACAGGAGCAGGTTGACACTGCCCGCCTGGAACGCGATGAACAGCACCGCGAGCATGAACAGGGGATGGATGTTGATCGAGTCGGCCACGACCTTCGACTCGACGAACTGGCGGACCACGGTGATGAACATCCAGCCTGCGACGAGGACGATGCCCGTCACCCAGTCGCCCGCGATGATGCGGGTGATGGCCATCGGTATGTAGATGGTTCCGGGGCCGAGGATGGGGATGAGGTCCGATACGCCCACCAGAAGGCTCCAGACCAGCGGATAGTCGATTTTCAGCACCAGAAACAGGATGTAGGTCTGCAGGAAGGTGAGGAAATAGATCAGCAGATAGGAGCGGATGTAGCGGCCGAGCATGACCAGGCCGTTCGACCAGGTTTTTCTGCCGGAAGCGAGGGCCTGTGGGGAAAACAGGCTTCTGCCGTAGCGCTTGAGCTTGGAAAAGTCCTTCGTGAAGGAAAAGGCGGAGAACAGCACCACGATGATGAGCATCAGCCATGTGGGCAGGGAGGTGACCATCGACACGGCGAAGCCGGCGGCCTTGCCGGTGTACTCGAGCCCGGAGCTCAGGGCCTTGACGATGGTGTCACGGTTGGCATTGAGAAAGTCCATGTCCAGCGCGGGCATCTTGATCGGGAACTGGTGTCCGGCCAGCCAGGCCTCCACCGAACGAAACCAGGCCTCGACCGAAGCCAGGATTGCCTGCGGGTCGATCGTGGGTATGCGGCTGACGAGCGTCACAAGCTCGCGGACCCCGAGAAAGCCCAGATACCCGATGATGCCGAGCATCACCAGAATGGTGAACAGCGGAGACACCCAGGAGGAAATCGACTCCTTCACGCCCAGGCGACTCGACAGCAGGCGGATGAGCGGCTGGGACAGCAGGGCGATGCCCAGCCCGATGAGGAAAGGCAGCGTGTAGGCGATCGTATGCCGCAACAGCAGCGCCAGGAGGGTGTAGACGGCGAAGAACAGGGCGAAGGAACGGAGCCAGGCCATGAACCGGGGGCTGAACCAGCGGGTGATGCGTCCGGCGTAGTTGTTCATCGTCGGGTGCGTCCTTTCCGGGCGGAACGCGGAGTGCCGCCGTCGCGTCGTTCGATGCCGCAGCGGTGCGGCGTGGGTGAACCACCATCATCTTACCACATCGGCATTCGTGGCAAGCGGCTGGAACGAAATACGCGGCAGCGGGCACACATGTATGAGACCGGTCGGGCGCGGGTCATACACGGTCCGTGCGGGCCATGGTCCGGGTCAACCTGCGTCAGGGTGCCTGAACGTGAAATGGCATTCGAAGGAGATGCCGCCGGTTTCCTCATTCCGGCCCTGCACGCAGATCCGCTCGTCAGCCGCAGTCTTCCAGACAGAGAACGCATCCCCGCGGCGCAGCTCGGACACGAACGCCAGATCGATGCGCCCAAGACCCGCCAGATTGCGGCATTCCGCCTCGGTGAGCGCGTCGTGGGCGAACTCGCCGTACCGGGTGTTGTTGACGTGGCCGAGCGCGTCGAGATGACTGTTGCGCACGGTGCGCGTCTCAACCGGTACGAATCCGTCGCGCCGTTCGAGTGCCGGACCGGCTTCGATGGTGAACACTTCGAGCGGCTCGCCGATCTCGAAGGGGAGCGTTTTCCTGCGGAACACCGTACGGCTTTCGACATCGAGCAATACCGAAAAGGAGGAGCCATGGAAGGCGATCTCCCCGTCCTCGGTGCGGAATACCAGCTCGCGGCGGAAATACGGCCCCCTGCGCTGCGAATACCAGGTGGTCGCATGAAGTCTGATGCAGCCGGTCACGGGGCGCACGATCTCCAGTGACATCGTGACTAGTGCCCAGGCGAGCTGATGGCGCAGGGTGGTTTCGACATTGAGCCCGAGCAGGTTCAGGTGTTCCTCCGCGATGCGGCCGAACAGCTTCTGGTATGCGTGCGGCTTGAGCAGGCCCCGTTCGTCCAGGTCGGACACTTCTGTTTCGACGGAGTGGACATGGTCGCGCTCCACGATGGAGCCACACGAGCCGGGCACTGCGGGAGCGGCAGAGGCGAGGGGCGGCTCGTGTGCGGAAGGGGCGGCGTCGGATGCCGGGCGTGCCTGCGTCTGCATGGGTCGTTCCTCCTGGGTGCGGGTTCGCTTTCGCGGCATGCGGTACGGCTGTGCCGCAACCGGGTTCATCTTAACAAAGGCGGTCCGGTGTGTCAAACAACCAGGCGCACGTGCCGTTGCGGTCCGATGCCGGCGTTGGTATGATGAAGCCATGTCCGCATGATGGATGCTTCCGGTCGGGCACGGGCGGCGACACCGGCACACCGATGCCGCCGGACGATGGGGAACGCATCGTGCAAGCGTTCCCGGAACGGGGGATGGACCATGGCGATCCGCTGGCAGACCAACTGGCTGGACCTCCCGTACGGTCGTCGGCCGAGCTTCCGGTTCGAACCGGAGCACGAGCTGCTGGGCACGCTGCTGTCGGCGGACGCCCAGTCCGGCGACAACAGCCTGCGTCATGCACTCGATCACGTTCTCCGTGGCGAGGTGGTCGCCGCGGAGCTGACAGGCAATGCCTGCTTCGTCCTCATCGGCGCGGAACGGGTGGTCGTGCGTGACAACCTTGCGCCGGACGGCATCGGCAAGGCCTGCGCCGTGGACACGAAGGAATTCGAACGACTGCTGACAGCCTGGGAGGATGCATGCGGACGCAATGGCGGCGAGTCCGAACTGGATGCGTGATGCACATCCGGCTCCATGTGGTGTGCCTGTTGCTGTCCGTGTGGACGCTGCTGGCGGCCGGGTGCGTTCCTGTGGCGGATCCTGCCGCAGCCACGGACGTGTCGGACGGGATCGTCGCGGCGGAGGGAATCCTGCCGGCAGGCTGGCAGGTTTTCGAACCGGAACTTGAATTCTCCTCGATCGCTGTTGCGGGCAACATGGTTCTGGCCGGTGGTACGGAAGGACTATACAGGCAGGTCGCCGGAGAGGGGGCGTGGCAGCCCGTCGGGTCACGTCCGGGTTCCTTCGGTCTGGTCAAGGCGCTGCTGGCGGACGGGCGGGGCAATCTCTGGATTGGCCATGCGATGGGGCTTTCCTGCCTGCCCGGATTCCTGACTGATGCGGATGCGGATCGAGTGGGGCCGGAGACGGCCGTTGGAGACACAGGCCGCACGCTGCTGGATCTGGATGGCCGGAAGGTCGGTGCGGTCGCCGCCCTGCTCCTGGCGCGGGATGGTTCCCTGTATGCGGGGACGCAATCTGGGGCGCTTGTCCTTTCGGAGGCGGAAACGGCGCGTTTCGCCGGTGGGGAAACGGAGATCGGCCGGTGGCTGACGCCGGAGGACGGGTTCGTGCTGCCGATGGTCAACGCCATGTTCCAGGACAGGCGCGGCACGCTCTGGTTCGGGTCGTACATTGCGCGGGGGGGCGGCTTGCTGTGCATCGGGCCGGATTTTACCGCGTTCTTCAACCATGACACGGGCTTGGCCGACGACTATGTGACGACCATCGCCGAGGATGCCGCGGGTGCCGTCTGGGTCGGCAGCGGCGTGTATACGTCCGGCGGGGCCGCGCGCTTTGTCCGGCGTGACGGCGCCTATCGTGCGGAGGGCCTTCTGGGGCCGGATGACGGGCTTGCGGGTGCGAAGGTTCGCCACATACATGTCGATGGGGCGGGCAACCGCTGGATCTGCTCGGAATACGACGGCATTGCAGTCCTGTCGCCCCAGGGGCGGCGCATTCGCCTGCTGACGACCGCCGACGGCCTGCCGGACAACGAGGTCAAGCAGATGGCCGCCGAGGGCGGGGGAGGCCTGTGGTTTGCCTGCAGGCGCGGCATGCTGCATCTGGACGCGGCCGCCGTCTCCCGGATCACCACCGGGCCGGAGGATGTGGAATGAAACGGAACGGCGGGGGCGCTGGGCGTCGGGCGGCAGTACCGGCGGCCAAGGCGTCCGTCGGCCGACCGCGGATGCGGCGGTGTGCCGTATGGCCGTTGGTGGGCCGTGTTGGGCGTGCTTGTTCTGTTGAAGTGCGCCGAGGATCGTGGTAGAGTTATCCATAGGGCATGTCCGGATGGCGCAGTCACTTCCGGCAGGCTGTCAACAAGGAAAGGCAGGGCACGACGATGGGAAACCGAGACATCAAGAAGGAAGTCAAGAAGAAGAAGAAGGCCGACGCAACCAGTTCGAGCAGCGCCAAGCCGTTGCAATCCGTCGTCGCGCAGCCTGAAGTCATCAACCGGAAGAAAACCAAGGAATGATGGTGTTTCCGGTGCGTCCCGCACCGATGTGAGCGCCACCCGGAAAATCCACATTCAGGAACGGGCCGTGACCGCGGAAGAAGCGGTTTCGACCCGTTTTCGCTTTCACGGTCGTATGGACCGGCCAAGGAGGTATCGATGTTTCCTGTCATGCGTCGCAAGGATCGGGCGTTGTCCCGGGAGGAGGCCGATCGCATTCTTCGCGCGGGCGAATACGGCATCCTGTCGCTGAACGGACCCGCGGGTCACCCGCATGCCATCCCCATGAGCTATGCCTGCGCGGGTGATGTCATCTGGCTGCACTGCGCCACGGCCGGCACGAAGCTGGATGCGCTGCGAGCCGATCCGCGCGCGACATTTTGTGTCGTCGGCGCAACCGAAGTGTTGCCGGACCAGTTCAGCACACGTTATGAAAGCGCGATCTGCTACGGGAACGTCGCGGAGGCCTCCGGCACCGAGGCGGCGGAAGGGCTGATGGCGCTTGTCAGGCGCTACTCGCCCGGTTTCGAGGAGGAGGGCAGGGCCTACATCGCGCGTGCCGGCGCCGGAACCTGCGTGTTGAAGCTCACCATCAGCCACGTGACAGGCAAGGCGCGAAAATAGGCGCCGCTTCATCCGCCATACAGCAGGACGCCCTCCCGGTCGCGCCGGAAGGCCTCCACGGCGGGCCGCCCCGCACCGATAAACGCCTCCGGCTCGAAGTCCGGAGCGCGCAAGGCATCCGTGCCGGCAAGCAGATCGATGAAAAACCGTCCCGGCTTGGTCTCGAGAAAGGCGAAGTCGGGTGATGTGCGCCGCAGGGTGTCCAGCAGGCGCAGCCCTGTCCGGAAACCGTCGAACCGTTCCGGATCTGTCACATGCAGCTGCACGCCGCCACAGGTTGCGCCGGCATGCTTGGAAAATGCGGGGCGGAAGAAGGCCGCCCGGAACAGGACGCCGGGAAGGGACTGCGCGTTCATGTCGTCCGCAAGGCGCCACGCGTCGACAAAGGGGGCGCCGATCAGCTCGAAGGGCTTGGTGGTGCCGCGCCCTTCGGACAGGTTCGTTCCTTCGAACAGGCAGGTGCCCGCATAACACAGCAATGTGTCGACCGCAGGCATGTTCGGCGATGGCATCACCCACGGCAGCCCGGTTTCCGGGAACAGCAGGCCGCGGTGCCAGTTTTCGCATGGGATGACGGTGAGATCACATGCCGGTGCCGTTTCGCGGTTGACCCACCGGGCGAATTCGCCCAGCGTCAGGCCGTGGCGCACGGGCAGCGCGAATTTGCCGACGAACGACGAAAACCGGGGGTCGAGCACGTTGCCGCCCACGACGGCGCCGCCCAGCGGATTGACGCGGTCGAGCACGACCAGCGGCAATCCGAGTCGCGCGCAGGAAGCCATGATGTTGGACAACGTATAGGGAAACGTATAGTACCGGATGCCGACGTCCTGCATGTCGAAGACGAGCAGGTCGATTTCGGCGACCGTTCTGGGATCGAGATCGCGGCTTTCGCCGTACAGGCTGTGGACTGGAAGCCCCGTGCGCGCATCCGTTGCGGAAGCGACGTGATCGCCTGCCTGCGCCTCCCCGTACAGGCCATGCTCCGGAGAGAACAGGGCACGGAGGTCGCCGGACTCGCGCAGCCGGTCGATGGTGGGGCGCAGGCTCCGGTCAAGGCCCGTTGGCCCTGTTACCAGGCCGAGACGACGACCCTTGAAGATCTTTCTGTATGCATCGGGCCGGTCGATGCCGTTCAGCACCGGACAGGGTGTCTTCCGTTTCATGCCATGCGCCTCCAGTCCGCCATGACCAGGTTGTGGAAGCGCCTGCGCAGGCGGAAGAACTCGTCCCGCTCGCGCCCGAAGTGCACGGCGTTGGTCAGCAGCGTCACATGCAGTCCGGTTTCGGCATCCACCCAGATGGTGGTGCCGGTGTATCCCGAATGACCATAGCTTCCCTGTGAGAAGAGTTCCCCGCATGAGAGGATGCGTCCGTCGAAGAGCCCAAGCCCAAGCCCGCGGCTTTCCTCCAGTCCCGGCGTGTGGTTTTTGACGGCAAGCCCGAACAGCGGCTCGGAGAGAAAACGCATGCCATCCAGAACACCGCGGCAGGCGAGCATCGATGCGAAGCGCCCGCAGTCAGCAAGTGTGGAGAACAAACCCGCATTGCCTGAAACGCCGCCGAGAAAGCGGGCGTTTTCATCGTGCACGACACCGGTGAGCCAGGTGCCCGCTGCATCGTCCCATTCCGTGGAGGCATAGGCGGCTCCGGTTGCGGCGGCATCGTCGACGGCGGTTTCGGCGTGACCGGCGCCGGAACGGTTGAAGCCGGTATTGCGCATGTCGAGCGGGTCGAAGACCCAGGTCCGCGCCAGCTGGTCC
>JAEXRM010000037.1 GCA_023440865.1 Bacillota bacterium
ATGGCCCCATGGTCAAGCGGTCAAGACACGGCCCTTTCAAGGCTGTAACGGGGGTTCGATTCCCCCTGGGGTCACCAGAAGAAAAGCTCCGGCGCATGCCGGAGCTTTTTGCATGCCTGCGGATGCCGACGGGGGGCGCCGCGCAGCGGAGATCCGCATGGCGAGAGCTCCTTCAGGTACCAATGCGGTTCTCCCGCGCATAGAAGAACAGATACTGCTGCGCCAGTCCCGCCAGCCCGCCCCAGCGCGCATCCGCATATCGCTGCAGCGCCTGCGTGTCCTTGCCGGAACCCGGATACAAGGCCTCCATCAGCCGAAGCACCCACCGGTCCACCGGAAAGACGTCACGGTGCAGGCCGGAGAACAGCAGCGTGCAGTCGGCCACCTTGATGCCGACACCATGCAGGCGCAGCAGTGCGTTTCTGGCTTCCGGCAGCGGCATGCCGCCCAGCGCGGCAAGCTCCACCTCCCCCGAAGCGATCTGCCGCGCCGTTTGCAGCAGGTACGGTGCCCGATATCCGGCCCGCAGCACGGCCAGGTCGCGTTCATTCAACGATGCGATGCGCGCGGCGGTGGGAAAGGTGCGCAGGGGAGTCCGGAAAGCGGCGGAAGCCGCATCACCCGTGGGCGGTGGTTCCGGGTTGTCGCCGAAACGGTCGCACAGCACCGCCACAATCTGCCGGATTCGCGGAATGCCGTTGTTCTGGGAGATCAGGAAGCTGGCCAGCGTTTCCCACGGATCCTGGCGCAGCAGCCGCAACCCTTGTCCGTAACGGGTTGCCGCCGCCATGACCGGATCGTCGGCGGACAGCCGCCGCTTCCACGCGCCGTAATCCGCCTGCAGATCGAAATAGTGCATCCACGCCCCACGCAGCGATCCGGCACGGGGCCCTTCGAGCTGCAGCCGGCTGCCATCCCAGGACAGCCGCAACGGATGCCTCCCGGCAATGCCCTGCCAGCGGCCATCCCCGAGCGGCTCCCAGCGGAAGCACTGTCCGCAGGAAAAGACGTGGGACGGATCGAAATCCTCGATGGGACCCAGCCGGAGGAGGTTATCCGGTTCATTGTGCGGTATCATTGACAACTCCTTCGTTCAAGCCATTTCCATCTGTGGTAGAATCGATTTGGAGGCACCTGTGACCCGCCTGTGGCTTGCCGAGCCGCCGTCGTCCACCGGTTCCATCATACCATGACATGCACGTGCCGTACCGCGCGGTTGTCGGGTCGCCACCGCCATCCGGTCGCGACCCGGAACAAAGGAAAACACATGTGGCATGCGGCACTGGAAGCGAACAGGCCAGCATGCGGAGTGGAGCGATCATGGGTGAAGCCGTCTTCCGCAATGAGCTGGTCGAAATCCACAAGAGCGGTTCGGAGTATACCATCCGCTCGCTGGCTCCCGGCCTGGACATGGAGGGGCTGGAGAAGCTGCTCAAGCAGCACCTGCCACAGGTCTACGTCACCAGCTTTGTCCGGGTGAAGGGCGTGCTGGCCGCGGCACCGGCCGGTCCCGTGCCGCTGGGCACCGATCGCGACCGCGTCGAGATCCGGATTGCCGAGGATGCGCTCGCCGCCTGGTTCACGCTCTGGACGGAGAGCGAGTTCGTCCTGCCCGCGAACCGGGCGGCCCTGATCCGGGAAGTCGCGCTCGCCCTGCGCAGGGCCGGCATCACATACGGCATCCTGTCCGAGGTGTTCGCCGGCGAGCTGCAGATTGGCACCGAGTACCTCATCGCGCGCGGACAGCCGCCCGTTCCGGGAGAGGACGCCGTGGTGAGCATGATCGAGCTGGTTTCCGGCACGCCCGAGGTCATTGAGGACGGATCGGTCAATCATTATGAAATGAACCTGATCAAGCGCGTGAAGGAGGGCGACTGGCTGGGCGAGCGGGTGGAGCCGCAACCGGGCGTTCCGGGCACCGATGTCTGCGGTCGGCTTGTGATGCCGGTCGGCGGCGCATCGGTGCCGCTGCGGTACGAGCGTGCATCGGTCCGCGAGGAACTGCTGCCCGGCAAGACCGTACTGCGTGCCCGCAAGTCGGGGGCGGTTTTCTACCGGGGCGATGTGGTCGGTGTCTACGACTTTCTCGAGGTGGCGGGCAATATCGATTTCTCGACCGGCAACATCGACTACGACGGGTATCTGTCCGTCAAGGGAACGGTTGACGACAACTTCAGCGTCGCGGCCGAACACGACATCGAGATCCTGGGAGAGTATGGCGTCGGCGGTGCGGACGAGATCGTCAGCCGTGCCGGCAACATCTACATCCGGGGCGGCATCGCGGGCAAGGGACAGGCGGTCATCCGCTGCCAGAAGAACCTGTATGTCAAATACCTGTCCGATGTGACCGTGGAGTGCGCAGGCAGCGTCTTCATCGGCTTTTATGCGATGAACGCCCACATCCGTGCGCGGCAGGTGATCGTCGACTCACCGCGTGGACGCATCACAGGCGGGTATTGCGAAGCGGAGATTCGCATCGAGTCGGCAGAGATCGGAAACCGGGGGGAAACACGCACCGAGATCCGCGTTGTCGGTTTCGATCGGGACACGCTGCGCAGGGAGTATGAAAAGGTGGTTCAGTCGATGGAGGACGGCCGCAAGGAAATGAGCCGGCTCAAGCAGCAGCTGCGCCTGTTCGACGCGTCTCACCAGACCCTGCAGCAGCAGCAGGAGCAAACGACCCTGCGCGACCAGCTCGAGGCGCTCAAGGAGCGGCTCAAGGATGTGGAGTACGAGTACAAGTCGCTGGCCGACCATCTCCGCACGCCCGGCGAGGGTGCCGTGATCGTCCGGAAGCACGCATATGGCAATGTGCGCCTGCAGATCAAGGACAAGACCGAGGAAATCCGTGCAGACCGGAACATGACCACGTTTGTGTACCGCAACGGCGAGTTGGCGCAGGAATGATCCTGTTGCCGGGACGACGGCCGCGAGGCGCTCCCCGGCCATGCCGTTCAGCAGATTCTGGGCAGTCCTTCCCCCCTGAGCGCGTCGACCGGACGAAGGCCGCCGATCCGTGTGCGGATGGTGACGGGCGCCCCGCCGGACTCCGTGGGCCGCGTGTCGGCGAGGTGGCCGACCACTGCCGCATGCCTGCCCGCCGTCGTGCCGCGCAACGCCGTCACGGCCTCCTGGGCCTGGTCTTCGGGCACGAACAGCAGCAGCTTCCCCTCGTTGCCCATGTAGAGCGGATCCAGTCCTAGGATGCCGCAGAAGGCGCGCACTTCGTCGGATACCGGCAGGGCTGTTTCCTCCAGCACGCAGTGGACGCCGGAGGCGGCGCAGAGCTCGTTGAGCACCGTGGCCAGGCCGCCGCGCGTGATGTCGCGCAGGGCGTGGATGTCGACGTGTCGCGCATCCAGGGCGGAAAGCAGCGGCGACAGGACGTCACAGTCGCTGCGGATGCCGTTTTCGATGCCCATGCGCTGGCTCAGGATGCAGGCATGGTGGTCGCCCAGATGCCCCGAGACGATGACCGCGTCTCCGGGGCGTCCGCCGGATGCCCGAATCGGCTGCCGCCCGTCGAAGGTGCCTATGCCGGACGTGTTGATGAACAGGCCGCCCTTGCCGCCGACCACCTTCGTGTCCGCCGCGGCGATGATGACACCGGCTCCCTTTGCCGCAGCCGCCATGGAACGGACGATCTCCTCCAGCACGTCGAAGGGGAGCCCCTCCTCCAGGATGAAGCCCGCGGACAGCCACCGCGGCGTCGCACCGAGGCACAGCAGGTCGTTGACCGTGCCGCATACCGAGAGCTTTCCGATATCGCCGCCCGGAAACCGGATGGGATCGACGACGAACGAGTCGGTCGAGAAGGCGCAGGGGCCCGAAACCGGCAGGCAGGCGGCGTCTTCCTGTGCATCCAGGGCTTTGTTGGACAAGTGCCGGGCGAAGACCTCCGCCACCAGCTCGGCGGTGGAAAGACCGCCGCTGCCGTGCGCCATCGTCACATGTTTCATGATATCCTCCCCAAGTGCGGGAACGCCTTGCTTCCCGTTGTTGCCTTACGTGCTCCGCAGGACCGGATCAGGCGCCCCGGAACCGGTACCAGATGCCGCAGGCCCCTTCCGCCGACACCATGCATGGCCCCTGCGCATCCGAAGGGGTGCACGCGGTGCCGAACATCGGGCAATCGGGCGGCTGGATGCGGCCCAGGATCACATCGGTGCAGCGGCAGGCGGCATTGGCCGGCGGATCCGCGTCGAGATCGCGGCTGCCGGCGTCCCATGCCGCGTATTCCGGGCGCAGGAACAAACCGGAGCCCGGAATGACGCCGATGCCGCGCCAGGCGGATTCGCCCGGTTCGAACACCTCTGCGAGCAGCGCAATGGCTTTCGGATTGCCTTCGTGCCGCACGACGCCGGGGTAGAGATTCGCGACATGGGCGTCCCCGGCCGGTAGCTGATCGGTCGGGGCGGCTGACTGACGCCGCATGTCCCGCACCGCCCGCACCAGATGCCAGACGGCGAGGACGATGTGCTCCGGCGTGAACCCGGCCACGGTGAAGGGTTTGCCATATCGCGCGGACAGGCCGGTGTAGGCATCGCTGCCGATGATCGCGCTCACATGGCCCGGTGCGATGAAGGCGTCGATGGGTTCGCCCGTGGACAGAATCAGCTCGAGTGCCGGCGGCACCGTGCGGACGGCCGTCAGCAGCTTCAGGTTCGTGATGCCCAGCCCGCGCGCCTTCTTCACCAGCATCGCGTAGACCGGGGCGGTCGTCTCGAAACCGACGGCGGCGAAGACGTGCGTGATGTGCGGCTCCTGCCGCGCCCGCTCCAACAGCTCGAGCGGCGCGTAGAGGAACCGGATGTCGGCACCTTCCGCCTTCGTGTCCGCCAGGCTGTGCGTCGTGCCGCGCACCTTGAGCATGTCGCCGAAGGCATAGACGCGGTGTCCCGGCTGGAACGCAAGGCCCACCGCCCGGTCGATGTACGCGCCGGGGGTGATGCAGACAGGACATCCCGGCCCGGAGATCAGCGTGACGCCCTTTGGCAGCAGGCTGCGCAGCCCGCCCTGCATGATGGCGGCGGTGTGTGTGCCGCAGACCTCCATGATGCGGATCTCCGGCCCGTCATAACGGGCAAGGTCGGCAAGGGCCTCCTGGAGCGTCATCGGATGGCACCTCCGCGTTCCGGCGCCAGGACCTCGTCGAGCTCGGCGAGCAGCTGGGCCAGCTCATCGGCCTGTTCCTTCCTCATCACCTCGATGGCGAGTCCGGCATGGACGAGCACATGGTCGCCGACCTGCGCGTTCACCAGGCCAAGGCCCACACGCATGCGGTTCCCGCCGAAGTCGACGGTGGCGACATCGCCCTCGATGGATAGGATCTCTCCGGGAACGGCAACACACATGGCTTATCCTTTCCGGCAGGCGACATATGCCTGGCCGAGCGCAAGTCCGCCGTCGTTGGGCGGCACCTGCCGGTGGAGGTGGACGCGGAATCCGCGATTCTTCAGGGTCGAGGCCAGCGCCTCCGTGAGAAGCCGGTTCTGGAACACGCCGCCCGATAGTGCGATGTCCTGCGTATCGTGCTCCCGCGCCAGCTCGGCCGTCAGCGCGGCGACGGAATCCGCCAGGGCATCGTGGAAGGCGCGTGCGAGGACTTCCCGCCCGATGCCCTCCGCCAGGCCGTCGATGAGGCCCGCCAGCACGGGCGCCGGATCGAGCAGCCGCGTGCCGTCGGGCGCGGTCGTGACGGCAAGGGACGGCAGGACGGGGACGGGTGATGACGGCACCGATGCCGCCGCCGTCTCCAGCAGGATGGCGCATTCCCCTTCGAACCGCGACGTCCGGCAGAAACCGAGCAGCGCCGACACGGCGTCGAACAGCCGTCCCATGCTGCTGGATACGATGGTGTTCACGCCATGCGCGAGTGCCGCGGCGACGAGGTGGTCGCGCTGCGGCTCGGATCGGGCGGGCGGCACAGGAAGTCCGGCGGCGTGGAGGTGGCACAGCAGCGACTTCCAGCCCTCCTCCACCGATTCGTCACCGCCGAGCATGCGGATGGGCTTGAGTGCCGCAATCCGCTGGAACGCGGTTCCGGAGCACAGCAGGAACTCGCCGCCCCAGACCGTGCCGTCCGGTCCGTAGCCGGTGCCGTCGAACGAGAGCCCCAGCACGGGGCCTTCCAGTCCGTGCTCGGCCATCACGCCCGCGATGTGCGCGTGATGGTGCTGCACGGGCACCCGTTCCGCATGCGGGAACCGCGACAGGAACGGTGCGTCCCAGGTGCGGTAGCGGGGATGCGGGTCGAGGGCGATGCGGTCCGGCCGGCAGCCCAGCAGACGGAAGGTCCGCTCGATCGAGCGGTTCCAGGCCAACCAGGCGGCTTCGTCGGCCAGATCGCCCAGGTATTCGCCCAGGTGCGCGAAGCCGTCCCGCACCAGGCACCAGCCGGCCTTCTGCTGGCCACCGAGCGCGAGGATCGTGGGGGCCGGCGGCGGGGAGGACGGCAGTGCGGTTGCCGGTTCCCGATCGGAAGCCGGTTCGAGCGGCAGGGTCAGCGGCGCGTAGCCGCGTGCGCGGCGGATGAGCTGGGGTTGGCCGGCGATCACCCAGGCGACGGAATCGTCCTGCGGCGTCACGATACGCCGGTTGTTCGAAAGCATTGCGTCAAGGCCGTTGCCAAGCCAGCCGGCCATGACGGATTCCTCCGAGACGATGGGGTGCCCGGACAGGTTGGCGCTGGTCGCCACCAGCGGGCCGGTCAGCCGCAAAAGCAGGTGGTGGAGCGGTGTGTAGGGCAGAAAGGCGCCGACGTGGCGGGAGCCGGGGCATACCCCGGCGGCCAGCGGGCGCAACGGGCCATCCGCCTTCATGGAGCATTCCGGTGCCTCCGCCTTCATGGAGCATTCCGGCGCCTCCGCCTTCATGGAGCATTCCGATGCCTCCTCGTCCGCACATGGACGCTTCGCCACCAGCACGATGGGATGCGCATCGCTGGAAAGCAGGGTGGCCTCGGCCTCGGTCACACGGGCGTGCATCCGGATGTCGCCGATTGTCGGATACATCACCGCAAACGGCTTGGCGTCGCGTTGCTTGAGCGCGCGCAGGCGGGCGACGGCCTTGTCCGAGCATGGATCACAGAGCAGGTGAAAACCGCCGATGCCCTTGACGGCGACAATGGCACCCTCCTTGAGCAAACGGGCCGTTTCCGCCAGCAGGGTGTCCGAGGCGGACACCGCCCCCGATATCACGTGCGGATCCGATTCCGTCGCAGGCAAGGCTGCGGTTTCCACCCGACCGTCCGCCCGCCGCAGCGTCAGCACCGGGCCGCAATGATGGCAGGACACCGTCTGGGCGTGGTGCCTGCGGTCGCTCGGGTTGGCATATTCCGCCGCACAGGCCGGACACATCGGGAAGTCGGCCATCGATGTGGTGTGCCGGTCGTAGGGCAGCGCCTCGAGGATGCTGTACCGGGGCCCGCAGGCCGTGCAGCTGATGAAGGCATGATGGTATCGTCGGTTGGCGGAATTGTCCATCTCCGCGAGACAGCCGTCGCAGACCGGAAGATCCGCCGGGGGCATCGAGAGGCCTGAAAAGGCGGACGCGCTTTCGAGGATGGAAAAACCGCTTTCCGGGAGCGGGGGGAAGGGCATGTCGGAGAGAACGGCGCCGTGCGGGGAGGGCGGCGGTAGAAAGCGGAACCGCTTGATATCGCAGTGTGGCGGTCCCTGTCGCACTTGGGCAAAGAAGTCGTCCAGGCGTTCGGATGGGCCGGCGGCGAGAATCTCGACACGTCCGCCGGTGTTGCGGACCCATCCGTGCAGATCGCGGCTGGCAGCCGCGTGGGCGACAAAGGGCCTGAAACCGACCCCCTGCACGACACCCTCGACTGCGGCAAAGCGAATGACCTTCGCTTGCGAGCCGCCTGCGCCGGCATCTTTATCTTGTCTCAACGCGCTGTGTCCGTTTGCGCCGCCTTCGATTCGATCCATGCTGCCACTTCCCTGAAGCCTTCCCCGGTACGGCCGGAAACCTTGAAAACCGGCACGTTGCGGTTCAACGCGCGGATGCCCGCCATGAAGAATGTCTCGTCGAAGTCGAGATGGGGGATCAGATCGACCTTGTTGACGAGGATGCAATCGGCCTTCTCGAAGGCCAGCGGGTACTTGTAGGGCTTGTCGCTGCCCTCGGTGACGGTTGCGATCAGCAGCTTCACATGCTCGCCGATCATGAATTCCGCCGGGCAGACAAGGTTGCCGATGTTTTCGATGAACAGGACGCTGTTGCCGGAAAGCGCCATGTCGGAAATGGCTTTCTCGATCAGCGGCGCGTCGAGATGGCAGGCGCCGCCGGTATTGATCTGCAGCGTCTGGACACCGAGCTTGCGAAGGGTCTGCGTATCGATGTCCGATTCGATGTCGCCTTCGATGACGTACGGTCTCCGGCTTTGGAGGTTCTCCATGATGCGGATGAGGCTTGTGGTCTTGCCGGCGCCCGGCGCACCCATGATATTGACGCAGAAGATGCCGTTCCGCTCAAGGAAGGTGTTTACGCGATCGGCGATGCGGCCGTTTTCGTCGAGGATGCCTTCCATGACCTCGATGCGCATCGGCTGGACATCATCATTCCCGACGTGATCCGAACCGTGGCCGTGATGGTCGTGCTCGTGCTCATGCTCGTGCTCGTGGTCATGGTCGTGCTCGTGC
>JAEXRM010000057.1 GCA_023440865.1 Bacillota bacterium
CCCCCAGGGAATGTCTTGCACCGGTATCACCTGGCGGACATCAGGATTTCTGCGCATCCACTGGCTTGGCCAGCTCGCCGATGGAGGTCACGAGTCCCGCCATGTTCTGGATGTCGGAGGGAATGATGATTTTCGTCGCCTTGCCGTCCGCCGCCTTGACAAAGGCCTCGAGACTGCGCAATGCGATGACCTCCTTCGAGGCCTCCACGCTCTTGATCATGCGCAGGCCTTCGGCCGTGGCGCTCTGCACCTTGAGGATGGCTTCCGCCTGGCCTTCCGCCTCGCGGATGTTGGCTTCCTTCTTTGCTTCCGCGGCGAGAATCGCGGCTTCCTTCTCGGCCTGGGCGTTGAGGATGAGCGATTGCTTGCGGCCTTCGGCGACAAGGATGGAACTCGTCTTCTCGCCTTCGGCGCGCAGGATGGCCTCGCGGCGTTCACGCTCGGCACGCATCTGTTTTTCCATCGCATTCTGGATGTCGGCCGGCGGAATGATGTTCTTGACCTCGACGCGATTGATCTTGATGCCCCACGGATCGGTCGCCTCGTCGAGAATGACGCGCATGTGGGTGTTGATGGTGTCGCGCGAGGTCAGGGTGTGGTCGAGCTCCATGTCACCGATGATGTTGCGGAGCGTTGTGGCGGTGAGGGTCTCGATGGCGGTCAGCGGACGCTCCACACCGTAGGTGTACAGCTTCGCGTCCGTGATCGCGTAGTAGATGACGGTGTCGATCTGCATCGTGACATTGTCCTTCGTGATGACGGGCTGGGGCGGGAAATCAAGCACCTTTTCCTTCATGGAGATGCGGTTGGAGATCTTGTCGATGAACGGGACCTTGATGTGCAGCCCCGTCTGCCAGGTGCCGGCATACGCACCGAGCCGTTCGATGACGTAGGAATGCGCCTGGGGAACGACCTTGATGTTGTTCACGATCACGATCAGTGCGAAGCCGATGAGAATGAATAACCAGAAATACTCCCAACCCATGGGTTACCTCCTTGTGGTGCGATCTGTCATGTTTGGCATATCGTGCGGCATCGCTCACGCGGGAGCGAAACACAGCCTGGAGTCAATGGCGGCGCGCCTATCGCAGGATGTCCGGCCCCTGGACCGGCAACACCATGAGCTTGACGCCTTCAACCGCCGCAACCGTGATGACCGTCCCTTCCGCGAGTGCCTGCCCGTTCTGTGGCAATGCGGTCCAGATCTGGCCGTTGACCTTGACCTGTCCGGTCTGCAGTTCGGTCATCTGCCTGATGACGATGCCCTCGCAGCCGATGATGCTGTCGACATTGGTGCGCGTGCGTCCCACCTTGAGGTACTTGACGGCAACCGGCCGCGTGAAGATCACCATGACGACCGCAACCGCAAGAAAAACAGCCACCTGCCAGCCGAACGGAACCCCCGCCAACCCCAGCAGGTATGCAACCAGTGCGCCTGCGGCAAACCAGATCGTCGTCAGGTTCACCGTCATGCCCTCAATGACCAGCAGGACCACCATCAGCACGAGCCACATCCAATTGGTGAATACGAATGCATTCATGTTCGCTCTCCCCTGCCGCGGCCTGCAGCCGCTTCCGCCTATCCGTCAGACGTACCGTTTCCCTGGGCAACCGGACGAATCCGCCGGAACCGATCCCTTCCACCATGCGGCGTCAGTCCGGTCATGCCGCATCCGTGCATTCATACGGGCGAAAAGTGTTTCCGTCTGCGGAATGCGTGAATTCTTCCCACGCAAATCCGCGGCGGGGGCACCATCGATCCGGCCAACGCGTCCACCCGATGTCACCAGGCTTTCAGGTATGCCCGCCGGCGCCGGTGGATTCGCGCGTCGTAGGAGCGCCACATCGAATGGACCGCCGTGTTCGTCTCCAGCTCCGGCGAGGCGATCGCATGCGTGATGCCCTTGCGGATGGCGTTCCGGGTCAACTCCGAAAGCATGATGAACGGAATGCCCGACATCCTCAGCTCGGGCCGCACGGCGACAAGGTACAGGTCGAGCATCTTCGGATGCCGCAGATCGCGCAGCCAGTGCCGGAATCCGAACGGGAACAGCCTGCCGCGGCTTTTGCGTGCCGCGTCCGAGAACGAGGGCAGGATGATGCCGAAACCGGCCAGCTTGTCCTCGCGATCGAGGATGATGGAGATGAAATCGATGTCGACAAAGCTGAAGTACTGCTTCACATAGCATTCGACCTGCCGCCTCGTGATGGGTACGACGCCGTAGAGATGCTCATACCCTTCGTTGAGCAGGTCGAACACGGCGGGGATGTATTTCTTGACGTCGCGGGTGCTCTTCATCTCCACCATGCGGACGCCGTACTTCTCCTTGGCGCGTTCCGCCAGCTTGGCGAGCCGCTCCGCCTGATCGCCCCCGCCGACCCCGATGTCCCATTCGACCCACTCGGCGTCCTTGGCATAGCCCAGCGCCTCCATATGCTCCCTGTAATAAGGGAAATTGTAGATGGAGATGAAGGTGCCCATTTCCTCGAATCCCTCGACCAGCATACCCTCCTTGTCGAGGTCGCAGAAACCGAGTGGCCCGTGGACGCCGTTCAGGCCGTGATCCCTGGCCCACTGCTCCACGGTCTCCATGAGCGCCTTGGAAACCTCGCGGTCGTCGATGAAATCGATCCACCCGAACCGGGCGTACCGATTCCCCCATTTCTCGATGTAGGCGCGGTTGATGATGCCCGCGATGCGGCCGACGAGTCTGCCATCCTTTTTTGCGAGCCAGCAGGCCGCCTCGCAGTACTCGAAGGCCGGGTTCTTGCGCGGGTTGAGCGTGAACCGCTCGTCCGAGAGCAATGGCGGCACCCAGTACGGATTGTCGGCATACAGGGAAAAGGGGAACTTGATGAAGGCTTCGCGTTCTCTGGCGGTTCTGACCGGAATGATTTCCACCATGTTTTCGGAGTTCCTTTCCAGGGATGATTCGGGTCGTGCCTCATCCGGCGGCGTGTCCGCACGGGAGCCGGAATGGCAGCGACCCGGTTCGAGGTCATTGTCACATGTACCGTTCAGCGATGCCGGCCAGCGGGGAGCGCTCCACCTCCTCGAGCGCGACATGCCCCGTGATGGGGAACGGCTTCATCTTCTCGACCGTGTATACCAGGCCGTTCGACCGCGCATCCACCAGCATGTTGTCGATCTGGTTGTCGGAAGGGTCGCCAAGGAAGATGAACTTCGAGCCGAACCCGGCCCGTGTGAGCATGAGCTTGGCCAGGTGCGGGGTGAGCTCCTGCGCCTCGTCCACGATGACCATCGCGTTGCTGAGCGTCCGGCCGCGCATGTAGGTGAAGGTCTTGGTTTCGATCATGCCGCGGGCCCGGTAGGTCTCGATGAAGTTCTCAACCGAGAACTCCGGCTTGTCCGCACGGGAGCGGCCTGGCCGGTTGAAGTCCTCGCGTGCGCTCTTGCGGCCGAGCATGAGGTTCTCGATGGCGTCATAGAAGCTGCCCATCCAGGGGCGCAGCTTCTCCTCCTCCGTGCCGGGCAGGAAACCGATGTCGTTGCCGGCGGCGACGGTCGGCCGGACAAAGACGATCTTGCGGTACTCGCCCTGTTCGATGACCTTCTCGAGGGCGACGGCCGTGGCCATGATGGTCTTGCCGGAGCCGGCACCGCCGGTGATGGTCACGAACGGCACAGCCGGATCCATCAGCAGCTCGAACGCCATCTTCTGGTTGCGGTTGATCGGCGTGAGCCCCCATGCGCTTTCGCGCGCATAGCGCAGCGGCACGAGCAGGTCGCCCGAGCGGCGCGCCAGCAGCTCATGTCCGGGTTCGTCATGGCTCTTGACGTGCACGAACTCGTTGGGGTTGAGCGGCTCGTCATACCAGTCGTCGCTGACCGGAAGCCCCGACTTGTAGATGCGGTTCATCTCATCCGATGACAGCTGCAGGTCGCGGTAGCCCGGATACAGCTCGTCGGCCTTGATCTTGTCGTTGGTGTAGTCCTCCGCCGAAACGCCGAAGGTGTCGGCCTTGAGGATCATGTAGACGTCCTTGGTCACCAGGATGGTCTTGGTGGAGAGATCCTCGTTCTGGAGGTTGCGGGCGACGGCGATGATGCGGATGTCGTTGCCGGAAAGGTCGATCCCCCCGGGAAAGGCCGTCATGTCCATGTGGTTGAGCTCGACACGCAGCAGGCCGCCGCCAGGCAGGCGCACGCCCTCCTCGAGCGAACCGCGCCCGCGCAGGCTGTTGAGTTCGCGCGCCGCGATGCGGGCATGGTATCCCACCATGCCCTCGCGGTTCTTGATGTGGTCGAGTTCCTCGAGCGTGACGATCGGCAGGATGACGTTGTTGTCCTCGAACTTGTAGAAGCATTCCGGATCATGGACGATGACGTTGGTGTCGAGAATGTAATTCTTGACCATGCCCATCCTCCTATTCCCCTTCCACGGGTTCCCCCAGGTCGGGCCGGTATACGTTGCGCCTGTCGAGCGACCAGACGGAATCGGAGAAGCCGCCCGGCTTCACGTCGCGCAATGCGTTGTCATAGTCGTAGACGCGGGCGTCGATCATGTCGATGTGGTGCAGCAGCTCCGCCTCCAGAAACATCGGCGGCTTCGGGCTGCCGTACTCCGGCTTGTCGTGGTGGCTCAGGACCATGTGCTTGAGGACGAGGACGACCTCCTCGGGCGTGCCGAGCCTGCGCCCGATGCGGTCGAGCTCCGTGATGCCGATGACGATGTGGCCCAGCAGCTTGCCGACCTTCGTATATTCGGCCATGCCGAGCTCGGAGGCCTCCATCTCGTCCATTTTCGCCAGATCGTGCAGCAGCACGCCGGCAAACAGCAGGTCCGTGTCGACCGAGGGATAGACGCCCGCCAGCGCGTCCGCGGCCCGGAGCATGCGCACCACATGGTACAGGAGTCCGGAGCGGATGGCGTGGTGGAGCGATTTGGCGGCGGGATAATACAGCATCTTCGCTTCGCGCTCGTCGAGCATGGCCAGCACGATGGCCCGGATGTCGGCATTGCGGATGCGGGCGGCAAAATCGTAGACCTCCGCCAGCATCGCCTCCGGCGCGAGCGGCGCGGAGGGTACGAACTGTCCGATCTCCGCCTGGTCCTGCTCGTCGGCGAGCTTCATGCGGTTGACGGAGAGCTGCGGCTGATCCTTCCACAGATCGACGCGGGCATTGACATAGTACAACCTGTGAACAGGCAGCGTGGCCGCATCAAACTCCGCCGCGACATTCCAATCCTTGCCCGGCACTTCTCCCGTCGCGTCAAGAAACACAAGATCGAGATATGGCTTCTTGTTGGATCCGACCCGGACTTCACGGCTTTTGAGCACATAGATGCCATTGACGGTTTCACCCGCTTTCAGGCCGGATACGGGAACCCCTTCAAACTTCACTTTCGTACCCAAGCGGCCGTGATGATTCCGTGGAATCGCGCAACGACACGCCCTTTCCTTGACGATTGCGGCCGGCATGCGGCAGCGGCGGCCCATCGACCGTACGTGACGGATCCGGCCGTCCCCGAACGGACATCATGACATGCCGGACCGCACTTCCATTGTACCGTATCCATCCGGGACGGTAAAGCATCCGCGGTTGGCGGCGAACCATCCCGCCGCCGCCCGGCGCCGTTTCGCGGGGCAGCCCCGCCGGGCTCACCCGCCGGTCAATCCCGCCGGCCATTCCCGCCGCTCAGCCGTCCTCGCCCGTCTCCTGCGTGCAGTGCCCGCCGGTCGCATAGTACATGACCTTCTCGCGCGTGGCCTCCTCCCGCGGAATCACCGCCGCGATCTCGCCGCCATACAGCACCAGGATGCGGTCGCACATGCCCACGATCTCATCGATGTCGGACGAGATGAGGACGATGCCGACATCGCGGCGCAGCATTTCATTGAGGATGTTGTACAGGTCCACCTTCGAGGCGACGTCGATGCCGCGGGTCGGTTCGTCGAGAATGAGGATGTCGGACCGCGAATGGATCCATTTCGCAAGCAGCACCTTCTGCTGGTTGCCGCCGCTGAGCTCGTTGATGCGGCTGAAGACGGACCGTGTGCGGATGATGAGCTTGCGCACGAACCGGTGTGCGGCACCGAACTCCTTGGCGCGGTTGACGATGGGCTGCGCCTCGGCCATCGACAGATCCGCCGCCGTGATGTTGAAAGGGATGTCGAGCTGCGGAAAAAGACCCTCGAGGTACCGGTCCTCGCTCACATAGCCGATGCCGTGGCTGATGGCGTCCGCGGGCGAACGGAAGTGCACGGGCTTGCCATCGAGCGTCAGGGAGATCGTGTCCGGCCTGAATGCGCCGAATATGCACTTGGCGATCATCGTCCGGCCGGATCCGACCAGACCCGTGATGCCGAGTATCTCGCGGTGCCGCAGCGTGAAGGCGATGTGCCGCAGCACCGGCGCGAAGCTGAGGTTCTCCACCCGCAGCGCCTCGCTGCCGGGCGTGATCTTGAGCTTGGGATAGCGCTCGCGGAAGGACAGGCCGCTCATTTCGTGGATGAGCTCCTTCGGCCGGAGATCATGGACGCGGCCAGCAAATGTGACGCGGCCGTCGCGCAGGATGGTCAGCTCGTCGCCAATGCGGCGCAGCTCGTCCATGCGGTGCGTGACATAGAGGACCGCGGCCCCCCGCTTGAGCAGCGCGCGGATGATGTCGAACAGGATGTCGACCTCGCGGTCCGTCAGGGCCGCGGTGGGTTCGTCGAACACGACGATGCGCGCGCCGGCAACATGGGCCCGCGCGATCTCGACCAGCTGGCGCTCCGCCATGTTCAGGCGGTTGACCGCGTCATGCGGATCGAGCGGGAAGCCCAGCTCGGAAAGCAACCCGCGCGCCTCATGGAAGAGCCGTTCCCAGTCGATGGTCCGAAGCAGGCGTCCCTGTTTGGGCATGCGGTCGAAGTAGATGTTCTCCGCAATGGTCAGGTTGGCGAACAGGTTCGCGTTCTGGTGGGCGGTCGCGATGCCGAGCTCCTTGGCGGCGGCCGGTCCGGCGAGCGTGACCGGTCGCCCGTCGATGAGCATCTCGCCGGACACGGGATGCAGGCTGCCCGCGATCGTGTGGATGAGCGAGGACTTGCCGGACCCGTTCTCTCCCATGAGGATGTGGACATGCCCCGGCACGAGATCGAGGTTCACGTCTTCGAGCCGGAAGGTGTCGGAAACCACCACCGTCACATGGCGCAACGAAAGAAGCGGCACGGGCCGTTCACCCGTCACGCCGCCGCGATCTCCGCCGGAATTCACTCCGGCTGCCGGTTCCTCCGACGCAACGCCGCAGGAAAAGCGTTCGCTCATTTCGTCCCGTTCCCTCCGGCTTGCGCCTTCCTGTAGACCGAAAAAGAAGCATAGAGCGTGATGTTCTGCTCGAAGAGCCGGCGCTTGTACGCGTCGGACGCATCGGGATGCGTGACGACGGCGGTGGCGCTCTGAAGTGGTGCAAGCTGTGAAAACGAGATCTGTCCGAATGCCGAGGGGAGCGCCACGAACACCTTTTCCCGGGCGACCTGCATCATGGCCTGCATCACCTCGAGCTGCAGCGGCACTTTCAGGGTGAATCCCCGCTCGCTGTCGACACCGTCGACCTCGAGAAAGGCCTTGGACACGTAGTACTGGCGAATGCCGCCTAGTGTGAGCGGTCCGTTGAGCGAGAGGGTTTGCGGGTCGAGATCGCCGCCGGGAACGATGACCCGGTTGGTCGGCGAGTTGGCAAGCTCCGACGCGATGCGCAGGTCGTTGGTCAGCACCACCAGGTTCCGCCGCCGGTTCAGGCGCCGGGCGATGGCCAGGTTCGTCCGGCCCGGTCCGAGCAGCAGCGTGTCCCCGTCGTTGACCAGGCAGACGGCGATCTCCCCGATCTCGTTGCGCTGCTCCTGTTCCGGATCATTCTCCGCAAGGGACGCCGGCTCCTGGTTCTCCTCCCCGTTGAGTACGGCGCCGCCGTGCGTGCGGGTCAGGAAGCCCTCCTCATCGAGCGTTTCCAGGTCGCGCCGGATGGTCACCTCCGAGACGCCCAGCATGCGGCTGATCTCGGAAACACCCGCCTTCTTCTTTTCGATGAGGTAGCTGCGGATGATGCGCAGCCGTTCGGCAGCAAACATGCGATAATCCCCGTTGCGGACAGGCGGATGCCGGCCTCCGCATGCGCGGGCCGGCATGAATCCTCCATCAAGGATATCGGGAAGCGCAAGGCAAGTCAATTCACGATTGCCGGCCCACTGCAAGCGGGGCTCGCCACCCCCGGCTTCCCGCAGGAGGAACGAAACGCTCCGATTCGAAAGCAGCCGCACGGTGTGGAATCGAATGTTGTGCATGTCGTTTGGTGCATCTTGCACAAATCAAGGCGTTCCTAATGTACTGTTTTTACATATTGTGCAATGAGCATGGGGCAATTATACTGGTGCAGAGGGAAACGAAAGCAAACGAAAGCAAAACGAACAATTCGCAATCGCGACCCTCAATAAAAATGAACAATCAGGTCAAACAGGAGGATGAACATGAAAAAGTCCAGAATTCTGCTCTGCATGCTCCTCGCCATGGTCCTGGCCCTCGGCTCGCTGCTGACGGCCTGCGGCGGAGCTGCAACCCCGGCCGCGTCCTCTTCCGCCCCGGCGGCCACTTCCGAATCCGCTTCCGCATCCGCCTCCGCATCCGAATCTTCCTCCGCCGCCCCCGCCGAGAAGTTCAAGATCGGCATCGCAATGCCCACCAAGTCTTCCGCCCGCTGGATCGCCGATGGCGACAACATGGTCAAGGTGCTGCAGGAGATGGGTTATGAGACCGATCTGCAGTACGCCGAGGACGTCATCGAGAACCAGGTCTCCCAGATCGAGAACATGATCACCACCGGCGCGGACGCCCTCGTCATCGCGGCCATCGACGGCGAAGCCCTCGGTCAGGTCCTGACGAAGGCCAACGAAGCCAAGATCCCGGTCATCGCCTACGACCGCCTCATCCGCGGCAGTGAATTCGTCAGCTACTATGCCACCTTCGACAACTTCAAGGTCGGCGTGCAGCAGGCAACCACCCTCGTCAAGGGCCTGAAGCTCGACGCGGGCGAAAAGGGTCCGTTCAACATCGAGCTGTTCGCCGGTTCTCCCGACGACAACAACGCCTATTTCTTCTTCGACGGCGCCATGAGCGTGCTGCAGCCCTACATCGATTCCGGCGTGCTCGTCGTCAAGAGCGGCCAGACCAAGTTCGAACAGGTCGCCACCCTCCGCTGGGACGGCGCCACCGCCCAGGCCCGCATGGACAACATCCTCACCTCCACCTACTCCAAGGACGTCACCGTTGACGCCGTGCTGAGCCCCTACGACGGCATCTCCATCGGCATCATCTCCGCCCTCAAGAGCGCCGGCTACTTCGGCACAGGCAAGAAGCCGCTGGTTTCCGGCCAGGACGCCGAGGTTCCCTCCGTCAAGTCCATCATCGCCGGCGAGCAGTACTCCACCATCTTCAAGGATACCCGCGAGCTTGCCAAGAAGGCCGCCACCATGGTCGACGCCGTGCTCAAGGGATCCGAGCCCGAGGTCAACGACACCAAGACCTACGACAACGGCGTGAAGGTCGTTCCCTCCTACCTGCTCGAGCCCATCGCCGTCGACGTGACCAACTACAAGGACGCGCTCATCGGTTCCGGCTACTACACCGAGGACGACCTCAAGTAAATGGGATTCCGAAGGCTCCGGCATCGGGGCCATCCGGTTCAAGCTTTGACTGATCGAATGGCGGCGGCGGCAAAACCGCCGCCATTCGACGGTTTTCGAAGGAGTGCGGAGTCATGCCGAAAACCCTATTGGAAATGCGCAACATCACCAAGGTCTTCCCCGGTGTCAAGGCGCTCTCCGACGTCTCGTTCGAGATCAAGGAGGGAGAAATCCACGCGCTGGTCGGCGAGAACGGCGCCGGCAAATCGACACTCATGAAGGTGCTCAGCGGCGTCTATCCGTATGGCACCTATGAAGGCCAGATTCTCTACGACGGCGCGGAATGCCAGTTCAAGGACATCAAGCAGAGCGAGGAGAAGGGCATCGTCATCATCCATCAGGAGCTCGCCCTGGTTCCTTACCTGTCGATCGCCGAAAACATCTTCTTGGGCAATGAAACCGCCAAGCGGGGCATCATCGACTGGCACGCGACCAACGCGGAGGCCCGGCGCCTGCTCAAGACCGTGGGACTGGACGAGAACCCCAGCACGCTGGTCAAGGACATCGGCGTGGGCAAGCAGCAGCTCGTCGAAATCGCCAAGGCGCTGTCGAAGGATGTCAAGATCCTCATCCTCGACGAGCCCCCCGCCGCACTCAACGAGAACGACAGCCAGAATCTGCTCAAGCTGCTGGTCGAACTGAAATCCCACGGCATCTATTCGGTGCTGATCTCACACAAGCTCAACGAGGTCGTCCAGGTCGCAAACGTGATCACGATCCTCCGTGACGGCGCGGTCATCGAGACGCTCAACGTCCAGGAGGACGACATCAGCGAGGACCGCATCATCAAGGGCATGGTCGGACGCGACATGACGCACCGCTTCCCGGCACGCACGCCGAAAATCGGCAGGACGATCTTCGAGGTGAAGGACTGGACGGCGTACCACCCGCTCAACGATGAGCGGAAAATCAGCAACAACGTCTCCTTCCATGTGCGCGAAGGCGAAATCGTCGGCATTGCCGGACTCATGGGCGCGGGCCGCACGGAGCTGGTCATGGGCATATTCGGCCATTCCTACGGCAAGCGCATCACCGGCAAGGTGTTCAAGCACGACAAGCTCATCGACACCAGCTCCGTCGACAAGGCGATCGCCAACGGCATCGCCTACGTGTCCGAGGACCGCAAGCAGTACGGACTGGTCCTGAACAACGACATCAAGTTCAATGTCACGCTCGCCAACCTCGAGGACGTTTCCCGGAACGGGGTGCTCGACGACAGCAAGGAATCGCATGTCGCGCACGACTACTGCCGCCGGTTTTCCATCAAGACGCCCGGCATCGCCCAAAAGGCCGTCAACCTCAGCGGTGGCAACCAGCAAAAGGTGGTACTGAGCAAATGGGTGTTCACCCAGCCCGACCTGCTGATTCTGGACGAACCGACCCGCGGCATCGACGTGGGCGCCAAGTATGAAATCTACGGCATCATCAACGAACTGGCGGACGCCGGAAAGGCCGTCGTTTTCATTTCATCCGAAATGCCCGAGATTCTGGGCATGTGCGACCGCATCTATGTCATGGACGAAGGCAGGATGTGCGCCGAACTGACACGGGAAGAGGCATCACAGGAAGTCATCATGAAAGCGATCCTGAACAGCCGCGGGAGGGAAAAGTAAATGGAGCGACTGACCAAGCAGCTCTCACAGAACGTCAAGCAGTACGCCATGTATGTGGCGCTGTTCGTCATCATCATCTTCTTCGAGATCACGACCAAGGGCGTGCTGCTGCAGCCGCAGAACGTCACCAACCTCATCCTGCAGAACTCCTACGTGCTGGTGCTCGCCATCGGCATGATGTTCGTCATCATCACCGGATACGTCGACCTGTCGGTCGGCTCCATCGTCGCCATCGTCGGTGCGGTGGCCGGCTACCTGACGGTGCAGCTGAAGATGGACGCCATCCCGACGATTCTGATCGTCCTGGTGGCCGGCGTGCTCATCGGCATGTTCCACGGCCTCTTCATCGCCTACCTGCGCATCCCCCCCTTCATCACAACCCTGGCCGGCATGCTGCTGTTCCGCGGCCTGACCATGGTCATCCTGAACGGCCGGACGATGGCGCCCTTCCCCAAGCTCTACGAAAACATCTCCAACGGCTACATCCCCGACCTGTTCGGCGGCACCTCCGGCTTGAACATCCTGACGCTTGTTCTCACGGCCCTGCTGATCGTGCTGATGGCCTTCAGCGTTCTCCGCAAGCGCGCGCAGCTGCAGAAGTACGACATCCAGCAGAACGGCTGGGGCGTCGACATCATCAAGATCGTCATCGCGGCGCTGCTCATCGGCTTCGTCGGATACTCGCTCGCCGCCTACAAGGGAGTGCCGAACGTGCTCATCCTCATCGCCGCGCTGTTCGTCATCTACAACTTCATCGCGGAGCGCACCGTCATCGGCCGCCGCGTGTATGCCCTCGGCGGCAACGAGAAGGCGGCCCGCCTCTCCGGCATCAAGACCAAGTGGATGATGTTCGTCGTCTACACGAACATGGGCCTGCTGGCCGCCATCGCCGGCATCGTGTTCTCCGCCCGCCTCAATGCCGCCACGCCGAAAGCCGGCAACGGCTTCGAGCTGGACGCCATCGCCGCCTGCTTCATCGGCGGCGCTTCGGCGGCCGGCGGCGTCGGCACCGTGATGGGCGCCATCATCGGCGCGTTGGTCATGGGCGTCATCAACAACGGCATGTCCATCCTCGGCATCGGCATCGACTGGCAGCAGGCCATCAAGGGCTGCGTCCTGCTGGGCGCCGTCGCCTTCGACGTGCTGAGCAAGCAGCAGAAGGAATAACCCCGGGAACCGTTGTTTGGGGGGTGGACTGGATAACCGGTCCACCCCCTTTTGTGTGTCGGATCGTGTCGGCCATTGGCACATTCAGGTTGCCTGCCGACCGAAGCATCGGTATGATGGGGCTGTATCACGCAACGGGCAGCATGCATCGTCATCATGCAGACGATTCAGCCATCCATCGGGAGGATATCAACATGAAAATCGGCGTTCTGGTCGACTCATTCAAGCTGGGCGTGCGCGACGGCATCCGCAAGGCACGCGAGCTCGGCGCCGAAGGCGTGCAACTGTACGCCGTGGAAGGTGAAATGGCACCGGAGAATCTCGTCGGATCGCAGCGCAAGGAACTGCTTGCCTACATCCGCGACGAAGGCATGTGCGTGACGGCCATCTGTGGCGATCCTGGCGGACACGGGTTCGCCGACGCAGCACACAACCCGGCACGCATCGAGCGCAGCAAGCGCATTTTGGAACTGGCGACCGACCTGGGCTGCCAGGTGGTCACCACGCACATCGGCGTCATCCCCGCCGATCCCGCCCACCCGCGCTACCACATCATGCAGGACGCCTGCGCGACGCTGGGCCGGTTCGGCGAGCGGATCGGCGCGAAGTTCGCCATCGAAACGGGTCCCGAGACCGCCCGCGTGCTGCGTGGTTTTCTCGACGGCCTCGGCACGAGGCATTTCGGTGTCAACCTCGATCCGGCCAATTTCGTGATGGTCACAGACCAGGATCCTGTTGAGGCCGTGGAGATCCTCAAGCCATGGATCCTCCATACCCACGCCAAGGATGGCATCATGCTGCAAAAGACCGATCCGGAGGTCATCTACCGCTTCTTTGCAGAAGGTGGCATCGAAGACATGCGCATGGCGGACTACTTCCTTGAAACGCCTCTCGGCGGGGGAAAGGTGGACTTCCCTGCCTATCTTGCGGCACTGAGGGACATCGGGTACGACGGCTGGCTGACCATCGAACGGGAATGCGGTGCCGACCCGGCAGCGGACATCGGGTTGGCGGTTCGGTTCCTCAAGGAAAAGCTGGCCGGGCTTCCGCAGGGATGAGTCAGATCTCCCAGATCGACGCGATCCGGTTGTCGCCCGGCACTCCGAGATCCACTTCATGGTGCTGCTTGAGCAGATGACCCTCGCGGTCGATGACAACCCGGACAACCGGCCGATGGGGATGGTTGAGATTCTGACGGGCGACAAGCCCCTTTTCTCCACTGTGCAGGACGACGGCCGTCCCGACTGGATAATGGGCCATGTGGCGGATGAACACATCCGTCACGGCCCGGTCGAAGTGCGCGCCCGCCTTGGAGGCAATATAGTCGAGCGCCTTGCCGGGGTCTTCCTTCTCGCGGTAGATCCGGTCGGAGGTGAGTGCGTCATACACGTCGGCCACCGCCACAATGCGGGCGGTCAGAGGAATGGCGTTGCCCGAAAGACCCTTTGGATAACCGCTGCCATCCATGCGTTCATGATGCCCCAGCGCGATGTCCGATGCCGCAGGACTGACGCCCTTGATGCTGCGCACCAGCTCGTGTCCATACGCCGCATGTCGCTTGACCTGCTCGAACTCGTCCGGTGATAGGCCGCCCGGCTTCTGAAGGATTGCTTCGTCTACCAGCAGCTTGCCGACATCATGCAGCAGCGCGCCTGTACCAAGCTCACGCAGCGCCTCGTTTCGAATGCCCATGCCGATACCGACAATCATCGCATATACAGACACATTCACGCTGTGGGAGAACGTATACTCGTCAATGGAACGAATGTCCGCCAGGTGATGCAGGATGTCGCCGGATGCAAGGATTTGCTCGAGCAGACGCTCCACCAGTTCGGTCACGCGCTGTCCGTCGATGCCGGCTTTGAGGGAAGGCAGCGACATGATCTGCCTGACATGCCCCTTGACCTGCGTGAGCACCTCGTGCCGCACGGTTTCATCCGCAACGAGTCCTCCCGACCGGTCATCCTCGATGTACAAATCACGTATGCCGTTCTGTCTCAGTTTTCCAATCTGCTCCGCCGTCAAGGCGACGCCTTCTGACAACAACAGGACGCCGTCGATGGAATGGATGGTCCGACCGACCACCATGCCCGGCGTCGCCCTGTCAAGGCTGATCCTGCGCAATGAATATCCCCCCGGATTCTGCATCGGCCTGTTATGACTGTGGCTGCTGTGTGCATGACCGATCTACATCATACCATGCGGAAGGGCACGGCGACAATGAACAACCGTTGCAAGGCTGTCCATCACCACGTTTCACGCCATGCCAAGCATTGGTTTGACGACAGACAGCACACCGGCGCGCAGCGCCGCCAGGGCAGCCCGCATCTGCTGTTCAGTCGCGGCCGACACCCCGTAGTAGATCTTGATCTTGGGCTCGGTTCCCGACGGTCGGACGCAAAACCAGTCGCCGGATGCCATCTCGTAGTACAGGACGTTCGACGGCGGCAGCGTGATGGGCTTCTGTCCGCATCCTTCGGCATAACAGGTGGTCACCTGCAGCTGGTAGTCGCGGCAGGCGGCGACGGCATGTCCGCCGAAGGACCGTGGCGCTTCGCGACGCAGGGCATCCATGGTGCGGTTGATGGTATCAAGGCCGTCCTTGCCCTTGAGCGTGAACGCATCGATGTCCTCGACCGTGTAGCCGTACTGGCGGTAAATGTCCTGCAGCGCGTCGTAAAGGGTCTTTCCCTGCGCACGGTGGAACAGGTACATCTCGGCGATGAGCATGGCCGCGACCACGGCATCCTTGTCGCGCGCGTGTGTGCCCGCGAGGTATCCGTAGCTTTCCTCGTACCCGAACAGGTATTTCTTCAATCCCGTGTCGTCGAGGTTGCGGATCTGCTCGCCGATGAACTTGAAGCCGGTCAGCACCTCCATCAGTTCGACGCCGTATCGCGCCGCGATCTTGCGCGACAGCTCCGTCGTGACGATGGTCTTGACGACGAATCCGTTCGCGGGCAGGGTGCCGCGCGCCTGCTTCTGCGAGAGGATGTATTCCAGCAGCAGACAGCCGGTCTGGTTGCCGGTGAGCGTGACATACTCGCCCGCCGTGTTGCGGACGACCACACCGACGCGGTCCGCATCGGGATCCGTGCCGACGATGAGGTCCACGTCCTCCTTGCGGGCCAGCTCGATGGCCAGCGCGAATGCGGCCTTCTCCTCGGGATTCGGGGACTTGACGGTCGTGAAGGCGGCGTCGGGCTTCTCCTGCTCCGGAACGACGATCACGTGCTCGAAGCCGATTTCGGAGAGAATGCGGCGCACGGGTACGTTGCCGGTTCCGTGCAGGGGCGTGTAGACGATGCGTCCGGACTTGCCCTCGCGGCGCACCATGTCCGGATTGACGAGCACGGTCTTGAGCTGGGCCATGTAGGCATCGTCGATTTCCGGCCCGATGATGGCCAGCAGATCGTCCTCGAGCGCCTGCCGGCGGGTGAGGACGGGAATGGCGGAAAGGTCGGTCACGGCGTTGACCTCCTCGATCACCTCGTCGGATTCCTTCGGAGGCAGCTGGCAGCCGTCGTCGCTGTAAGCCTTGAACCCGTTGTACTCCTTGGGATTGTGGCTGGCCGTGATGACCACGCCGGCGGCGCAGCCGAGATGCCGGACGGCGAATGACAGCTCGGGCGTCGGACGCAACGATTCGAACAGGAACGCGCGCACGCCGTTGCCGGCGAGCACGAGGGCGGTTTCCTCCGCGAATTCGGGAGACATGTTCCGCGAGTCGTAGGCGATGGCCACCCCGCGGGAACCCATGTTCCGCTTGATCAGGAAGCTGGCCAGCCCCTGTGCCGCCTTGCGGATGGTGTACCGGTTCATGCGGTTCGTGCCCGCGCCGATGACGCCGCGCATGCCGCCCGTACCGAACTCGAGATCGCGATAGAAGCGATCCTCGATCTCTTTTTCGTTGTCGGCGATGGCCCTCAGTTCGGCCTTGGTCCCCTCATCAAAGCAGGCATCCGAAAGCCACTGCTCATATCGCTGCCGGTAATTCATGCGCATATCCCCCATCTTCATCTGAATGCCGCCGGATCTGGCGCTGCCGCCAAGCCGGGTGTCTCCACAAGGCCGCGGGCCCGCAGACCCATCATGCCGCATCACAATCGTTTTCTACCCGTTTTCCCGCGGATTTCACGGCACTGCGTACGGAAGTTCCGTGCCGTGGGACATCCGCTTCCTGTGAGTCATTCATCAACCGCATCACCCGAGGCTCCACCCTCACAGGACAACACGCTCGATGCGCGACGCAAGGCCGTCCGCCCTGAGGGTGACCGCCACGGCGTTGAGCTGCGCACGCCCCTCCGCCGGCTCGAACTGCACCGGCATCGACGTGGTGAACTTGCGCAGCACGGTCTTGGCCTCCACACCGATGATGCCTTCGGCCGGTCCGGTCATGCCCACATCGCTGATGAAGGCCGTTCCACGGGGCAGGATTCGCTCATCGGCCGTCTGCACGTGCGTGTGTGTGCCGACGACGGCTGCTGCACGCCCATCCAGGTGCATGGCCAGGGCAAGCTTTTCCGATGTCGCTTCCGCGTGGAAATCGACAAACACCGCGTCACAGGCGCCACGCAGGGCTTGCAGCTCCCGATCGGCCGTCTGGAAGGGATCGTCGAGCGGCACATCCATGTAGACCCGCCCCATGAGGTTGACCACGCCAAGCCTGAATCCGCCCCGCTCGAACACCGTCCGTCCCTTGCCGGGAACCCCCTTGGGATAGTTGGCGGGTCGGATGAGCCGTGCATGGTCGTCGATGAGATGGAGGATCTCCTTGCGCGACCAGGTGTGGTTGCCCATGGTGATGACATCCACACCGGCCCGGAAGAGGTCGTCCGCGGTGGCGAAGGTGATGCCGCGCCCGGCGGCCGCATTCTCGCCATTTGCCAGCATGAAGTCGGGCCGGAACCGGGTTCGGAGCGCGTCGACCGATGCGGCAAGCATGTCCCTGCCGGGCTGTCCGAACACGTCTCCAATGAAAAGAATGGTCACATGAGCCTCCTGTCGTGCCATGGATCGATGCGGATGCCGTACCGGGGCACACCATGCGGACTGTCGCATGATGCCTGCACTGCCGGTGTTCCATGGCGCATCCCCGGCATGAAAACGGGAAGCGTGTTGCCACGCTTCCCGCAATCGTGCTGTGGAACGGCCTTACTTTGCGTACTCGACCGCACGGGTCTCGCGGATGATGTGCACCTTGATCTGACCCGGGTAATCCATGTCGCTCTCGATCTTCTTGACGATTTCACGGGCGACCAGGATCATCGTGTCGTCGGTGACCACCTCGGGCTTGACCATGATGCGCACTTCGCGTCCGGCCTGGATGGCGAAGGACTTTTCCACCTCCGGGAAGGAGTTGGCGATTTCCTCGAGCTTCTGCAGGCGCTTGACATAGGTTTCGAGCGTCTCGCGGCGTGCGCCGGGACGGGCTGCCGATATGGCATCCGCCGCCTGCACCAGCACGGAGATGATGGAGGTGGCCTCCACATCGCCATGATGGGCTTCGACCGCGTTGAGGATTTCGTCGCTTTCCCGGTACTTGCGAAGGATGTCCGCGCCAATGGAGACGTGGGAGCCTTCAATTTCATGGTCGACGGACTTGCCGATGTCATGCAGCAGACCCGCACGCTTGGCAACCGTCACGTCCTCGCCCAGTTCGGCCGCCATGAGGCCCGCCAGGTGCGACACCTCGATGGCGTGCGCCAGGACGTTCTGGCCATAGCTGGTCCGGTACTTCAGGCGGCCGAGCAGCCGGATGACCTCCGGATGCAGGCCGTGCACGCCGGTTTCGAAGGTGGCGCGGTCGCCTTCCTCGCGGATGACGTTTTCCACTTCCTTCTTCGCCTTTCGACCATCTCCTCGATGCGCGCCGGATGAATGCGGCCGTCGACGATGAGCTTCTCGAGGGCGATGCGGGCCACCTCGCGGCGGATGGGGTCGAAGCCCGACAAAATGACGGCTTCGGGTGTGTCGTCGATGATCAGGTCGATACCGGTCAGCGTTTCTAGGGTACGGATGTTCCTGCCCTCGCGTCCGATGATGCGGCCCTTCATTTCATCGCTGGGCAGCGCCACGACGGACACGGTGATTTCCGATGCATGGTCGGCGGCACACTTCTGAATGGCTGTGGAGAGAACCTCCTTCGCCTTCCGGTTGCCTTCCTCCTTCGCCCGGTCATGGATATCCTTGACCAGGATGGCGGCCTCGTGCTTGACCTCGTCCTCGATGCTGCTCAGCAGGTACTGCTTCGCATCCTCCACCGTGAGACCGGAGATGCTTTCAAGCTTCTCCACCTGTTTCTGAAGCACTTCGTCGACATCGGCCTGACGGATCTCGATCTCGCGGATCTGGCGGTTGAGCGCCTCGTCCTTCTTCTCGAGCGTGTCCATCTTCTTGTCGAGGGCTTCGTCCTTCTGTTGCAGACGGCGCTCCGTACGCTGGATCTCCAGCCTGCGCTCGCGCACGTCCTTCTCGAGTTCCATGCGGCTCTTGTGGATTTCCTCCCGGGCCTCCACGAGCGCATCGCGCTTTTTGCGCTCCGCGGCCTTCTCGGCTTCACCGATCAGCCTCTGGCTCTCCTTTTCGGCACTTTCAAATTCAGATTCCGCCTTCTGCTTGCGGTCGTCGTATCCCTTCTGATAGGACGCCTTGACCTTCTGCATGAGCACGAACCAAACGACGGCGGCGCCGACGATCAGCCCAATTGCCAAAAACAACCACTCGATTTCCCTCACCTCCTCATCTTTTGCAGTGCCCTGTTTTCCTCCCGCGGCCCTCCATCGTGTCGAGACCAACCGTATGTGCGCGTCAGGCAGGGTGCCCGCCGAAGCCTTGCGGCCGAGGTGAGAAACAGGACCCTGCTGGTATCATGCCTTTCATGGCGTTCAATGTTGACTTGGGATCATGGCGCGCCTATGGTCATTCCATGCCCGCCATGGCCGGCAAGGCACAGACTGCTCCGAGATTGCCACGATACGCAGAAAAGTATACGACATTTTCATATTTATGTCAAGAATTGGCCGATTTCAGGCACCCGACTTGTGTGGAACGACGGAAGCAGCTCGCACGCAACGTGTTCCATGGCGGCTGCCGGCGTCGTCACACGGCAAGGGCGATGCGGACCCGCCGTCCGCCCACTCGCCGATGACCTGTCCAGCCGACCGCGACGCGGCCCCGGCGGTCAACCCCTCGCAGACGCGCGGGCAGCCCGCAGCGTATTGGCAAGCAGCATGGCGCGCGTCATCGGTCCCACCCCGCCGGGAACCGGCGTGATGAAGGACGCCTTCGGGGCGACGGAGTTGAAATCCACGTCGCCGACCATTTTGCCGTCCGCGTCGCGGTTGATGCCCACGTCGATGACGACGGCACCCTCCTTGACATACGAGGCATCGATCATCTTCGCGCGGCCGATGGCGGCCACCAGGATGTCGGCGCGGGCGCAGACCTCCCTGAGGTTCTTCGTCTTCGAATGGCAGATCGTCACGGTTCCGTTGGCCTGCAGCAACAGCATGGCCATGGGCTTGCCGACGATGTTGGACCGGCCGACCACGACACAGTCCTTGCCGGCCACCTCGACACCGGCATCCTTGAGCATCTCCATGACGCCCGCCGGCGTGCAGGGCAGGAACGTGCCGTTGCCGCTCATCAGGCGTCCCGCGCTCTGGGGATGGAAACAGTCGGCATCCTTGGCGGGATCGATGCGCTCGAGCACCTTCGTCTCGTTGATGTGCCGCGGCACGGGCAGCTGGCAGAGGATGCCGTGCACGTGCGGATCGGCATTGAGCTGGTCGATGAGTGCGAGCAGCTCTTCCTCGGGTGTTTCTTCGGGCAGGGCGTACTCGAAGGAGCGGATGCCCACCTCCGCGCAATCCTTTTCCTTGTTGGAAACGTAGGAACGGGATGCGGGATCGTTGCCGACCAGGATCACCGCGAGACCGGGCTGTACACCCGATGCCTTCAGTGCGTCGGCCTCCGTGCGCATCTTCTCCTTGAGACGCCTGGCGAGGTCTTTTCCATCGATCAGGGTGGCTGCCATGTGCTCTTCCTCCTATGCTGCCGGCACGGTCGCGCGCCGCAGATCCTGCCGCCTTGGGCGGCTGTTTGTGCCATGGTTCACGGGCATGGGCCCGAAAACTGTCCGTCTCAACGTGTTCGGGGCTTCCTGCGGGCGCTTCCGGCTCCGCGCCCGGTCTTGCCGCCTTCGCGCGTGCCGGCTCCGCGTCCGACCGCACCACCTTCGTGCGTGCCGGCTCCGCGTCCGCCCGCACCGCCTTCGCGCGTGCCGGCTCCGCGTCCGCCCGCACCGCCTTCGCGCGTGCCGGCTCCGCGTCCGACCGCACCGCCTTCGCGCGTGCCCGAGCCACGCCCGCCACCCGGAATCCGGGGCGGAATGAGACACGCGGGACCGAAGCCGATCAGGTCCGTTCTTCCGGTCTCCCGCAGGGCCGCCATCACGAGTCCCCGGTTCGCCGGATCGTCGAACTGCAGCAGCGCCCGCTGCATCGCCTGCTCCTTCTCCGTGCGGGGCACATGCACCGGCTCGAGGGTGCGCGGATCGTACCCCGACCACCACATCGCGCCGGCCAGTGTGCCCGGCACCGGAATGAACTGCTGCACCTGCTCGGGCACCGTGCCGGACTTGCGGATGTATACCGCAAGCTCCACCGCGTCGCGCAGCGTGGCGCCCGGATGGCCGGAGATGAAATAGGGCACGAGGTACTGGTCCATGCCGGCCTTCTCGTTGGCCGCACGGTACTTGCGCACGAACGCGTCGAATACGTCCTGCCCGGGCTTGCCCATGCAGGCGAGCACCGGCCCGGACACATGCTCCGGCGCCACCTTGAGCTGCCCGCTGACATGGTGCTCCACGAGCTCGGGGATGAACCTTCCCGACGGATCGAGCAGCGCGAAGTCGTACCGCACGCCCGAGCGCACGAACACCTTCTTCACGCCGCGCACGTTCCGCACCCGGCGCAGCAGCGACAGATACGCCTCGTGCGACGTGTCCAGGTGCTTGCAGGGCTTCGGATACAGGCACTCGCGGTGGGCGCAGGCGCCCTTTTCCAGCTGGAACCGGCAGGCGGGCCGCCGGAAGTTGGCGGTGGGGCCGCCCACATCGTGGATGTATCCCTTGAAACGCGGATTCCGGGTCATGCCCTCCGCCTCGGCCACGACCGAATCCTCGCTTCGAGCCTGGATGATGCGTCCCGCATGGAACCCGATGGCGCAGAACGTGCAGCCGCCGAAGCAGCCTCGGTGGCTCGTGATCGAGAACTCCACCTCGGCCAGCGCCGGCACGCCGCCCTCGCGGTCGTACATCGGGTGCCAGGCGCGGACATACGGGAACGCGTAGAGCCTGTCCATCTCCTTTTCGGAAAGGGGCTTCTGCGGCGGATTCTGCAGCGCGTACCGTCCATCCGGACCCATCTGCAGCACGGGCTTGCCCCGCACGGGATCCTGCTCGCGGTAGGCCATCATGAAAGCCTGCGCGAATGCCTTCCGGTCGCGCGAAACCGTATCATGCGGCGGTAGCACGACGACGGAGCGATCCTCGGATGCCACCGCCTCGCGCAGCTTGCCCGGCATGTCCTCGAGCGTCGACAGCACGACGGTGTTGCGGACCGACCGGATCTTGCGGACCGGCACGCCGCGATCAAGCAGTGCCGCGATTTCGATGATCGACCGTTCGCCCGCGCCATAGACCATGATGTCCGCGTCACAGTCGAACAGGATGCCGGGCCGCAGCGCGTCAGACCAGTAGTCGTAGTGGGTGAAGCGGCGCAGGCTCGGTTCCAGTCCGCCGACGACGACCGGGATGTCGCCGAAGGCTTCCCGCACCATGGCGACATACACCTCGAGCGCGCGATCGGGGCGACGACCGCCCTTTCCCCCGGGTGAATAGGCATCCTGCGCGCGTTTGCGGCCCGCCGCCGTGTAGTTGTTGACCATGGAATCGAGCACGCCGGTGGAAATCATCACACCGAGCCGCGGCACACCCATCCGGCTGAGAATGCGGCGGCGGGCCTCGGGTGTGCCGCGCCAGTCCGGTTGGGCAATCATGCCCACCCGGTAGCCCTCGGCCTCCAGCAGGCGCGAGATCACGGCATGACCGAAGCTCGGATGATCGACATACGCGTCACCAGACAGGAAAAGAAAGTCGATTTCCTCCCAGCCGCGCGCCTGCATGTCCTTGCGGTTGACCGGCAGGAAGGCGACGGGAGATGCGGTTGACGCGTTCCGTGACAATGCCAAGGGAATACCTCCTGTTTCAGGGAATCCGATAGTCGCCGCCGCTATGTCCGTTCGTTGCGCAGTGGCAGACGGATGAGGCTGATGAAGCCGGGTGCGGTCCGGATGGTCGCAAAATCACCGCAGGCGCGGGCATCGAGCCGCAGGTCCGCATCCAGCGCCACCGCCGCCTCGAGATCGCCGATCGCACCCTCGGTGTCGTGGCATCGCGCCTTCGCGCGGGCGGACAGGTACCGCAGGCCGGCATCCTCCGGATGGACGGCGCACGCCTCCTTCAGCACCCGGACGGCCTCGTGCGCGTGCTTGAGCTCGAACAGCGACTTCACCCACATCGTGTAGATCGACGGATCGTTCTCCCCCAGGCGCACCGCCGCCTTGAACGGCCTGAGCGCCCGATCATGGAACCCGGCCATCACCTGGGCCGCGCCCAGGTTGGCCTGCAGCAGGCCGTCCTCGGGGAACCGCGCAACCGCTTCAAGATAAACCGCCACGGCCTCGCGGATGCGTCCCTCGCCCTGGTAGACGGCGGCCAGCAGGTTGTAGCTCTTCTCCATCGGCTCGTCGCCCGCGATCGCCTGCCGCAGCAGCGAGATCGCATCCTTATCCTCTCCCCGCGCCTCATGGATGGTGGCGGCGCCGTACAGCGCGCGGCTGTGGTCCGGCCGGATGCGAATGGCGACCCGATAGGAGGAGAGCGCCTCCTCCATCCTTCCAAGATGGCGGCGGCAGGATCCGAGCCGGAACCAGGCATCCGCGTCCTCGGGCACCAGCTTGACCAGCTGGACGAAACACGCTTCTGCGCGGCCCCAGTCGGATTCGCGCCTGTACATCTCCCCCAGCATGCGCCACGGGTCCGGCATGTCCCGCTCGGTCAGGGTCAGGTGTTCCAGTTGGGCGACCGCGCCCTCGCGCAGCGAAAGCCTTTCGAACAGCCGGGCAAGCGCCAGCCGCGTGTCCGGCGTATCCTCCAGCGCCAGCGCCTGTTCGAGCTCCTCGCGCGCCTTGTCCGCGCAATCGAGGAACAGATGGCAGCGGGCCAGGTTCCGGTAGAGGGCTGCCGATGCGCCGCTCTTGACAAGGACCTTCTGGAACGAGAACAGGGCATCCTCCCACGACCGGTTTGCAAACTGGGCGCACGCGATGCCGAACCCGGCGAAACGCCAGGGATCGTCGGACACGGAGGCATGACGTCGGCGGCCGTGCCGCCTGCCGGCATGTGCAGCCTCCTGGGCGGCTTGTGCCGCGTCGCGGCCGGCATGTGCAGCCTGCTGTCCGGCTTGTGCAGCCTCCTGTCCGGCTTGTGCCGCGTCCGCATCCGGCCTGACCACATCCGTTCCGGCTGCCGCCGTGTCGTCACCCGCCACGCGGCCACCGGCCGCTTCCTCTTTCCGGGCAAGCGCCTGGGCTTTGCGGAACAACCGCAACGCCTCATCCTGGTCACCGGTGCGATGCTTGAGCCAGGCGGCGTTGCACAGGCCCCGCGCATCCAGGGCGATCAGGCGGGAAAGGAACGCGTATATGCCCTCGGCCGCCTTCAGGTCGCCCTCGGCAAGCAGCGCCTCCGCTTCCGTCAGTTGCTCCCGGGCCTTGACCAGCACCGCTTCATCCGAAGAATGGAGATTCCGGCCAACCAGCGCCGCCGGATACAACGGCCCGGGCGCATCGGCACGCAATGCCCAGTCGCCTCCGAGCTCAACCCCGGAGCGTTTTTCCAGCTTCTCAACAAGGGGCACGGGGCCGCCGGACACGCGGACCCGGCGCCGCATGCCCAGGAAGTCCGCCACCATGAAGCCTGCCGGCAGCAAAATGCCGCCCGCGATGTACAGCGCCTCGTATGCGGGGATCACCAGCACGCCGCGTGTCAGCACGAGCATGCCCATGGTCGTCAGGACGGCCTGCAGGCAGAAGGTGAGCACGGCCAGGAACTGAAGCCTGCGAAGGCAGCGGTATAGCATGTACGCCGCCATCAGACACATCATCAGGACAAGGAAGGCCAGGGAGAGGTTGAATGTCCCCAGCCAGTGATAGAAGCCGTTGATTGCATTGACAAGAAGCGCCGTCAATCGTATTCCTCCCCTTCGATCCTTCCGTCACCCCGTTCGCTTCCCCACGGACCGGACCGGAAAACGGCGCCGCCGGCAACCGTGCCGCCGAAGTCGGCAAGACCGGAGTCCGGCGCGCCTTCCCCCTCATCCGGGAAGCCATCGTCCCCATCCTGGGGCAGCGCATCCCCATAGGTGCGCTGCCGGCGTTCCCGCTCCTCGGCATCAGCCATGGCGCGGCGCAGGAAGGCCGATTCCAGGGCGCTGCCCACGACCGTCTGCCGCAATGCGTCACCTGGCTGTTTTGCCTGTGCGGCAACATCACGCCGCGCCGCGCCGGGGTCTTCCTGCGAGTCGCCGCGTGCGCGCCGCAGCGCTTCCTCCCGGTCCAGATTGCGTTCCCACGCGGAAGCGAAATCATGCTCCGGCATGTCCACGGAGGCGCGCGGCGTGTTGAGGGACGCCTTCATCTCGCGTTCCTCCCGCTGTCGACGCATCGCCCGTTCCTCGTCAAACTCCCGGTCCTCCTCGAACGGGCGGCCCGCATCCCGGCTCCCGCGAACCGGCTCCTGGGCCAGGGGACGCATGCGCAGCTGCTCGTTCGCCTTGCCGGCCCGCGCCATCTCGGCCGCGCGGATCTCCTTCTGCATGCGCATTTCATTCCACATGTCGCGCGTGATGAGCACGCGCCGCGGCTTGCTGCCCTCGTAGCCCGAAATGATGCCCTTCTCGGCCATCTGGTCGATGATGCGGCCCGCGCGGGCGTATCCGACCTTGAACCGGCGCTGGATGAAGGAGACCGACGCCTGTCCGCTGTCGATGAGCGCCTCGACGGCCTCGTCGAGCAGTCCGTCGTTCTCGTCCTCCTCCGGTTCCCCGGCCTCGTCGGGCTGGTTCTCGCTGATGGTGTCGAGGATGTCCTCGTCATACTTGACCAGCCCCTGCGCCTTGACATGGTCGACGACGAGCTCCACCTCCTTGTCGGAGATGAACGCGCCCTTGACGCGGGCCGGCTTCGGGAACCCGACCGGATAGTAGAGCATGTCGCCCTTGCCGAGCAGCTTTTCGGCGCCCGCCATGTCGATGATGGTGCGCGAGTCGACCTGCGAGGACACCGAAAAGGCCACGCGGGACGGCACGTTCGCCTTGATGACGCCCGTGATGACGTTGACCGAGGGCCGCTGCGTCGCGATGACCAGGTGCATGCCGGCGGCGCGGGCCATCTGGGCCAGACGGCAGATCGAATCCTCGACGTCGTGCGGGGCGACCATCATCAGGTCGGCCAGCTCGTCGATGATGATGACCATCTGGGGCAGCTTCATGCCGATGCCGGTCTCCTCGACCGCCGCATTGTAGCCGGTGAGGTCGCGCACGCCCTTGTCGGCGAACAGCTTGTAGCGCATCACCATTTCCTGAACGGCCCAGCGCAGGGCGCCGGCGGCCTTGTTCGGATCGGTGACGACGGGAATCAGCAGGTGCGGGATGCCGTTGTAGATGCCCAGCTCGACCACCTTCGGATCGATCATGATGAGCTTGACTTCCTCCGGCTTGGCCTTGTACAGCAACGAGATGACGATGCTGTTGATGCAGACGGACTTGCCCGAGCCGGTGGCGCCGGCGATGAGCACGTGCGGCATCTTCGCAAGGTCGACGACCATGTTCTCGCCGGAAATGTCCTTGCCGAGCGCCACCGCGAGCTTCGAGGGGTGTTCCTCGAATTCCTTCGACTCCAGCACGCTGCGCAGGGAGATCGGGGCGACCTCCTTGTTCGGCACCTCGACGCCGATGGCGGCCTTGCCGGGGATGGGCGCCTCGATGCGCACACCCGAGGAGGCAAGGTTGAGCGCGATGTCGTCGGTGAGGTTGACGATGCGGCTGACCTTGATGCCCGGTGCCGGCTGCAATTCATAGCGCGTGATGGCGGGGCCGACCGAGATGTGGTTGACCTTCGCCCCGATGCCGAAGCTCTCGAGCGTGGACTCGAGCTTGCGCGCGTTCTCCTCCGCCGTCATGCGGATGCGCCGCAGGTTCGCCTCGTCGTCCTTGGCGACCTTCAGCAGCTGGACGGGCGGGAACGTGTAGGGACGATCCGCACGCTCCTCCACGGCGGCCCCCCCCTGTCCGAAGGCCGGTGCGCCACCGCCGCCCGTGCGGCGCTGCGCCTCTTCCCGCGCGAGGTTGTCTTCCCAGGCCCGTGCCGTGTCGCGAACCGGTGCGTCATCAAGCGAACGGCGTTCGTCCGGCACCGGTGCCAGGCCGTTCCGGAGCCACTCCGCCTTCGGATTCGGCAGGTCGGCCTGCACCGCGGCGGCGTCGCGCATTGCCTTCATGTCATCGGGTGTCGCCGCATCCGCATGTCCGGCCTTGCCGGCCGCCACAGCGACAGCCGCTCCTGCGATCGCGGATGCACCCGTTCCAGCAGCCGCGTCCGCGTCCGCACGCACATCCACCCCGGCGTTCGCAGCGGGGGCAGGTGTCGCATCCGCGTCGCAATCCGGATCCGGCATGTCAAGCGGAGGCGGCGCCCAATCCATTTCATCGCCGGTTTCCTCCGGAACCGCCATATCATCTCCGGTCAGGGCGGCAGTCCACCCCCCGGGGCGCGTGTGTTCCCCCGTGAACGGATCGAATGCAGCCTGCCGGGAATCCGTCTCGTCGCCATCCGACCCGGCCGCCGGCTTCACGGCGGCACGGACATCACGGGGCGAGGCGATCCTTCCGCCGAATATCCCCCGTTTCACAGGCTGCAGGTGTGTTGCCGCCTCGGCGGACCGGGCCGCGCTTCCGCCCTCCGCCTCTCCGGCACGTAGATCGCCGACATCCTGATCCAGTTGTACGAACGATGCCGGATACCGCATGCTCGGGCCGGTCTCCCCCTCCTCCTCCATGTCCCACAGGGCATCGGGGTCCACATCGAGGAAACGGCCGCCTCGCTCTCGCGCGGCCCTTTCCGCGTCCGCATGTCCGCCCGCCGCAGTCCCGGCCGCGGCGGATCCGCCCTGCCGGAAGCCGCCCGTCGCTTTTCCGGGCCTGGCCGCAGGGATGTAGGCTTCCCGCGTTTGCGCCTCGTACAGCGCGAGCCGGTCCTCGCGACGGCGCCTCGCCGCCTCGGAAAGGCTGTCGATTCGCCCGGCCGTGCCACGCGCGACGGAACGGGCCGCGTCGACGATGGAAATGCGCGTGACAACCAGGGCGATCACGATGCCGAGCGTCGCCAGCACCACCATGGCGCCGGCCCGCTGGAACACGAACAGCAGCGGCACGCCGATCAGTCCGCCGAATACGCCGCCGGCGCGGAATGTCTGCATGGATGTCGGATCGAGCGTGTTCACCCCCTCGCGGAAGAAGAGGGGGATCAGACCGGACAGGCCCTCGGTCGCATAAAACGTCTTCGGATGCGCGCCCGCCTGGAACATGGCGGAAACGAACGCCAGCAGCAGCAGCACGTTGAAGAAACGGTTCCACAGGGGATGACCGTTGCGCGCGAACATGCGGTATGCACCCTGTCCGAACACAAGAAAAGGCAGCGCATAGGCCGTGACGCCGAACAAGCCGCTGCCGGCCACCTTGAGGATGTAACCGAAAGAACCGGCGGAGTCCTTGAGGAAAATGCCCATGAACAGCAGAATGCCGAACGCCATGAGCAGGATGCCTGAAATCTCGCGGCGGACCAGTGGCGGCGTGGGCGTACGCGCGGCGGAAGTGCCCATGCGCTGCTGTCCGGGCATGGCGCCTTGCCGGGCTGCGCCCTTGCGGGAGGCGCCGCCCTTCCCGCGGGAACCGCCGGAGCGGCTTCCCGTCGCCCCGTTGCGGGATGGTGTTGCGAGGCCGCCAGGCACACCGGTCACGGAGTTGGCATAGGGTACGCCCCCGCGGGGATTTCCGGGGGAGCCGGATGTGCCTTGTGGACGCTTGTTGCCGCCCCCGCCTCCGGGACGGCCGGCACCCCCCTGAGAGCCCGTGCGCCCCGTGGTGCCGGCGGAGCCGGCGCTCCTGCTGCCGGAGCGGCTCGCGGCGGCTGCGGTTCCTGCATTTCGCGTCACGGTGCCACGGCTGTCGTTCCTTCCACTGCCGCGGCTGTCGGCAATGCGGTTGCCCGCCTCTTTCGCACGGCCCCCCTGGCCCGTGCGCGTGCCATCACCGGTCCGGGTGCCCGCATATCCGTTTTTGGATCCGTGTGGTTTCGACTGAGCCAAGGCTGTTCCTCCTGCGGCGAACCGGACAGGCCGGCCATACCGTATCGTCTTTGGTCCATCGGGGGTGAAGCGTCAACCGGTGCTCCCGGGGGTTCCGGCATCATAAGCCGACAGCGCCGCTTTGAACAGACCTGCCGTCGGCCCGAGGGCCGGGCCGCCTCCGGAAAAGTCTCTCAAACCCCGTCGGGACAGCAGTCCGAACCGTGTCGCAGCGCAGGTCCGAAACCCCGCAGGCACCCTCATCATACCATTGCGCGCCTTTGTTTGACAACAAAACAGAACCATGGTACCATACTTGTAATTTCATCCTCTTGCAGATAGAGGTGCAATGTCCATCAGTACGTCGGAAGAGGGCTGCAGAGCCCGTTGAACCCGATCGAAAGGGGCCGTTGCCGAAGGGGCTCGCCGCCTGCACGGCAGTCGCCTGGTCCATCGGTCAACAGCCGCCGGACTGTCATCCCCCCACAAGGGCGGATGGAGCGCTATCGGAAGGAACAGGTTGCCGCATGTCGCGTGCAAAATGACCGCCGATCGCTTATGCTGCCGGCGGTTTTTGTTTTGTCCATCTTGTCATCCGTCGCCCAGCGCACGGGAAAGGAAGAGTGAGTCATGAGAAAGCCCTTGTTCACCGGGTCCTGCGTCGCCATTGTCACACCGTTCACCGAGGATGGTGTGGACTGGGGCAAACTCGAGGAACTCGTGGAATGGCAGATCGCCTCCGGCACGGACGCCATCGTCACCTGCGGCACCACGGGCGAGTCCTCCACGATGCCGGACGAAGAGCACATGGCCGTCATGAAGTTCACCATCGGGAAAGTGGCCGGTCGCGTGCATGTCATGGCCAACACCGGCAGCAACGATACCAGGCACGCCATCCAGCTGACGAAGTACGCCGAATCGATCGGCGCCGACTCCATTCTCTCGGTCACCCCTTACTACAACAAGACCACGCAGGAAGGCTTGTACCGGCACTTCAGTACCATCGCGGAGAACACGAGCCTGCCGGTCGTGTTGTACAACGTGCCTTCCCGCACCAATCTCGACATCGCGCCGGCCACCCTCGCGCGTCTTGCCGAGGTGCCGAACATCGTAGGCGTGAAGGAATGCAACCTGCTGCATGTGCCGGAGGTGATGGCCCTGACGGACAAGCTCACCTTCTGGTCAGGCGAGGACGGCCTCATCGTACCGCTGCTTTCACTCGGCGGTCAGGGCGTCATCTCGGTCATGGCAAACCTCATTCCCAGGCAGACGCACGACATGGTCCACGCCTGGTTCGCAGGCGACCACCAGCGCGCGCGCGATCTGCAGATCGCGGCCATCCCGCTGGTGCAGGCCCTGTTCTGCGAAACCAGTCCCATTCCGATCAAGGAAGCCATGAACCTTGCCGGCATGAACGTCGGCCAGTGCCGCATGCCACTGGTCGAGATGAGCGCCGAGGGGCGTGCGCGGCTGCAAAAGGCCATGCAGTCATACGGTCTGCTATAAGGTGCTGCGGGAAGCCGGCCGTTGATCCTGTCCGGAAGCCACGCCGGCATGACCTGTCACGGCAACACCACATCCTGGCGGCACATGAGCTAGCATCACACGGCGCGCCCCCTGCGCGCGGGAGGACACCATGATCCGGATTCTGCTGATCGGATGCAACGGCCGCATGGGCCAGGCCATCACACTGTCCGCAAAGGAGCGGACAGACCTCGTCATTGCCGCCGGCATCGACATCCACCCCACCAACCTCAACACCTACCCCATCTACGCCGATCTCGAAAACGTGCAGGAGCAGGTGGATGTCGTGATCGACTTCTCCCATCCGTCCGGCACGCAAAAGGCGCTTGACTGGGCGGTGGCAAACCGCACACCCATCGTCATGTGCACCACGGGCCTTTCCGAGGCGCAACTCGCCACCTTGCGCACGGCATCGGAAAAAACCGCCGTGCTGCGATCCGCGAACATGTCCCTTGGCGTGAACCTGCTGATCGAGCTGGCACAAAAGGCGGCAAAGGCCTTGTACCGGGATTTCGACATCGAGATCGTGGAAAAGCACCACAACCAGAAGCTCGACGCGCCGAGCGGAACGGCCCTCGCCATCGCGGATGCGATGAACGAGGCGATCGCCGGGGTGAACATGGCATATGTCAATGGTCGGCATGGGAACGAAGCCAAGCGCACGAAAAACGAAATCGGCATCCATGCCGTACGCGGGGGGACCATCCCCGGTGAGCACACCGTGCTCTTTGCAGGGCAGGATGAGCTCATCGAGCTCACGCACACCGCCCTCTCGCGTTCCATCTTCGCGGAGGGTGCATTGGCGGCGGCCCGTTATCTTGCCGGCAAGGGTCCGGGCTTCTACACGATGAAAAACCTGTTCGCCGAATGACGATCCCGGTCAGTCCGCACAGCATCGGGTGCAGGGTCGCGGCACACAAACATGCAATGGGTTCGGAAGCATCCGCTTCCAAACCCATTGTGGTCTTCGACTTGATTTGACGTCAGGAATCGCGGTCCGAAGACAGGCGACTCACTCCGCGTCCGCTTCCTTTTCTTCCTCCGACTCGGCCGCGGGCGTCATGACCTTGTCGAGCATCGGATTGATCAGGAAGCTCATGATCAGGCCCGGCAAGGTCAGCCCGAGCAGCACATGGAACAAATAGGCGATCAGGTAGCCGATGACGTTGCCGAACAGGCCGGCGACGAGGAAGGGACCGAACGAAAAGGTGACCACAAGGATCAGGATCAGCAGGTTCGGCAGGAACTTGCCGATGGCGAACAGGAACGCGTTGCGGTACAGATTCTTCAGCGTGAGCCGGTAGCGGACCATCATCGGATAGATGTACATGCTCATCATGACGAACACGATGAATGCGACGACCAGCAGCACACCGGCCACCGATATCAGCGGTCCCATGCTCGCTGACATGCGCGGATACATGTACAGGTCGAGGAAGGCGATGACGAACACGAGCAGGTTGATGACCGAAACCGCGAGTCCCTGCTTGAAGTTCTCCTTGAGCTTGTCCCTGAAATCGCTGCCAAGGAACACCGGGTTCTCATAGGCATAGTTGCGCAGGATGTAGTGCATGCCCGCCTGTGCCGGCCCGAAGGCCACAAACGGGATCGAGAGGAACATCAGGCCGACAGGCAGGAACAGCACCATCAGCGATGCGAGGGCCTCATTTCCGCCGTCGGTCTGAAAAACGGCGGGATAGATGAACTGCATGTACGTGATGGCGAAGAAACCCATGAAAATCAAGGCGGGCAGATTGAACAGGCTGGTCAGCAGGTTGAGGGACATCAACTTCCATATCTTCCCGAACAACACGTCGAAGAAGATGCGGATGCGCGACCGCTCGACCTCGTACTCATCCACCCCCATGGCGAACAGCTTCTCATTCGCGGCGGAATCGATGGCTGTATCCGGACTGGCATATGTCCTGACACCGACCTGGTAGGGCTGACGGGGAGCGTCTTCCGCCTCCCGGCCGCGCATGTCCGGCACCTCCGCGGCTGCCGGAACGGAGAAGGTGCCGTCTGACTGCGTCGACACGCCGGATACGCCGGCGGACTCATCGTCCATCGCACCACCCGCTGCATCCGGTCCGGAGTCCGCGGCAGGAGGCATGTCGTCCCTGTCCGACGTATCATCCTGCACGTCACGCTCCCAGGGCAACTTGTTCAAACGGGGTTTGATGCCTTCCATCGGGTCGGCGGCAGTCGCATCCGTCCGCAACTCGCCCGGCTTGTTCTTCTCCTGCATGTTCAGCTCCTTGTTTCCGCCACATCAGCGAGACCGCACGCAATGCCGGGGCGATACGCCCCCAACACCGGCAGGGGCCGTACGCCGGGCTGGAATCGGCTCCTTTTTCAGCGCCTTGCCTTTCATTGTAACAGAGAAAAGCGCAGCCCGGCAACCAATGTCTGATTTTTCCTGACCTTTGTAACAGGCGTGCCGCGACGATCGGCATATGTCAAACCTGAAGCTTCCGACATCCGCCTCGGAGAGGTGCCCGAACCGGTGCGCGCATCCGGATGCGGGCACAACGGCCTGGCATGGCAAATCGCCTCGAAAACGGCTGTTTCAGCCAATTTCGAAAACTTGGGGGGAAACGGGTTGACACGTTCGGGGCCACCCTGTATAATAACACTTGCCGCTGACGCGACGAACGAAAACTTCGATCATCAGCGACTTTCACCCTCACGAGCACAGCTCGTTCATGCGATCGTGGTGGAACTGGCAGACACGTACGTTTGAGGGGCGTATGCGCGAGCATGCGGGTTCAAGTCCCGCCGATCGCACCAGAAAAAGGAACCGTTTCGACGGTTCCTTTTTTTATGCCCGAAGCCAATCACGGAGATGACGCATGTCATGCGTCCGACCGTTCTCCTTGTGAGGACGACTCATCGATGACATGAATCTGGCACATCTTCATCGCCTGCAACGCGTTGGCATGGCTTTCGGGCGTGACGCCCGCGCAGCACCCCGCATCGACGGTAATGCGGGTCTCGGGCAGCCGGGCTTTGAGGATCAGCGCATTCGAAATGACGCAGATATCCGTGCAGAGGCCGACCAGCTCGATTTCCACGGGAGCCTTTCCCGCCACATGTTCGGCCAGCTCGAGGGACCCGAAAGACGGCTTGTCGAGAATCTCCGCGCCGGTTGTATCCAGCAGGGGACTGATCTCCCACCCGTTCGTCCCCTTGACGCAATGCGTGACCGGCAATGCCCGGCCCTCCTGTGTCATGGGATAATCGGCGCCGTGGGTGTCCCGCGTGAAGACGACAGCATCACCGGACTGCCTGTATCGGGTGATCTTGGCCGCGACCCGCTCCACAATGCCGGTTGCCTCCCTGGTGCCGAGCGCGCCGTCGATGAAATCGTTCTGCATGTCGATCACAATCAGCATCCTGTCCATGTCATGCACCTGCCTCTCGTTCTTGTCCTCGTTTGATGTCATGTCGGTTGTTCATGAGTTCCATATTCCCTTATCGTCGGCCTGTCAAAATGAATTGTCTGCCCAAGGCCGTGACGAGATCACCGTACATCCCCCTCCGGCCGCAGCACGGCCTCCATCTCCCGCACGAAGCGCGACGGCTCCGCCTTCTTTCGCCCCCATGTCAGGGGTACAAGCACCTGCAGGTCATGCCGCGCACGCGTGATGGCCACGTAGCACAGCCGGCGTTCCTCCTCCGCGGCGGCCCCCGCTTCCTCCGTATCGCCCGACGGGAACTCCCCTTCGACCATGTCCACCAGGAACACGCGGTCGAACTCCAGTCCCTTCGCTGAATGCACGGTGGAGAGCGTCAACCGGAAACGCCGCCGTTCCGGCGCCTTCGCCTCCTCGAGGATGCCCCGAAGCGCGTCCAGACGAGCCAGAAAGGCAGGGATGCCGGTCTGATGGGCGGCGATGCCCAACAGCGTGTCGACCAGCCCCTCGAGGAAATCGGGGGAGTAGCCCTGTGTACGGGACGCAAACTCAATGGCGTTTTCATAGGAAACGCAGTCAAGCAGGCCGATGATGGCATCATATGGCTTCAACCTCGCCAACCGCCGGAACCGCTGTTCCACCTCCTCCAGCCGCATGCGCTGGAAGTTCGGCAGCATCGCCGCCTTCCGGATTTGGGCGAAGATGCTGCCGCTCGGCGGCAGGTCCTTCATCTGATCGAGCACGTCACGCGACAGGTAGGCGTTCATGCGGCCTGCCACAAGGAAAAAGGCCTCCCGGTCGGACGGATCGAGCATGAGGGTCAGAAAGGCGCGGATGTCACGGGTCACCCAATGATTGAACAGGGTATCCTTGAAATCGCGCAGGGAAAAAGCGATGCCCTCTCGGTCGAGCATATCGGCCAGGCCATAGGCGGAGCGGTTGTTCCGGTAGAGGATGGCCGTCCCCTGCTTGGGATCGAGCTCCTTGCGGATCAGCGCGTACTGTTCGGAGATGCCCTTGACCCGCCGGATCCGGATGCAGGCGTCATCGAGCTTGCTTCCGGATCCGGACCTGGCTGCCGCGTGCAACCCCGCCACCAGATGCTTCTCGGTGCGCTCCGTGTTCCGGCGAATGAAGCGGTCCGCCAGTTGTACGATGGGCGCCCGGCTGCGGTAATTGGTCTCCATCAGAAAGACCTTCGCACCCGGATAGCGTTTGGAAAAACCCAACAGGCCCGATGGATGCGCGCCGCGCCAGACGTAGATGCTCTGGTCCTCGTCGCCGATGAGCACAATGTTGTTCTTCGGCTGAGCGACCAGATCGATGATCGCATGCTGCACTAGCGAGGAATCCTGGGCCTCGTCCACCTGCACATAGTCATACCGGGAGCGGATCTCCTCCAGAATGCCCTTGTCCATCGACAGGATGCGGTGGCACACGGTCAGCATGTCGTCGAAGTCAATCAGTCGCCTGTCCTTCTTGAACAGCTCGTATGCGCGAAAAATCTGCCCGAAGCCGCGGATGCCGCGTTCGAGCGATGCAGAGGCCGCCTGCGGATCGGCCATTGTGTTCTTGGCCAGCGAAATCGCCATGGAGAGCGTCTCGAGCGTATCCTCACCGATGCGGCCGCCGACGGTTTCCCGGTACAGGTCCGACAGGACGGCGGTGCGCGTGGGATTGCCGGCGGCATCGGTCCGCGGGCCCGACTCGGCGAGGATCACCGGCATCGACCGGTTCCTGCGGCGGCAGTAGTACTTGACCACGTGCAGCGAAAAGCTGTGGATGGTTGAGAAGTGCGCCAGATGACCCGCATGGGCCAGCGCCTCCGGATCGGACGCACCCGTATCCGCCGACCGGCCATACAGCTCGGCATACCGTCTGGTCATGTCGAGTGCGGCTGCCTTTGTGAACGTCATCGTCAGGATGCGTTCTGCCGGCACGCCGCTCTGGATGAGAGCGGCGGTCCGGCAGACCATGGTGGTCGTCTTGCCGGATCCGGGCACGGCCAACAGCGCAGCCGGACCCTCCCGATGGCGCACGAAGGCCGCCTGCTGTTCATTCAGGTGAAGGGGTGGTTTCATTCACGCCTCCTGCGGCCCGGACTGGTCTGGAACGAAGCCGCCATGCAGGCATTCGCGGGCGATGCGGGCGCCCGCGTCACGAAGCCGGATGCGGACGGAGGCGATCGACGCCTCGAGGCTCATGGACGCACGTCGCAGCTTCAGCACGCGGTCGATCCCATGACCGTACACCGCCTCGATGCCCGGACCGGTGTCCCCGACAACGGCAACCACAGGTATGCCGGCTTCCATTGCCAGCGCGGCAACACCGACGGGTGCCTTGCCATGGATCGATTGTCCATCCATCCGACCCTCTCCGGTGATGACCAGGTGCGCACCCGCAAGCTGCCCGCGCAGTCCGATTGCCTCCAGCACCCATTGGATGCCGGGCTTGAGCCTCGCACCAAAGAAGGGAACCAGGGAGGCGTTCACGCCTCCGGCCGCTCCCGCTCCGGGCATGTAGGCCGTCTCAATACCGGTGTGCCGCGCAACAGTCGCCGCGTAATGGACCAAAGCCGCATCGAGCCTTACAACCTCTTCCTGCGTGGCGCCCTTCTGCGGGCCGAACACCACACTCGCGCCAAGTGGCCCGCACAGCGGATTGTCAACATCACAGGCGACGGTCAGGGTCATCTCCCGCACGGCAGGATGCAGGTGTGCAAGATCGATGCGGGCAATCCGCTCCACACCTTCCCCACCCGTCCATGCCGCGGATGTACCGTCGAAATGAACCGGCCTGTCCTCCGCATCGAAAAAACGCACACCCAGCGCTTCGGCCAGGCCGACGCCCCCATCGTTCGTCGCCGACCCGCCGACACCCAGAAAGAGGTTGCGGCATCCACGCTCCAGCGCATCACGGATCATCTCGCCCGTGCCGTATGTGTTCGTCCGAAGCGGATTGCGCATTTCGGCTGGAACCAGGGGCAAGCCGGATGCCGCAGCCAACTCGAGGATGGCCGTATCGGCTCCCGTCATCAGGTACCTGGCATCGACCCAATCGCCCAGCGGACCATGCACCCGGCAACCAACCCATGTGCCACCGATGCCGTGTGCGATGGCCTCCACGGTTCCCTCGCCGCCATCGGCCACAGGCAGGATGCGCACTTCGACTTCCGGCGCCTCGCGCTTGAGCCCGGCGGACAGTTCTGCCGCCGCATCCAGCGAGGAAATGCACCCCTTGAAGGAATCGATGGCGATGACAACCACCGGCCGGCGCTCCGGTGCGGATTCCTCGCATATGGATTGTGTTGAACCATCCGAATGGGCAGCATGCGACTGCATGCCGCTGCTTGTCTCCTGCATTGGGAAATCCTCCTGCCATCCATGGGATGCATCTACGGAATGCATCCTTGGAGATCAGCATATGCCGGCATTCTCCAGTCTGTCAAATGAGGGGACGACGCAAAACGCTGGTAGGGCGATCCATATACGCTGGTAGGGCGATCCATATACGCTGGCAGTACGATCCCAATACCGCTGACAGCACAGTCCCCATATCGCCAAATGATCAAACACACCGCCGCCGCCGGGGAGATCCGTAAACACCACGCAAACCGCTTGCCGCCATCGGGTCCCTGCGGTATGCTCAATCCGTCGGGTCATGCCTTGCCCATCATTGCGGCATGCGCCACTTCTCCACCCCGAAAGGACCGCTCGCCATGAAACGCATCCTCCTGCTCGCCACCGGCGGCACCATCGCATCGCTACAGGAGACGAACGGCCTGGCTCCCGGCATTGCGTCCGCTGCGCTCATCCAGGCTCTTCCCGGCCTGAATGAGCTCTGCGAGGTCGCATCCCGCGACCTGTTCCATCTCGACAGCTCGAACATCCAGCCGGAGGAATGGCGTGTCATGGCGGAAGCCATCCGCGACGAGTTCACCCGTTACGATGGCTTTGTCATCACGCATGGCACCGACACGATGGCCTATACCGCGGCCGCACTGTCCTTCATGCTGCAGGGGCTTGGAAAGCCGGTCATCCTTACCGGCTCGCAGCTTCCGATCAACCATCCGCTGACCGATGCGCGCATCAACCTGCTGACCGCGTTCACAGCCGCCTGCCTCGACGGGTTCCAGGGCGTGCATGTCGCCTTCGACCGCCGCCTCATCGCGGGAACGCGCGCCAGCAAGGTCCGCACACTGGGCTTCGACGCCTTTGAAAGCATCAACGCGCCGCCGGTTGCGATCATGGACAGCGGCTTCGATCCGCATCGGCCCGATTTCACGGAATGGGGACGTTCCCTGCTGGCCAATGCGAACACCGGCAGCATGTCCAACGCGTTTGATGAGGCTGCACCCTCGGACAACACACATGGCATGCGCGCGCCCGGCTCCGCCCCATCACCGGCCTTCCGATTCGAGCTCGACACCCGTGTCTTCCTGCTCAAGCTCATCCCGGGAACCCGCACCGAGTTCTTCGACGCATTTCCCGCCATGGGCTACAAGGGGCTGGTCATCGAGGCGTTCGGCATCGGCGGACTCCACTCCCTCCGCCGCAACCTCGTCGACAAGCTCGGCGAACTGGTGCGGCAGGGCATCCCGGTCGTCGTCACCAGCCAATGCCTGTATGGCCGGTCCGATCCCTCCATCTATGAGGTGGGCCGTGTGGCCATGGCCGAAGGCATCATCCCCGTACATGACATGACGCGCGAGTCCGCCGTCGTCAAGCTCATGTGGGTGCTCGGCCAGACCGGCGACCCCGATGGGATCCGCAGCCTGATGACGCGGAACCTGTGCGGCGAGCTGCATTGAGTCTTCAGCAGGCGCGATCGGCGCCTCCTTTTCGGGCGCCATGCATTGACTTGCCTCTCTTGAAACGACTACATGGCTGCCACCCTCCTCTTCCTTCGGGAAGTGCACAGATAGTACGAGGCCTATTTCTCAAGGAACATGATCAATACGCGTCGCGACAAACTCTTCATGGTCTCACCGAACCTCTGCCTCGATGACAGAACCTACAACGAACTCTGTGACCGGATTTTCTGTAAAAAGCAACCACCTTCCGACAGAGGTCATTCGATCGGAAGGTGGTCACGAATCTGGTCACCCTATGTAGTATGGACAAATCGCCGATACCTTACAGCAGCCCTGCGATGGCCGTTCCGATGAGATTGGCGTTCTCCGCCTTCACGAATTCGCAGTACAGGCCGCGTTCTCCGTTGAGGTGCCTGACAATGTATGTGTCGAGCTTGCCGCGGAAGAGCTTGGACTTGTAGAACGTCGAACCGTCGGCCGCGATGCATACCGGGAACAGCGGATCGGCACCCTTTCCGGACTTCACGACCGCGGTCGTGAGGTTGATGGCCGTGCACTTGGCCGCGCGCTCGATGATCACGTCGATGATGTGATACAGGACCAGCCGATCGTCCTGTTCCGCCTGGGAATCGCCGAAGCCGCAGCACTTGGCCAGCACGCTCTTCTCGGATTTCGGGAAGAACAGGAAATCGTCGATGTCCTTGGATACCAGCGTGCCGACCATGCGGAACGCACCGGCAAACCGCTCGGAGAACAGGCCCGCATCAACGGCGCCCTGAATGACCACCTGGAACAGGCCACCCTGGTATCCGCCGGAGATCATCTTCTCAAGCGCATAACGACCGGGATTGACGGTCGCCGCGTCGAACGCCTCGTCGAACGCGCCGCGCGGAAGCCCCTCGTAACCGCCGGACTCGACGTTGATGAGCATGTTGCCGTCATGGGCCGCCACAGCCGCGAGCTTGGTGATGTTGCGCGTGTTCTCGATGTAGCAGGTGTTGGTGCCGGTGCCGAGAATGAAGCCGATGAAGCCGTCGAACGACCGCTGCGGGAATGCCGCGCGTCCGCCCAGCAGCGCGGCGACCGTGTCGTTGAGCACGACAACCGACTCCGGTTGCTGGTGGCCCTTCTTCCCGATGGCCTCCTTCAGGCCCTTGCCGAGCAACTCGCCGTTGACGCCGTTGACCTTGACCTCCTTGGTGAAGTACAGCAGCTTGCCATCGCGGTCCGGCTGGATCTCGCACGGATAGGAGAAACAGAACCCGATCCTCGTGCTCTTGCCCAGCACGGGCTCGAGGTAGGCAGCCATCGTGTCGAAGAAGGTGTCGCGGTCGAGCTCGCCCTTCGTGCCGGGCATCGCATGGTTCTTCAGATCCGTGATGACGGGCTGGCCGTCGGCGTCGAAGTGCACGAGCGCCACACGGAAATTGGTGCCGCCCGCATCGATGACGATGACGGGTTCGTTGCGCGGCACATCGTCGACCATGGAGATGTAGGTGGGAATCATCGGCAGCGAACCGCCCTGCCCGGCCAATCCGCGTTCCATCTCCTGCACGAAGCGGTCCACGTTTTCGTTGAAGTCGATGGTGTCGTGATGCATGCCCCGGCTGCGGAGAAACTCCCCCACCTTGCGGGCCTGCGTGCTGGATGCGTTCTTGCCGGCTTGCTTCATCATGTTCCTTCACTCCCTGCGGTGTCCTGCGCAGCCTGTTGCTGCACGCATGCCATTGATTATACCATTGTGCCTGCGCATGGTTCTATCGCATATTCGACCTCGAACTCGCACGATTCTGACATTGCCTTCACAACGAAATATGCACAGGAATAGACGATTTAATCATTCAACTTTGTTTAAGAATTGGGTAAAATGAAAGTGGGCCAGGTTCATGAATCTACTGAGGCCACAAGGCCCATCTGGGTATAGTACGAAGGGAACCATGCTGCGCGGCAT